>JANMNT010000026.1:0-19139 GCA_031368465.1 Burkholderiales bacterium
GCGCGTCGTAGTTTTTGACATAACCGGGCACGTGCTGCGCCGAACACGTTGGCGTGAACGCACCGGGCAGGCCAAAAATGACGATCTTCTTACCTTTGACCAGGTTTTCCACCTGAAAACTATTCGGTCCCAATGCGCAGCCTTCGGTTTCAACTGCAATAAATTCGCTCAATGTGCCGTTTGGGATGGTGTCGCCAACTTTGATCATGATTTCTCTCCGGAATGGTTGATGGGTGTTACGTTGAATAGGTGAACGAGTCGGCGAAAAACTCTTCTTCCGGCAGACCACGTTCAATAAAAGCTTTTTGGCCGACTTCTATCATGACCGGCGCGCCGCACGCATAGACTTGATAACCTGCGAGCGATTCAAAATCGTCAACCACCGCCTGATGCACAAAGCCGGTTCTACCGATCCAATTATCCTCCGCTTTGGCGTCGGATAAAACCGGTATAAACGTAAAGTTCGGATGTTCCTTTGCCCATTGCGCCGGCAGTTCGGCCATGTACAAATCGGCGCGCGTGCGGCAGCCCCAATAGAGCACTATTTCGCGATCGATGTGTTTGAAAAAGGCGTGTTCAAGGATCGCCTTGATCGGCGCAAAGCCGGTGCCCCCCGCGACAAAAATAATCGGCTTGTCGGAATCTTCGCGCAGAAAAAACGAGCCCAGCGGTCCTTCAAAACGCAAGATTGCCCGGTCGCGCATCTCATTGAAGACAAAACTGGTGAACTGCCCGTCCGGAATATGGCGGATATGCAATTCGACGTATTGGTCACGATGTGGTGCGTTCGCCATTGAAAAGCTGCGACGTTTGCCGTCCTTTAACAGGATGTCGATATATTGCCCGGCCATGTATTGCAACCGTTCCTGCGCCGGCAGCTTGAGCGAAAGCACCGCAACATCCGGCGCGGGTTTTTCAACTTTCTCAACACGGCATGGCAAAGTGCGAATTTGGATGTCGCCGGTACCGCCGATTTCGCGTACCTCGAGGGTGAGATCCGAGCACGCCTTACCCACACAAAACAACGCTTTTCCGGCGGCCTTTTCTTCCGGGCGAAGGGTGCGTTCCTGATATTGGCCGTAATCAAAATCGCCTGACACCAGGGTTCCCTTGCACGACCCGCATGCACCATTGCGACAGCCGTAGGGCAACCCGATGCCCTGACGCAGTGCGGCTTCGAGGATGGTTTCGTCCGACGTAACGCGGAAGGTATTGCCGGAGGGCTTGAGGGTAACGGTAAATTCGGTGCTCATAATCCAGATCGAGGGATGGTAATCAATGCGCCGCCGCCGGCAGGCCGCACAAAACGTCAACTATACTTTGCCCGCATGGCGATGGCGAATTCAGAAACGAACGTGTTGATTGTCGGTTTTGGCGACATTGGCGAGCGGGTGGCAAATTTGCTGCGGCCGGCATTTGCGGTGACCGCCCTGATCCGCAACCCCGAACGGGCGCATGCGGCGCGCGCATGCGGCGCGACGACGGTGTCCGGCGACCTTTCCGACCCCCGGTCTCTGTCGTTGTTATGCGCGGATGGCAGCGCGCCGGCAACCATTTTTCACTTTGCGCCGCCGCCGTCATTCGGCACCGAGGACCAGCATTCACGCAATCTATTGCTTGCACTGAACAAGCTGCCAGCCGGGCAACTGCCAACGCGCCTGATTTACATCAGCACGACCGGCGTATACGGTGATTGTGGCGGTGTCATCATCGACGAAACCCGCCCAGTTAATCCCCAATCAGATCGCGCCATACGTCGGGTCGACGGCGAGACTGTCTTGACGGCGTGGGCGCAGGCGCGCCGGGTAACGCTGGTTGTTTTGCGCGCGCCCGGCATTTATGCGATTGACCGCCTGCCGCTTGCGCGACTGCGTGCCGGCACACCGGCAATCAACGCAGATGAGGACGGCTATACGAACCACATTCACGCTGACGATCTTGCTGCGGCGTGTGTTGCATCGATGGCGCTTGAACGCAGCTCGGTTTTGAACATCGTTGACGACAGCAATCTCAAAATGGGCGACTACTTTGATCAGGTCGCGGCACGTTTTGATTTGCCGCGTCCGCCGCGAATCTCGCGCCATTTGGCGGAATCGACGATTTCACCCGCAATGTTGTCGTTCATGCGTGAATCAAGGCGAATTCAAAACACACGGATGAAGGAAATACTCAAACTCCGGCTACGCTACCCGACGGTCACGGAATTTCTCGCCACGCTGCACCCGCAACAGGGCTAACGTTCGCGCCGAAACTCGCCTTCGATGACGCCATCCGGATTCACCGGCGGTCCGGTATGACGGCCTTGCCGAGGGCCGTTTGCCGCCCGGGCGACGGCGGGCTCACGAATCGGAATGAGCAAAATGGTCAACGCCAGCACATCTGATAACACGCCTGGAAAAACCAACAGCAGCCCCGCGATCACTGTTCGGAAACTATCGATCAGCGCGGCAAGTGAAAATTGCCCGTGAGCCAACGCCTGACCGAGGCGCGAAATCAGCGAAAAACGCGCCTGCTTGATCAAGACGATGCCTGCGATTGCTGCAAAAATGACCCACGCCAGCACCCAACCGGCGTGCCCTTGCTCACCGGCGGCCAGCTTGTACAACACGGCGCCCTCGGCGAGCGGGAACGCAACTAAAATGGTGAGAATAATAAAGCGCATGGTGGGTCCTATTGTGACGCTTCAACAATTGCACGACAAACAATAAATGTGTGCCATCGTGGTATTTGCAACAGCGATGGGCCAAATTACATCGGGTTGAAGCTGGCTTCGGCGTCCAGCCGAGATCACACGTCGAAGCAACCAGCTGTCACCGATCTTTGTTGCGATGATGCCGTTGAGCGGGGGACACGGAACTCCGATCGCCCCGCATAGGTCTCTATTACTTCTAAAATACCTGATCCTATTGCTTGACGCCGTTTGTGCGGAATCAATCATCCTGACCCCAAAATGAGGTTGCATAAATTGAAGTGTATTTCTTTAAAGTTAGCGCTCGCTCTTGTGTTGGCCGTCTTCTTCCAATTGGGTTATGCCGCAGACTCGCCGAAGACGACGGCAACAACCGCACCGGCGAAGTCCGCCACGCCGGCCGAACTATTGGATCCGGTTGACGCGTTTCGGCCAAAACTCCGGGTACGTGACGCGTTTACTGCTGAATTGACCGTAACCATTGCACCAAGTTACTACCTGTATCGTGACCGACTCCGTGTTGAATTGGTCGACCACGTGATCGCCGGTAAATCCGGCAAACAATCTGTGGGGAAAAATGCCTCCGCAAATATCAAACAGAATCTGGCGTTGTCAATTCCCCCCGGCAAGCCGGTTGATGATCCAACCTTTGGCAAAGTCGAGGTTTTCGAAAACAAGGTCACGCTACTGGTTGATTTGGCCGGATTTCAACAGGGTCCTGACAAAGGCAATCTATCCAAACAATCCGTAAAGGTCGCGTTTATTTCCCAAGGCTGTGCCGCGGTTGGCGTTTGTTTTCCACCACAACGCCAGATTTTTATCCAACCACTTGCTGTTTCTGACGGCTGGACTTCACCAAATGAAGCAACCAGTTTGCCGTTTGGCAAGTCCGGCCTCAGCACAATGTCGACCCGTAGCGAGCCCGTCAAGCCAAGTGCCGGCAAATGACCGCGCCGCGTAATTCAGCCGACAAATCGGCGCGATTGGGTTAGCCTGTGCCGAAAAAAATTGCCTTATTTGTCGGGGTTGCAACGGTAATTTTGGCGTTGCTGGCTCTAGTCGCGCTGGTTGCGGTCGACGCGGACGAGAAACCAACATCGACCGTCAGCAACATACCGGGCAGCGCGGCGACATCGGCTGTCATTTATTCAGCGAGTCTGCCAGATCTGTCTGGCAAACAACAATCCCTCGGCCAATGGAGCAATAAGCTGTTGGTAATTAACTTTTGGGCGACCTGGTGCGCACCCTGTCTTGAGGAAATGCCGATCTTTGTACGTCTACAAGAGAAATACGGGCCAATGGGATTGCAAATTGTCGGCATTGCTGCCGATTCTGCCGTAAATTCCGGCAAATTCGCTGAAAAGTTAAGAATCAATTACCCGGTTCTTGCTGATGAAGGCGGCGCCATTGCGTTGTCCAAACGACTGGGAAACCGACTCGGATTGTTGCCCTTTACAATTGTGCTTACCCCGGGCGGCGATTTTCTGATGACAAAACTGGGCGTGGTAATCGAGTCGGACTTTGAACAGTTGATCAAAAATAATCTTCCCAATTAGCAAACTCTGCGTATTTTGTTGCAAATGCGCGCATTTTCGGCAAATTCACAACGAAGAGACAATTGATTGTCCGCCGCAAGTACGGATCGCCGTTGATAAACGCTTTATTTTGGTGCGAAACGCGGTTTTCCACCCAAAACTGCCATGGCCTATGACCGCTGGGTCATTAACTTCGGCGAAAAATTAGACAATTTCTCGCATTTTCAGGCAAACTACCGCCATGAAAAGTATTCTTGTCCTTCACGGGCCAAACCTGAATCTGCTTGGAACACGTGAACCAGAAGTCTATGGAACAGATACCTTGGCAGATATTGACGGCCGTCTGGTTAAGATTGCGGCTGGGTTGGGTGTGGCGCTTTCGACTTTCCAAACAAACGCCGAGGGTGCGCTGATCGACCGTATCCATGCGGCAAAAGCCGAATCGGTCGGATTTATTGTCATCAACCCCGGGGCATTTACCCATACCAGCATTGCCCTTCGCGACGCGTTGTTGGCCGTAAGCATCCCCTTTATCGAAATTCACCTTTCCAACGTCCATGCGCGTGAGGCGTTTCGCCAACACTCGTATTTGTCGGATAAAGCGGTTGGTGTGATTTGTGGACTGGGATCGGTTGGCTATGAATTCGCCGTTAACGCGGCGGTCAAGCAACTTTCAAAACAAAACCCCTAAAACCGACTTCCTTTAGAAAAATAACAGGCTGATCTATGCGCCTGCAGCATGCGCCGATCGCCGAAAACAACCAGCGCCCCGACTTTCTGGGGTCGCGCCGTTGCCGGAGACAGAAAAATGGACTTACGCAAAATTAAAACCCTGATTGACTTGGTACAAGAATCAGGCATCGCCGAGTTGGAGATAACCGAAGGCGAAGAAAAGGTCCGCATCAGTCGTCATGGCGTACAAAATTTCACGCAACAGCCGATGATGATGCAGGCACCTGCTGCGCCAGCTGCCGCGGCACCGGCGCCGATTGTTGCCGCCGCGCCTGCCGCGCCAACCGGGCACACACTCAAATCGCCGATGGTCGGAACCTTCTACCGCTCCCCTTCCCCCGGGTCGTCGTCGTTTGTCGAAATTGGCCAGGCCGTATCCAAAGGACAAACGCTTTGCATTATTGAAGCCATGAAGCTGCTGAACGAGATCGAGTCCGATGCTGCGGGCGTTGTGAAGTCGATTCTGGTCGAAAACGGCCAGCCGGTCGAATACGGCCAGCCTCTTTTTATCATCGAATAGCCGCGGGGTTTTGTCATGGCGGTATTCGGCAGTAACCCCAAGGCCGGGGCAATGTTTGAAAAAGTGCTGATCGCGAATCGCGGAGAGATCGCATTGCGCGTCCAGCGCGCCTGCCGCGAGATGGGCATCAAGACGGTTGCGGTGCATTCTGAAGCAGATGCGGACGCAAAATACGTCATGCTCGCCGACGAGTCGGTTTGTATCGGACCCGCCGCATCCAAAGACAGTTATCTCAATATTCCGGCCATCATTAGTGCCGCAGAAGTGACTGACGCGCAGGCGATTCACCCTGGTTACGGTTTTTTGTCGGAAAACGCCGACTTCGCCGAGCGTGTTGAAAATTCGGGATTTGTGTTTATCGGCCCGAAGCCCGAAAACATCCGCATGATGGGCGACAAGGTTGCCGCCAAGGCGGCAATGCGCAAATTCGCGGTGCCGTGCGTGCCGGGATCCGAAGGCGCTTTGCCCGATGACCCAAAAGAGATTCGTGCGATTGCCGCCGAAGTCGGCTACCCGGTCATCATCAAGGCGGCGGGCGGCGGCGGCGGACGCGGCATGCGGGTGGTACATACCGAGGCCGCGCTGGTCAACGCGGTACAGATGACAAAGTCTGAGGCGCAGTCGGCGTTTGGCAACCCGACCGTCTACCTCGAGAAATTTCTGGAGAATCCCCGCCACATTGAAATTCAGATTCTTGCCGACGAACACAAAAGCGCGATTTTTTTGTGGGAGCGCGATTGTTCAATGCAGCGACGGCATCAAAAAATTATTGAAGAGGCGCCGGCACCTGAACTGAAGGCACGTCTGCGCGACAAAATAGGCGAACGTTGCGCGGAAGCCTGTGTGAAGATGGGTTATCGCGGTGCCGGTACCTTTGAATTCCTGTTTGAGAAAGACGAATTTTATTTCATCGAAATGAATACCCGCGTGCAGGTCGAGCATCCCGTATCGGAAATGATCACCGGGGTGGATATCGTGCAAGAACAGATTCGGATTGCCGCCGGCCACAAACTGCGTTACCGCCAAAAGGAAATCCAGCTGCGCGGTCACGCCATTGAGTGTCGCATCAATGCTGAAAACCCGGTCAGCTTTGTGCCATCCCCCGGCCGCATCACCCGCTTTCACGTGCCCGGCGGGCCCGGTATTCGTGTTGACTCGCACGTTTATGCGGACTATTTTGTGCCCCCCTACTACGACTCGCTGATTGCCAAAGTCATCGCGCACGGCGACACCCGCCAACAAGCCTTTGCCCGGATGCGTACGGCGCTCTCGGAAATGGTGGTTGAAGGTATTCACACCAATTTGCCGCTGCATCAGGAATTACTCAGTGACGCCGCATTTATCCGCGGCGGGACCTCCATCCACTTTCTTGAAGAGCGAATGGCACGTTTGAAAAAGATTTCCGGTGACGCGGATTAATTTCCGCTTCACCCATCGCTTCATACGCTGCCAACATGCCACTGCTATCGATCACCATCCTGCTTGATCGCGAGACCGCCGATCAATTCGGCGATGCGCTGCTTGAGGATGGCGCTCTGTCGGTTTCCGTCGAAGACGCTGACGAGGGTACCGTTGCCGAACGGCCGATTTTTGGCGAGCCTGGTGCCACTGGCGGACTTTGGGATCGTTGCGAATTGACCGCTCTTTTCCAGAACGATGCAAATACTGCGATTGAATCCGTATGGCGCGCTGCAGCTGAATTGGATATTTCGACATTAAGTTTCACGCACGCGGTTGTTGACGACATCGACTGGGTAAAGCAGAACCAATCCCAGTTCCAGCCCATTCCAATTTCCACCCGCATTACCATCGTGCCCACATGGCATCAGAGCAGCAACAGCGCTGACAATGCAATCAACATTGCCTTGGACCCCGGCGCGGCATTTGGCACCGGTAGCCATCCGACAACCCGGCTATGCCTGCAATGGCTGGAACAAAATGTCGAGACCGGCAACAAGGTATTGGACTACGGCACCGGGTCCGGCATATTAGCCATCACCGCGATGAAACTCGGCGCAAGCGAGGCGTTCGGCGTCGATATCGATGCTGTTGCGGTTGAAACAGCGCGTTACAACGCCGGTCAGAATGGCGTCGTTATGGCTTTGCAAACCACCGATCGAATACTGGATTACGTCGCCGATATCACGGTGGCAAATATTCTGGCCAATCCGCTAAAAATTTTGGCGCCGCTGTTGGCCGCCCACACCAGCGTCGGTGGAAAATTGGTATTGGCGGGGATATTGGATGAACAGGCCGACGACATCATCCAAATCTATCGGCCATATTTTGATTTGTCGGTATGGCGGCAGGCCGAGGGTTGGAGTGCAATTGCCGGAATTCGCATCTGAGCGGGCGGCTCGGCTAGAATTCGGTCATGCTTCTTTCCACCTGCCCGAACTGTGGTGCACAATTTCGAGTCGCGCCGGAACAATTAAACGTCCGCCAGGGACGGGTAATGTGCGGTCGTTGCCGCAACGTGTTTAATGCATTTGAATCGCTGAAACGGATTGAGGACGGCGGCGCCGGCGATACCGTCGACTATTCGATAGTCGACCCGCGACACGTCGATTCGGTCTTGGCAACCGGCGACACGGAACATCGCGGCAACGGCGGTCCTCCGTCTGCACATGAATCCGCAGGTCCCGCCGAATTGCATGGCGCATCGTCGAGCGCGGAAGGACAAATTGATCCCACACACGCGGATGTAGAAACATTGCATGATGCTGTCGATGCGCCGGAATCAACGCATGATCGTGCAAGCAACTCGACCAACGATTCGGCGTCCGGTAACAATGTTGACGGCGTCACATTTTCAGACGCGGCTGAAACGGACGCGGCGGCGGGTGACGAGCTAGACGAGCAGGTTGATGGCATTGGGTCAAACAACCCGCTCATTGTCGGCCCGATGCCAACAGTTCAACGCGCGCAAAGCGCCGGGGGCTGGCGCTGGCTTGGCGGTATCTCCAGCATTGTGTTGGTCTTGCAAATTCTTTACGCGTTCCGCAGCGAAATTGCGCAACAGTACCCGGCGCTGAGACCATCCTTTGTCACCGCATGCGAAATTGCCGGCTGTGCAGTCGCATTCGGCCGGGATGCAAACGCCATCAAAATTGAATCGTCTGATTTGATCGAGCCGCCGGGCAAGCCGGGTCGCATATTGCTCACCGCGACAATTGCCAATCGTGCAAATACCCCGCATGACTTTCCGTTCCTGGAAGTCAAGCTGATGGACGCCAACAATGCCGTCTTGTCGAGCCGTGTGTTGAACCCGGGCGAGTATCTTGGGCGGCGTCCCGCGCGCGACGAGAACATTGCCGCGAATACCGAACTTTATGTCAATCTCAATCTGGAACTTGCCGGCAAGACACCGGCGTCCGGCTACGGGCTGCGGGCGTTTTACCCATAGCAGAACCGGCAAGGCAGTCTGGACGGGAGAACATCGATACATTGTTCATGGTGGTTGGTGGGTTTGCTTTTCAACCGCGGCGGATTGTGTTTCCGTCGCCGCCAGATTCAAAACACCCGACCCTGCGGTTGGTGCGCCATTCTGTATAAGCACCGATGAGGTTGCAGCAATGGAAACGGATGTGGCAACCAAAAGCAGGTAGCGGGCCAACACACGGCGGTGCCGCGCGATGATCCACCTGATCACAATCGTGATCGAAATCGACGTGTGTCGGAATTGTCCGCCCGTCATGAGGCGACTCCCGACAGCGAATTAACCATTCGATCGACCGCCCGGTCAATCATCGACGACTCCGGGATTACCCGCGCAGTGCCTTTGCTGAGCTGACGGTGCAGCGCGTCGGGCGCAATCGAAAGCGCCTCGGTTGCACCCGGATTGGTAAACAGATAGACGCCCTTTAGCGGACTCACCCAGGATAGCTTGGCGCGAATTTTCTTGCCCCCGTCGTGCAAAAACTCGACCCATGTACCACGCTTGAATTCACGCGGAACTATTGTGTCACCCTTGTCAGCGAGCTGATTGTCCTGCGTAAACTCAAAATGGCTGGCAGCCCCGCCAGTTTCGACCACATTTACCGGGGCTTCATCTGTTGACACTGTCAGGACCGAGCCGGTCTGACCATCGACCGTTGCGCACAACTCTTCAATTTCGACGCCGTGTTCGGTAAATTGGATGCGCGCAACGCCGCTGCGATTGATACCCGCTGCGGCAGCGTCGCGTGCCTGTTCTTCGGCAACCAGCTTCTCAAAAAGTGGCGCAATAGCCTCATTGCCATGGGCATTTGCAAACAGGCTTGCAACACTTTCCCCTCGCAATCCCGCCTTGACCGCAGCGGCATGGCAATCAACCAATGCGGCGAAAAAGCGATCGCGATCGGTCTTCTCAACGGTGGCAATATCAAGACCATCCTGCAACCGCCTGAGCAACAGCGGCAATGCCGCCACCAGATCCCGGCGTTGCCCTGCGTCGACTTTTGGCTCGACGCTCCATACCAACTGCTCAGCCGTCTCGACGGCTTCCAGAAAACGCGCATTGCGGCCGCCTTCACGCAGGTACAAACGTTCGAGCACCCGCATCCACGGCCCTTTGAGCATTGCGACGACAGGCATGGGTAGATCTGCAAAGTTGGTTCTGCGATCGGTTTCTGCCTGCGCAACAAGACGCGCCATTTCACGCTTCTCGCGTTCGTGCATTGCACGGGCGGATTGCTCGACAATTTCCGCGTTGGCAGTCTCGCGCTCACGCAGGAACGCCTCAAATTCGTCGATCATTTTGTCAAACAACGCGATATCGGTATCAAATTCGCCGTGAATTCGATCAACAATGATTTCAATTTTTTTGTAGAGCGGGTCTTCGCGCGACGCCTCACCGGCAAAGGCGATTGACGCATCTGCCAGGATGTCAAGAAGACGGCGCACTGGATGGCTTTTACGTGAGAAAAATCCCTTGTCGATGATTGCCACCTTCAAGACGGGAATCTGAAGACGGGCAATCAGCGCCTTGATGGTGTCGGGTATCGACTTATCATCAAACACATAGTCAAACAGCATGGCCACGATATCGATGGTCATTGTGTCAACCTGGCTCGAGCCAGCCGCCAACCCTTGCGCCTTTATCTCGCGCAGTACGTTTAGATTTGCGACCGTGGTTTGGCCGGCTGCAAAATCAGCATCCGGCTTGCCGGTCTCTTGCGCGACAACATCTGGCAATCCATATTGCTGTATTTGTGAGAGGGCGGCGACCAGTGCATTGACTGCCGCGACGTCAAGGGTGCCGCTTGTTGCAGTGGACGGTGCGCCATTTGCTCTCATGTCGCCAACAGCAGGGCCGGCTGTTCTTGGCGATTGCGCATTTGATTTCGCGTCGCCCGCGGCAAAAAATCGGGCCGCTTTGTCCATGGGAAGCTGCGCGACGTGCGGGACGTTGGAAAGTGACGCCTGATTGACCGCATATGAGGTATTTCCGGCCATTAGTTGCTGCAGTGTTTGAAAAATTTCAGCTGCAGAGTTTCCCGGCATTGGTCCTGCGGGCAGATAGCCGCCCGGCAATGTGCCGGCCTCACCACCAATCGCAGTGTTTGCCTGCGCGCCGATTTCACCTTGCGATGCATTCAATGTTGCAGGACCAGCGCCGTCAACGTCGCTCTTGCGGACGATATGTGTCTGCGCCTTGCGAAAGGTCGGGCGGATGGTCGGCAAGATTTGTTTTGCCACCAGATGCGTATTGATGTCGTGATAAACACTCAGCATTTCCTGCGCCATGTGTTGCTCGACCATTCTTAAAACAGTCAACTTCACCTGAAATCCGGATGTCATCTGATCACACGCCGACTTCAGCGCTTTAATCACGGTATCCGGCGCGATCGGGTTGGCATCGTCAGAAAGTTCGGGCTCAGACAGCAGAAAACCCATGCGTTGCGACAATGCGCGCAGCTCTTCATCACATTTGTCGGTGAGCCGCCTTGCGATATCGTTGACTGCGAGGGACTCCGTCAACGTATCGTCTTCGACCAGCGAGAGTTGATCGAGGTTATAACGATTGGCCGATTTCGGCACTTCGTCATCGTCCGCGCTTTTGACTTTTTTTGCAAAAAAACTGACGAACTCGCTGCGAAACGCGGACTCGATATCTTTTCGTTTCTCGCGCGCCTGGTTACGCGCATCCAGATACATGTTTTGTGCTTCGCGATCGGGGGATTGGCCGGCAAGCTCAAACAATTCATCTTCAATCTTGTCGAACGCGCCGGCGAGCGCCGCACAAATGCGTGTTACCGCGATGTCGCGACACCCGTTGATGACGCCGGTCGACTCGGCGCTGACAGCGCGCTTGCGGCCGACACGATCAGGATTAAAGGCGACAACATTATCTATTGCATGTGCCATGCTCGTTCCCCAATGCAGCGCCATTTGCCACCCGGCCGCCGCAAATAAGTAATCGAGCAAATCTCATCGAACGACAAGGACGCGCATGCGCTACCCCATTGGTCGGGGAATGCGTTACGAAAAGTCGATGCAAGGGAATCTCGCGCTGACACGGATGGACGTTGGCATAGGCGACAAAACTCCCCGGTTGGGGCCACCTGCTCTGTTCATCCAGCACGGGCGGCAATCAATGCCGTCTTTCCTGCCAATTTCCGTTGCTTCACTTTCTGGTAATCCCGCTATCGTTGAACATTTAATATGTCCATTAGACCGGAGACTTTGCGTCCTCATCTTTCGATGAGTTTGCCCTGTTTCAGAATTCGCTTCGTCATGCTCGTCGCATTATTCCAATTTCAATTGCCGTTTTGGAAGCGGCAATAAGACCGGTAATTGCAACGTGAAGAGTGCGCCAGCACATGAAACAAACTTACGCAACTAATTTCGCATTTCCGAACCATCAAGTCAATGCGTCGATGCACACGCGACAAAAAATAGTCATCTGAACCGTCGCCGCTTTGCGACAGGTGAACCGGTTCAGGCGGCTTGCTTTGGCGCAAATGCCGGCGCACGGGCGAAATGGATGCGCTCGCTATAATGTTGCTTTGCCCCGACAACCTTACGGAACCTCCATGCCTGCTTTGATTTGTGGCTCAGTCGCCTACGACACAATTATGGTTTTTCACGGCCGCTTTGGCACCCATATCCTGCCTGACCAGATCCACATCCTGAATGTGTCATTTTTGGTACCCGACATGCGTCGCGAATTTGGCGGAACCGCCGGGAATATCGCCTACAACCTGAACCTGTTGGGCGGCGACCCGCTAATCATGGCCACCGTGGGCGACGATTTTGCGCCTTACCGGGAGCGCCTCGACACACTTGGCATTTCACGCACACATATCAAGGAGGTGCCCGGCACGTTTGTGCCGCAGGCTTTTATCACCACCGACCTTGACGCCAACCAGATTACGGCGTTTCACCCCGGCGCAATGTCGTCGTCGTATATCAACAAGGTTGGTGACGCGAAAAACGTCGCGATCGGTATTCTTGCGCCGGACTCGCGCGATGGAATGTTGCAGCATGCAACCCAATTTGCCGACCTCAAGATCCCGTTTATTTTTGATCCGGGCCAGGCCATGCCGGTGTTTAACGGCGACGAACTCAAACACTTTATTGAACTGGCCGACTATGTTGCGGTCAATGACTATGAGGCGCGGGTGCTTGAAGACCAGACCGGCGAATCGCTGGAAAAGCTGGCCGGGCGGGTTAGGGCGCTATTTGTCACCAAGGGTGCTGAAGGATCGGTAATTTATGCGGACGGTCAACAGATCTCGATTCCCAGCGTTAATGAAAACAGGCGGGTCGATCCAACCGGGTGCGGTGACGCATACCGCTCAGGACTGTTGTACGGAATTGAACGCGGCTGGTCGTGGGAGAAAACCGGCAGGCTCGCCAACACCATGGGCTCGATCAAAATTGAATACCGTGGACCGCAGGGCCATCAGCCGACGCGCGACGAAATCGCCACGCGTTATCAGATGGCGTTTAACGAATCGCTTTGGGATTAATTTGTATTCGAAAGGCTGCGGGATGACCCATTGACTGCGGGAAACACCCGTTGCCAACAGTTGTCCGCAACATAATGGAAAGGAAAGACATGGAACTGAAAAGAACAGTATTGCTCACCATCTTGATCACAAGCGCATTTTTGGCGGGCTGTGCCTCGCCTGGTTTGGGTGGCGGCAATTACACCCGCAGTCAAACGCGCGGCGAAATGAACGTTCGTCTGGGAACCGTTGAGAGCGTGCGGGATGTTGTTATCGATGCACGTGACTCCGGCACCGGAACGTTGGCAGGCGCTGCACTTGGCGGTGTCGCAGGCTCGACGCTTGGACGTGGCGACAAAGCCAGCGTGGCCGGCGCAATTGCCGGCGCAGTGGTCGGCGGATTGGTCGGTAGCGGGATTGAAAAGTCCAACAATGACAAGCGGGGGGTCGAGGTTACCGTGAAACTTGAAGGCGGCAAACTCATCGCCATCACCCAGGAAAAGGACGAGGAATTCCGCGTTGGTGATCGGGTGCGTATTTTGTCTGGACAGGGCGCGACCCGCGTATCCAAGTACTGATTTTGTAGATGGCAGCGGCAACAAAAAACGGACACTGCGGTGTCCGTTTTTTTTGATTGTCGCGCAACTCGCGCAACATTAGCCCGCCATCTTCGCGAGCTTGAAGCGTACGTTGCCGGGAACATTGCAGTCGAGCGTAAGAGCGTAGCCTGCATCTGCGGCCTGACGCGAGGCTTGGAAAAGGCCGATGCCCAATCCGCCCCCGCGCGAGCTTCCCACCGGCCCGCCAAATAAACTCTGCGCAGTCGCACTAGCGATCGCGCTGCCGGTATCAGCCACAACCAACCCGGGCGCATCGCCGGGTAGCAGCTCAACCGTAATGCAAATGTCGGTTTCGCGAATCCGTTTTTTTAGTGCGTTCTCCAGACAATTCTCCAGCACGGTATCAAATACATTCGCCAGCACATTGCCTAGCGTGTTGGTGTCGCCGACAAAAATAATGTTGCCGGTTTGGTGGCGGATCTTTACATCACTCCACCACTGTGCCGCCGGCACAACCACATTGGTCGCCACCGTCGCCGGATTGCGCAGTTTGTCCAACGTGACTTGCAGCCGCTGGGTAAGATGCGGCAGCTGACGCTCCAACATGCGTTCAAATTCCGAGGCTTCACGTCGCTCGGGTAGATCCGCCGGCCGCGCCAGCCGGCGTTCGCGCGAGACGGCGCTTGCCGAGGTGATGGCATACATCGACTGCAACAAGTTCTTGATGTCATGGGTCAGTCTTGCGCCGGTCTCATGTACGGCCTGCATGTAGGCGTTTTGTTTCATGGCCTGTTCACGCCGTTTACCTTCATAAAATTCGCCGATGACCTGGGCAAGCAGCCGGACATGCAAAAACAGCGCGGGTGATAACGCAATTTCAGTGTAGAACGTGATGGTAAGGTCGTGATAGCGAAACATTGCCGAATGCTCTGACTCGTGACCAAAACTGTTTTCGCTGATCTTGGCATCACCGGCGTCCGGCGATTGCCACTTTGCGCCGAGAATCCACGGCAATGTCGCCACCTCGGCCATGGCGGACTCGAGGAATCGCGAAGAGGAAATTTCTGTTTCCGAAAGCTCGGCAATGCGACGCATCCACAACTCGAACGGCATTCCAACAGTCATCAAATAGCGTGAGAAATAGGTTCGCAACCCGCCGAATCCCGCCCTTGGTCCCCACAAAATCGCCAAAAATAGCAGCGCACCGGCAAATGACAATACGGTCAACAACACCGCCGGGAAATATTGATTGCCGGTCACCCGCATTGCCGCCAGACTTCCCAACACCAACACAACGACCAGCTGAAATACAAAAATGGAGTAGAAAAAATCGAAAACCTGCGCGGTATGTTCGTCCTCGGCACGAAACGGCAGGAACACCATTGCGACCAATACCAGCGGCACCACCAGCGCCGCAAGGTTTCGCATGCCTTCCGGCAGACTTTGACCAAGCTGCAACAGCGAAACCGGCACGGTCCACGTCAGCAATATTGCAAACAGGTAGAGCACCGCAACCAAATAGAACCGGCTGCGGCGGGCCGCCTGCGAGGTGAACACCTTGCCGCCCATGATGGCGATCAAAATCGCGATCCAGGCGACAAACATCCAGCCGGCCAGTGAATAGAGAATCACGGCGGTAATGCCAAGTAACAGTGCCACCGCGATCACATTCAGTTCGCGCTCGGCCGATACAAACGGTTGCCAAATTAAGAATAGCCCGAAATGCACCATCAGCCAGACCCGGGAAAATAAACTATCCGCCTGCGAAAGCAATGCGAAGTGCAACGACACCAGCATGGCAATAATCAACCAGCGGCGTTGACGGATCAGCCAGTTTGGCGTTGTCGCGCTATCTGAAGATGTAAGGGTTGAATTCAACTGATGGTCGCATGGGAGGTGGTGGACTACCGCGATTGTGGCATAGCAATGCCTTCGCATTTAAGGCAATCTATTCGGTTGATCAACCCCTGCTGGTTGGACATGTGCCGAATCCCCAACGCTACAGGGCTTGGCTGTCGGAAACCCGGACACATGCGTCGCAACAGCCGACATGCACGGGTTTGTAAAATGCAATGATTTACATTTTTGTTAATATAATCAATCTGTTATCGAGTTGGCACACAAAATGCTCTATGCTCTACGTACCCTAACAATGCCCTCGGAGGCTGCCATGAACACAATGCATAGCGTGACACCCAACATTCCATATAGCGTCGCCGTTACGGTGTTGGTGATTGGAATGATCTTCGGTATCGCCCTCAAGGTTTTGTTTTAGGCCGCATCGCGGCAAGCGCACATCGCACGCACCATCAGATTACATAAAAAGGAAACGTCATGAAACGTCAACAATCCGGTTTTACCCTCGTTGAAATTGCGATCGTGCTGGTGATCGTCGGCCTGCTGCTCGGCGGCGTGTTGAAAGGTCAGGAACTGATCAACAGTGCAAAAGCAAAAAGTTATGCACAAGACTTCCGGACGATTCAAACCGCACTGTACGGTTTCCAAGATCGTTTCAAAGGCATTCCCGGCGACTTGGCTCTCGCGTCGACCAAAATCACCGGTGCGACAGATGCCACAACCGGCGGAACAGTCGGTAACGGTCAAATTCAAGGTACCTGGGATTCGGCAGTCGCCACCGAAGAGTCGTGCCTCGCATGGCAGCATATGCGTCTCGCCGGTTTTCTGGCGGGCAGCACCACGGTTAACTGCACCACGGGTGACGCATACGTCCAGATCAACGCCGATGGCGGCCGTGTTGGTATTAGCAGCACGATGCAAATGACGTTGCCAACCTTGATGACCGGTTCATACAACATTTGTTCGACCGGCGTCTTGGGCAAGATTGCCAAGCAACTCGACACACAACTTGATGACGGCAATACACAAACCGGTTCTTTCCGTGTGGCTGATATCGCAACACCAACAACGGCGCTGGCCACGGCCTCGGTATTGGATGCAAATTCCTACCTGGTGTGCCTGGCGTTTTAATTGCACTGCGCGCCAAGAAAAGCCCGCTTCGGCGGGCTTTTTTGTATCCACAAAAACCCGCCGCTTGTCACCTTTAGCCGGGCCAGCAGTATTTGCTGAATACGATTGCAATGGTCGGCCAACTTTCGGGAACAACTGCATTTCGAGCCGGCAATTCCGCATTTCATCACAACACCGTACGCATGGCGCGATCGCCTACTTATTATCAACTTCTTCCCGGCTCAGCGATCTAATCATGTACCGTTCACGACCGGCCAGTGTCACGGCCACCATCATCATCGCCGCCATTGGCATCTGCGCAACACTGCAAGCGCCGGCACAAACGCCGGCCAACATCGCCACGCAATCACCCGAACAGCGCCGAATTAATGCCACAAAGGCGTTGCAACTCGGTGAAAACGAAAAAGTCACGCTCGACGGAAAAATTGACGAGGCGTTTTGGGCGCGCGCACCGGTCATTTCGGATTTCAGCGAATATCGTCCGCGCGAAGCACCGGCCAAATACAAAACCGAGGCACGAATCGCCTACGACAAACACGCGATTTATTTTGCGATGCGTGCCTACGATCCCGACCCATCACAAATCGAAGCACCGTTGGTGCGCCGCGATCAGGTGTTTGGCTCTCAGGACTTTTTTGCCGTGTATCTCGACCCGGTTGGGTCCCGAAAATTTGCGCAGATCTTTCGGGTGAATGCCGCTGGCGCAATTGGCGACGGTATTTTTAATGAGGACAGTCAAAACGAGGACTTCTCACCGGACTTTGAATGGGACGTTGCGGTGGCACGATTGCCCGATGGTTGGAGTGCTGAATTTCGGATTCCATTTTCGATCCTGCGTTACGCGAGCCCGCCGAGTGAAAATTGGAGCGTCTTTTTAGGTCGCGGTATCACGCGAGATACCGTCTACCGGATCGGCAATGGCCGTATTCCACGCGAAACCAATTGTTTGCTTTGTTACAACCAAATCATCACGGGCCTAACGGGGCTCCCGGACGGGCGCGAATTTACCGTCACACCCAACATCACTCTGCGTCGCACGCGTGATCGCGAAACAGGATCTGGTGACCGCCGTACCAACGATTTTGTGCCGAGTGTCGACGTGAAATTTCGGCCCTCGGCGAACTGGGTGTTTGATGCGACCATCAACCCGGATTTTTCGCAGGTCGAACTCGACACCCCGCAGCTTGCGGCAAACGCCCAATTTGCATTGTTTGTCTCAGAAAAACGGCCGTTTTTTCTGGAAGCATCGGACATTTTCTCGTCACCATTCAACGCTATTTACACGCGCTCCATTACGGATCCTGCGTGGGGACTGCGCGCAACACGACGCGGTGATGACATGGACCTCACTATTCTGACGGTACGCGACGACGGCAAGGGATTGATCCTGTTACCCGGCCCGCTCAACACCAACATTGCCACACAAGACACCAAATCGATGGCGACCATCGGACGATTGCGGTTGCACCGAGGTTCATGGACCCTCGGTGGCGTCTTCACCGACCGCCGCTACGACACAACGCCAACCCAACCAACCTTGACAAACCGCGTGCTGGGTGCCGACTTTGTCTGGCGTCCAAACGGGGAATTCCGGGTTCGTGGCGACGTTTTATTCTCAGACACACAGGATGCACGCAATCACATCAACGGCAAAAGAAAGGCAACCGATATCGCCTCGCTAATCGACTACAACTACAGTGCAAGCGAATGGTCGCTGGCCGGCGCGGTTGAACAAATCGGCAGCGACTTCCGCGCCGACAACGGTTTTTTCGGGCAGGTCGGGACACGCCGCGGGTATCAAGAGATCACACATCGTTGGCGTGACGTGATGGGATTCACCGAGTTTGCCGCTTATCTGAATCTTGAGCGCAAACGCGATGTTGATGGTCTCGTTTTGTATCAACAGCAAAATATCGGTGTATCGTTTGCCGCCAACAAGATCAATTTCGGGTTCGAAGTGCGTCCCAACCAACAGGTGCGGTTCCGCAAACAAGGTGAGCCGCTCAAGCGCGACCAGTTTTATGGCTGGATGGATCTGACACCGGGAAACTGGCTGTCAAGCATCTATGTCGAGACCGCCATTGGGGCGATCGCATAGCCGACGTAGTAGCCGAGGTCGCGAACACCGAACTCGTTGTCGACGGAGTTGTAGAGCCACTCGTCGATCGCCGCCGGACTGAG
>JANMNT010000175.1:0-7301 GCA_031368465.1 Burkholderiales bacterium
AGGTGATTGGCTGGCGCGAATTCATACGCGGCGTGTATTGGCTGGACATGCCTGGTATGCGCGACGCCAACCATTTTCAGCATAAGCGCAAATTACCGGCATGGTATTGGACGGGCGACACGCACATGAATTGTATGCGCGACACCGTCGGGCAGACGTTGAAGTACGGCTATGCGCATCACATCCAACGCCTGATGGTGACGGGCATTTTTGGCTTGATGGCCGAAGTGGCGCCGACTGAAATTGAAGACTGGTATCTTGCAGTTTACGTTGATGCCGTCGAGTGGGTTGAACTGCCCAATGTGGCGGGTATGGCGATTTATGCGAACGGCGGTCGGTTCACGTCCAAGCCTTATATCGCCAGCGGTCAATATATCAAGCGGATGTCGAACTACTGCACCGGTTGCCGCTACAAGCCGGATGTCAAAACCGGTGCAACCGCATGTCCGGTCACCACGCTGTATTGGTACTTCCTCGATAAACACGAAAAAATGTTGGTGAGCAATCCGCGCACCTCACTCATGGCAAAAAATATCACCAAAATGTCAGCGGAGGATCGCGACGCGCTTCGTGCGCAAGCGACGAGCACGCTGAAGAATCTGGACAAGCTGTGATGAGTGACGCGCGCCAGCCATGCCAGGCGTCATTGTCGGCAGTGCCACGGGTGACTGCGCGCGAATCGGCACTGGCAAAAATTGACGCGGTTCACCTCGCGCAATATGAGCGAACACGCAATGCGCTGAATGGCCGTGTCTCGCGACTGTCTCCCTATCTGACGCATGGTGTGACCGATGTGCCCGAAGAGATCACACGCCTTGCCAGCCGCACCGATATCGGCTGGCAGGACAAATTCGCTTTTGAGTTGGGCTGGCGCGAGTATTTTTATCACGTCTGGCGCGTAATCGGAGATGACATCTGGCAGCCGCAACGGCCACCACCGGCTGCGGAGGTGGTGGCCTATGACGGCGTGATGCCTGACGACGTCGTGACCGCGAGCACGGGTGTTGCAGTCATTGACGATCAGGTGCGGCAGCTGTATCGAACCGGCTATTTGCACAACCACGCGCGCATGTGGCTGGCGAGTTACCTGGTACACATTCGAAAAGTTGATTGGCGCGTCGGTGCGCGGTGGATGTACGCGTATTTGCTGGACGGCGACCTGGCGTCCAACACACTCTCGTGGCAATGGGTCGCCGGGACCTGGACAGGCAAGCCGTATCTATTTAATGCCGAGAACGTTGACAAATATGCACCAGAATATTTGCACGATGCGCACGCGGGAACGGCGATCGACTCCACCTACCAGGCGCTTGATGAAATCGCGCGGGCCAAGACGGCGGTGGTGGAGTCGCCGCAGCGGCGGGCGCAGGCGAAGCTTGCTCAGCCGCCAATCGAACCGCCAGCGGTTTATGATGCGGCATGTATTGCGCAACTTGCCGCAGACGTTGGGTTACGCGTGTTTGATGTTTTTCCATCCGCCGCGAATGGTGAACTCTTACATCCATGGTCGTTGCGTCGAACTTCACATCCGCCATGCCAGACGGTCGGCATCATCGTGCCCGCCTTTCACGCCCGGTACCCCTGGAGCAAGCAGCGCTGGCAGTTTGCACTCGACGCGATGCGCGAGGCGTGTGATGGCGTTTGGGTGGTCGGTGACGCTCTGCCGCGGGCACTTACAGGGTTCAGTGTTGTCCAAACGCTGAATCCGCACTATGCGGCGCTGATTGCGGAATTAGCCGCGCGCGGTGCAGCCACTCAAACACCGCCACGTGCGTTTATTGACCCCGAGCGGCTGCAGCGCTCATTTTCATCCTTCTGGCACCGTGCCAATAAAGAAAAATTTCCCCTATGAATATCGTTATCACCGGTGCTTCCGGCGCTATCGGCGCAGCGCTCTGCCAAATCCTCCACGCGCGTGGCGATTCGTTGTTGTTATGCGGCCGCGATGCGGCAAAGCTTGATTCGCTCAATGCCACAATGGACGGCGCACACGCCACTGTTGTCGCTGACCTTGCCACCGCCGATGGTGTCGCGTTGTTACAAGCCAAAGCCGGCGAGTTTGGCGTCATTGAGGGCTTGGCGCATTGTGTCGGCTCCACCGTCGTGCGTCCGCTTCATCTGACATCAGAAAAAGACTGGCACGAGCAAATTGCGACCAACGCGACGTCGGCGTTTTACGTGCTCAAGTGGTTTGTGGTGCAGGCGACCAAGGCCCAGCAGCCTGCGGTGGCGGTGATGACAAGTTCAGTGGTGGCTGAAGCCGGGTTTGCCAATCACGAAGCGATCGCTGCGGCAAAGTGTGCCGTAACCGGCCTGGCGCTGAGTGCCGCGGCAACCTACGCCGATAAAGGTGTGCGGGTGAATGTGGTGGCACCGGGATTGACCCGCTCGACCCTCACGCAGCGATTTATCGCCACACCGGAGGCGGAAGCGCGTTCGGCTGCGTTGATACCGACCAATCGTATCGCCGAGCCGAATGATGTCGCGCATGCATTTGCCTATCTCTTGTCGCCGCATGCAGGTCATGTTACGGGACAGGTGATTCGCGTAGATGGTGGACAGGGCGTACTGCGGCCGTTACCGCGCATGGCAAAAACCTAGCACGCAAGGTATTTCAATGGCAAACAAGACTATCGACGGGCGTTTCGAGGTCTTTATGTCTGAAAGTGCTGGCCGTTGCTAGAGCTTGCGCAGCATTTGCACGCTATCCAGCCAGCGATCAAATTTGAACCCCAACGCCGGGAACACCCCGACGGTAGTGAATCCACACGACTCGTGCAGACGAATTGACGCGACGTTGTTACTGTCACCGATCACCGCGATCATGCTGTGAAAGCCACACGCACGGCAGGCATCAATGAGCGCCAGCAGCAGTGCTTTGCCGACGCCGTGTCCCTGCGCTGCGGGTGACACATAGACTGAGTCTTCTACGCTAAAACGGTAGCCGACGCGTGCACGATAGCTGCTTGCATATGCGTACCCCGCCGGCATGCCGTCGAGTTCTGCGACCAGATAGGGAAATCCATTGGCGAGAATATCACGCCGACGCGCCGCAAATTCCCCGGTGCTCGGTGGCGCATATTCCCAAGACGCGGTACCGGTAAGAACGCTTTCCGCATAGATCGGGGCGATGAAGTCAATATCATCGTCACGCGAAGGGCGCACCAGCAAGGTCATGCCGTTGACGATCCTATTTTGCGACAGGCGTCGCCAACACCAGCATGCCCAATAACGATGTTTCGGCCGCGCCACGGAACACCCGCATCAAAATCGGCAGGCGCCATAGGAACTTGTACGCCGACCAACGACCCAAACCGCGCAGAAACAAGTAGCGAAAAAACGTGGGCAAACATCATGATTCCCTGAATGTTGTTTATTGGCGGGCGGCTTCAGGCAATTTGCCTTGAAACGACCTGTGGATCGGCTATTTACGAATTTGCGCGGTCGAGCCGCACAAAGCCTGAACGAAGATCATCAATCAAATCGTCAGGGTCTTCGAGGCCGATTTGAAAACGAATCAACGGCCCGCCCTGCCATGGCCGAACCGTGCGCTTCATATGCGCCGGCATCACCAGGCTTTCGTAGCCGCCCCAGGAATAACCCAGCCCGAAATATTGGTAGTCATCGATCATCGCAGCAATGGCGTCGTTTGAACAAGGCTTGAGTTCCACCCCGAACAGCCCGGACGCACCGGTGAAATCCCGCCGCCACAACGCGTGGCCGGGATCGTCATCCAGCGCCGGGTAAAGCACCCGCGCCACCTGCGGCTGCGCCTGAAACCACTGCGCAAGTCGCAATGCGCTTTGTTGATGCCTGGCCAGACGAATGCCCATAGTGCGCATGCCACGCAATGCAAGAAAACTGTCGTCGGGCGATACCCGCTGGCCGAGGTTGTAGCCGGTCTGTTTGAGTTGCGGCCAGGTTTCCTGATTGGCCACCACCAACCCGACCAGCACATCCGCGTGGCCGGCATAATATTTTGTTGCTGGCTGCACCACCAAATCGGCGCCGTGTTTAAACGCATCAAAAAACAGACCAGTCGCCCATGCGTTGTCAAAAATGACCTTTGCGCCGTGTGCGTGTGCGGCAGCAGCGATGGCCGGCAAATCTTGCACTTCAAAACTGTGCGAGCCGGGGCTTTCGGTATAAACCACCGTGGTATTGGGGCGCAGCAACGCGGCGATGCCGGCGCCGATAAGCGGATCATAAAAACCGGTCTCGATCCCCATACGCGGCAAAAACGTTTCACAAAAATGCCGTCCGGGGCCGTAGGCGCTGTCGGTCATCAAGACGTGATCGCCGCTCTTGACACAGCACAGAATTGCGCCGGCAACCGCGGCCAATCCGCTCGGATAACTCATCGCCCGATAGCCGTGTTCGATTTCCGCCACGGCATTTTCCAGCGCAAGCGCTTGTGGCATGTTTAATATGCCGTAAGTCGCCACCTGCTCATCGTGATCAAAACGATGCTGGATATCGTTCAACTTCGCCATCGATGCAAACAATACCGTCGATGCGCGATGTAACGGCGGGTTTACCGTGAGTGGTTCGCCGCTGGTGCTGCGCCCCAAACGTGACAGTTTGGTGTCCGATTTCATGGGCACGCCTTCACGTCGGAAACGACGAAAAAGTTTTTTCCATCTCGCGCCGAAACTGCACGGCAGGATTGTCGGCATCAATCATGACGTCGTCCCAGGTCACGGCCATGCCAACCGCCACATCCCGGCACAACTTCACCTTGTGTGCGAGCCCGATCGGCAGCGCACCACACGCCAGCGAGTCGGTTGCGGGGATCAGTTTTCCGTAAACCGTAAAACCGCCCTCACCATCGAGCATTTCACCCGCCTTGAGTGCGCGTTTGGCGGTGGCGACACAATCACCGCGCCAGCCGGTCGCAATGCCGGTCGCCTCGCCGCGCAGTGCGACACTCGCCACGCTGATGCCGAGTTCGAGGCCGATCAAATGGAACGGCTTGTACATGCTTGAATATTCGCCCGACGCGTCGGTGACCAAACCGTATTCCTTGAAACACCGCCGCACGTATTCCGAGCCTGCGGCAAATGTCACATAAACGCCCCAGCGCAGGTCGCGAAACACCGGCCGGCCGTCGCGTTCAACACAGGTGATAACTTCAACCTGCCCGCGATGGTGCAATGCCCCGCCGTCGGCCGCCGGCTTGAGAATGCGCGCAAGATCATCGACGCCGCACGGCGGAAAATCCAGTCCCTGCGGTGCCGGAGTGAGCCCTGTCGCGTTTGCCACGGCGGTCATCTCGATGGCACTTTTGGTGCCGTCGAGAAATGAATTGAACATTTGTGCGTTAAAGTCGCCGCCCGCCACCATCTCCTTTGAAAACCCGTAATGTCCCCACACGGTATCCGGTGTCGACGCATGGTACGCCGGCAAATATTTAGTGCCTTTGCCGGCGGCGATGACTTCAAATCCCGCCGCGCGCGCCCAATCGACCATTTCGCAAATCAACGCCGGCTGGTCGCCGTATGCCAGTGAATAGACGATACCGGCTTCATTTGCGCGTTTGGCCAACAGCGGGCCGGCCAATGCGTCCGCCTCGACGTTGACCATCACGATATGTTTTTTGTGCGCACAACATTGCAGCACGTGCGCAATACCCGCCGCCGGGCTGCCGGTGGCGTCAATGACAACATCAACAAATGGTGACGCGATTGTTGCCATTGCATCGTCGGTGATAAACGTGCCGCCTGACTTGGCGGCGACCTCGGCTGACGCGGCCGAAAATTGTTCTGTCGGCCAGCCGACCCGTGTCAGTGATTCACGCGCGCGCGCCGGATTCAGGTCGGCAATCGCGGTCAGGTGCAGTCCGGGTGTGCGCGGCACCTGCGACAGAAACATCGAACCAAATTTGCCCGCGCCGATCAGGGCGACACGAACCGGTTTATTGTTTGCCACGCGCTGGCGAAGAAGGGTGTGAAGGTTCATGTTCTGGCCTATGTCTTTTGTTCGTTTTCCAATACCCGCAACAAGTTGCAAGTATCCATGGCGCCCCATCCGGCGTCCATGAGCTTGGACAATTGTGCATGCACAAGCGCCACTGCCGGCATCGGCAGCTGTTGGGTTGCAGCGGACGCCGCGACCAAGCCGAAGTCCTTGTGGTGCAAACGCGCCTCAATGCCCGCCGCAAAATCACGCGCCGCCATTTTCGGGCCCATTAGACCGAGCATTTTTGAGCCGGCAAAGCCGGACATCAACGCGTCAACCACCTTTGCGGCGTCAACGCCGTTGGCGCGGGCAAATAACATCGCCTCGGCAATACCCTGAATGTTGACGACTTGCACGATCTGGTTGCACGCCTTGGTGATTTGTCCCGCGCCGGTTGGCCCCATGTGGAAAATGTTGCCGCCGAGGATGTCGAGTAATTCACGCGTTTTTGCCAGTGTTGCGTCGTCTCCGCCGACCATGATGGTGAGCGTGCCCGCCTCGGCCGCCTTGGTGCCGCCCGAAACGGGGCAGTCGAGAAATTGAATTTGTTTTTCCGCCAATTGTGCGGCGATTTGTCGGGTCGAAGTTACATCAATGGTTGAAAAGTCGCAAACAATGCTGCCGGGCCGCGCGGATTCGATCACCCCATGCTTGCCGAGCAGCACCAATTCCACGTCGGCTGTCGCGGTCACGTTGCAAAAGACGAAGTCTGCATCACGCGCAGCGTCAGCGGGTGTGGTGGCAACCCGTGCGCCCAGTGCGGCAAATGGCTCTGCCGCAGCCGGTCGTCTGGCATAAACGGTGAGGGTGTGACCGGCGGCAATCAAACGGCGTACCATGTGGCCGCCCATATTGCCCAAACCAATAAAGCCTATTTTCATGATCAATCGCCTCGTTCACGCGTAGGTCAACAGTTTCACTGATGTGGGGTTCTGCCACAAGTGCGTGGCGTGCATCCCGCCACAATTTTCCCATCGGTATTGGTAAACCCCCCGGCATAGAACGTAAAATTCGAGGGTGCCGTGGCGCGGCAAACAGGAGCCACATGAAAAAAATAGATTACACCCTCACGCAAGACTTTATCGAGCTCAATCATTTGCTCAAGCTGACCGGCTTTGCCGACAGTGGTGGCTCGGGCGGCGCGCTGGTCACCACCGGCGTGGTGAAAGTGGATGGTCAGGTTGAGCTGCGCAAGCGTAACAAGATCCGCGCCGGGCAGGTGGTACAGATCGCCGACAGCGAAATTCATGTCGTCGCCAATCCTGATGGTGTTGTAGCCCCGCAGCCGAAAGCGGCGAAGGTAGCCAACGTTGCCAATGTTGCAAAAGCGCGAGCGGGAGGCA
>JANMNT010000201.1:0-3090 GCA_031368465.1 Burkholderiales bacterium
AACGCAAGGCATCCGGCGCGCTCAATGACAAGGAAGCGGCACGGCTTGAAAAAGGCCAGTCAAATGTCGCCACCGCCGAAGCCAAAGCCAAGGAAGACGGCGTCGTCACCAAGAAGGAAAAGGCCAAGATCGCCCACAAACAAGACGTGCAGAGCAAGCGTATTGCCGTGCAAAAGCACGACAAACAAACCAAGCCGGTCACCCCGCCTAAAAACTGAGCATTGCGCAACGGTACCGACATACGGTACCGCCACAATCGTCTCCTGACTTGCCCGGCCGTCAATAAACGGCCGGGCTTTTTTTCGGCTAAACATCATGCCCGCAAGGTAACAATGGCCGGAGGTAAAATGGGGGTTGTTATTTACCAGAGCCCACCGATGTTTACCGCCACCGTTATCAAGGCCGCAACCAAAGCCGACTTTTACGCCGATCTGGACAAACAACTGCGCGGCCTGTTGGAAGGCGAGCGCGACTTCATCGCCAACGCCGCCAATTTTTCAGCGCTGGTCTTTAATCTGCTGCCGGATTTGAATTGGGCGGGATTCTATTTGATGCGTGGCGACACGCTGATCCTCGGGCCGTTTCAAGGCAAACCCGCTTGTGTGCGCATTCCGGTCAGGCCGCAACCGCGCGGGGTTTGCGGTGCGACGGCGTTTCACGGTAAAACGCACGTGGTCGCGGACGTACACGCGTTTCCCGGCCATATCGCCTGTGATGCGGCATCCAATTCTGAAATCGTCATGCCGATATCGGTTGGCGGCAACGTCATCGGCGTGTTCGATATCGACAGTCCGCGCCTGAACTGCTTTGATGCGGAAGATCAAGCAGGACTGGAACAGATGGTCGCGACGTTTATCGCGATGACGGACGTAAAGTAGAAGTCTAATAAAGACGCGCATTTTGGCGATGTTTTGCCCCAAAACGCCCGTCAATAAACGATTTTTCTATTTAAGCGCCGCAACAACCTTGGCAAAGCGGTCTTCGACCTGTGGCTGCGAAGAATACTTGTCGAGGGTCGCCGAGAATTTTTCAAGCTCGATCAAACGATCATTTGGCGTCGGGTGGGTGCTCATCAGCAAGGAAATTCCCGACTCTTCAGTCTTCAGTGCAGCAAGCATTTGTAGCACGACAACCAAACCATACGGGTCGTATCCTGCCCGGGCTGCAAGTACAGCACCGATTCGATCCGCTTCAAACTCGTCGGATTTGTCCAGCCCCTTCGCCATAATATCCATGCCACCGGAAACGGCTACCTTGATGCCTTCTTTCGCCAGAGCGCTCTTGCCACTGCGGTCAGCCGCTTCAGTCAATCCCATCTTGAGCAGATCTTGCTTGGCCAACGCCTGAATCGCTTTCACGTGGTGTCTCTGCATGACATGCGCAATTTCGTGCCCGATCACACCAGCCAACTCTGACTCCGTTCCGAGGCGCTTGATTAAGCCGACTGACAAAAAAATCGTTCCGCCGGGTACTGCGAACGCGTTAATTGTTGGTGTATCAAGAACCGCGAATGACCACTTTAAGTCGGGACGTGAAGAATGGCTGGCAACCCACCGCCCCACACGGTTCACATAACGCTGCAGGGTTACATCGCCGTGCAAAGGGACTGCACCAAGAAAGGTTGCTGCCATACCGTCGCCGGTCTCAACCTCGTTCGCTTCCGTCATTTCGACGCTTGCATCCTGTGTCTTCTTCAAGACATCGCTACCCTTCTTAAGCGTGTCCTGCAATTTGTTCAAATTGAAATTGCCGAATTGAGCGTGCGCGTCAATTGCGCTGCCCGCCACCAGGGTTGCGAACAATACGCGCGAGATTAAGCGGTTCATTTGGCACCTCCGGTTCCGGCCATACCCGGATCATTAACCTTTGCCGAACTGAGATTCGCGGCTTTGGCAAATTGTTCAGCATCAGCCTTGGTTGACGCGAAAGACTTTGCCGTCGCCAACGCTTGTGGATTCGGTGAAGCGGCTTTCAACTCTTCTGGCGACAGTCCGCGCACACCCAGCGTGGCACTTTGTGCACGCATATTGCCCTGCTTGTTGCCGCCAAAAAAGCGGTTGGCACCGGATAAAAATCCGCCACTACTACCGGACGATGTTGCCGGCTCGTCAAGCGTGATCCCACCACGCAAATGCATCATGCGCACCCAGCCGGTTTGAGAATCGGTTTTGACGCGGCTCCAGGCGCCTTTGCGCTCGAGCAGTTGCACTTTGGCTTGTGATGGGAGAGATTGTATCGACGCCGCACCGTCATCGGGCTGCGCGCGCATCTCGGTTGCACGGTTGGTGGTCAGCGGCTCTTGTGCGATTGCGTTGAGCGCCACAGCCGGCCAAATACACACAAACAAAAGTGCCCGGGCGAACCCTGCCTGCCACGCAGACAAGTCAGACTTCCGGAAACAAAAAAACATGAGATGCTCCAAAAAATGCGCGCCCGCTGATTATTGCTGTTTGCGCTAGTCTAAATCAATGTGCGGCGGCGCGCATGCGCCCGTATCCCGCGATTGCGGCCGGGCGGCCAGCCGAACCTAACAACCGAGCCGGTGACAGATGGTCGAGGTGAGCCCGGCCGAATTCATCGTATAGAAATGCAGTCCCGGTGCGCCACCGTCAATCAAGGTCTGGCACAGGTCGGTTACGACGTCCAGGCCAAAGGCCTTGATCGACGCGCTATCGTCACCGTAACTTTCCATTTTCAGACGAACCCAACGCGGAATCTCGGCACCACAGGCATCCGAAAAGCGCGCAAGCTGCGAAAAATTGGCGATTGGCATGATGCCCGGCACTATCGGAATGGCTATTCCCATCGCGCGTACCTGATCGACAAAATGAAAATAGGCGTCGGCGTTGAAGAAATACTGGGTGATCGCCGAATTCGCGCCCGCATCGACTTTGTTTTTGAAGTGATTCAGATCGTCGTGTGCATGCCGCGATTGCGGATGATATTCGGGATAAGCCGCCACATCGACATGAAAATGGTCGCCGTGTTCTGCACGAATGAACGCCACCAAGTCTGAGGCATGCCGGAACGCACCCGCCTGCGCCATGCCCGAGGGCAGATCGCCACGCAGCGCAACGATCTGCTTGATGC
>JANMNT010000231.1:0-2959 GCA_031368465.1 Burkholderiales bacterium
AGCCAATGATACCACAACGAGATGGAGATCAATATCGTTTGTGTAACATCACCGATTTCGTAGGGTGGGCACTGCCCACCATTGGGTCTGCGGAGATCTGATTTGGTGGGCCGGTGCCCACCCTACGATTCAACCCGGCACGCGACGAATCTTCGCGCCTAATCCGCTTAATTTTTCTTCGATGTTTTCGTAACCGCGATCAATATGATAAATCCGGTCGATAACAGTCTCGCCTTTCGCCACCAAACCCGCCAACACGAGCGATGCCGAGGCACGTAAATCGGTGGCCATGATCGGTGCGCCGGTCAGGGTTTCAACGCCGCGAATAATCGCGGTGTGGCCATCGATTTGAATATCGGCACCCAGGCGCATCAATTCATTCATATGCATGAAACGATTTTCGAAAATGGTTTCCTTGATCACGCCAACACCATCGGCCATGCAATTCATCGCGGCAAATTGCGCCTGCATATCGGTCGGAAATGCCGGATAAGGCGCCGTAGTCAAACTCACGGCTTTCGGGCGTTTGCCATGCATATTCAATTCAATGAAATCGGCACCGGTGGTAATAACGGCTCCGGCGTCTTCCAGTTTTTGCAGTACTACGTCCAGAATGTCGGAACGGGTTTTTTTGCAGATAACACGACCACCGGTCATGGCACCGGCAATCAGGAATGTACCGGTTTCGATGCGATCGGGCATTACGTCGTAATGGCAGCCACGCAAACTATCGACGCCCTCAATAATCATTTTATTGGTGCCGGCGCCTTCGATTTTTGCGCCCATGGCAATTAAACAATTTGCCAAATCTACCACTTCGGGTTCTTCGGCACAGTTTTCCAGAATCGTCGTACCTTTCGCCAATACCGCTGCACTCAATACATTTTCGGTACCGGTTACGGTGACCATATCAAAAACATAGCGGCCACCTTTCAGGCGATCACATTTGGCTTTGACGAAACCATTTTCAACCACCACGTCGGCACCTAAAGCAATCAAGCCGCGAATATGTTGTTCGACCGGCCGTGAGCCAATGGCGCAGCCACCAGGCAATGACACTTCGGCATGACCGTATTTCGCCAGCAACGGGCCCAGCACCAAGATCGAGGCGCGCATGGTCTTCACCAACTCATAGGGCGCGACGGTATTGATCGGATGGGTGGCATCCACGGTAATCGTCAGTTTTTCATCGATACTGAGCTGTGCGCCCAAGGCACCCAGCAAACCCACAGTGGTCGTCACATCATGCAGATGCGGCACGTTACCAATCGAGATCGGGCTGTCGGCTAGCAAGGTCGCGCATAGAATCGGCAATACGGCGTTTTTCGCACCGGAAATTTGCACTTCGCCATTCAACACTTCGCCGCCAGTAACAATAATTTTTGCCATTTGATTTGTTCTTCTTAGTGAATAGTTAGTCGGAAGCCGAATTAGTGTGAAGCTTGCGCTTCTTGCGGGGTCAGCGTGCGCAATGCCAGGGCATGAATTTCGCCACCCATCAGAGTGCCGAGCGTCGCATAAACCATACGATGTCGGGCCAATGGCATTTTGCCTTGGAAAGCTTCGGCAATCACGACTGCCTCGAAGTGAACACCGTCTTCGCCCGTTACCTGGGCATTGGCACCGGGCATACCGGCATGGATTAGGTCTTGAATTTGTTGGGCGTTCATTGGCGGCTTATCAAAATTAAGGGGTTAGCGGGTTACAATAGGCCCACATGATACCGCCAACCCTGCTTTGATGAACGCTAATCTGAAGAACGAAGCGCTAACCGACGGTCCTCTCATTAAAAGCGGCCATCGCGTCATGTCGGTAGAAATTCAAGCGCTGCAAGCCGTTCAAGCCAGAATTGGTGCTGATTTCGCTGCCGCCTGCCGCCTATTGCTGCAATGCCAAGGCCGCGTGATCTGCACCGGCATGGGCAAATCGGGCCATATCGCCACTAAAATTGCGGCCACCCTGGCCTCGACCGGTACGCCGGCCCTCTTTGTGCACCCGGCCGAAGCCAGCCACGGCGACCTCGGCATGGTCACCGAGCACGACGTGGTGATCGCCATCTCCAACTCCGGCGAGAGCGATGAGTTGAATCTGATCCTGCCGGTGTTGAAACGCCAGCATGTGCCGCTGATCGCGATCACCGGCAAGACAGGCTCGACGCTGGCCTTGCACGCCGACACCGTGCTCGACGGCAGCGTGGCGCAGGAAGCCTGCCCGCTCAACCTCGCGCCCACCGCCAGCACCACGACGCAGATGGCCCTGGGCGACGCGCTCGCGGTGGCCCTGCTCGACGCGCGCGGATTTCGTGAGGAAGACTTTGCGCGCTCGCACCCCGGCGGTGCGCTCGGCCGCAAGCTGCTGCTGCATGTGCGCGATCTGATGCGCAGCGGCGACGCGTTGCCGCGCGTCGGCCCCGAGGCGTCCTTCACCGCGATGCTGCGCGAGATGACCGGCAAAGGCCTGGGGCTGACCGCGATCGTTGGCGAGGGCGACGCGGTGCTCGGCATCTTCACCGATGGCGACCTGCGCCGCCTGATCGAGCGTGGCGCCGACCTGCGCCGCCTGATCGCGCGCGACGTGATGCATCCGAACCCGCGCCGCATCCGCGCCGATGCGCTCGCGGTCGAGGCGGCCGATCTGATGGAGCGGCACCGCATCACCAGCGTGCTGGTGGTCGATGACGGGCAGCGCCTGGTCGGCACGCTGAACTCGAACGACCTGATGCGCGCCAAGGTGATATGAGCACCCCCGCAGCCGCTTCCCAGCGTGGCGCGCCCGCATGACTGCACTGAGCTTCCCGCCCGAACTGCTGCTCAAGGCGCAAGGCCGCGGCCTGGGCCTCAAGGCAGCCATCTTCGACGTCGATGGCGTGCTCACCGACGGCAGCCTCTTCATCGGCGAGAGCGGCGAGACCGTCAAGGCCTTCTCGGCGCTCGACGGCCACGGCCTGAAGCTGCTGGCC
>JANMNT010000296.1:0-4555 GCA_031368465.1 Burkholderiales bacterium
ACGCGGTCAGCACCAGCGCAGGTCCCAAGGTCATCAGCAAAAACTGAAGGCTCGGCCCGTACTTGGAGGTGTTGAAAAAATCCATGACGGTCGAGGTCAACCCACCCGCCTGAATTTGCCAGTGGTTGGTGTCACCATAACCATCGACCAAGCGCAGCACGAAGAACAGCGCAATCATCGAAGCACCGATTTGTATCAGCAGTGTCTTCTGCTCGTCTGCCGGGCGTTCAAACACGCGCGCCAAGCCGAACCCCAACAACATCACGCCCAGCCATGGCAACAGGGGATACGCAAAAACCAGGAAGAAGGGCCCGAGGCTCACAGACATCTGGTTGTGGAGCGCCACCCAAAGCGGCCACTTGGTGTCGAGGATCTCGGTGACGGGCCAAATCGCGTCGAGCAGGTTGTGGCCGAAGAAAATCGCCAGCCCCGCCCACAGGCAAAAGCGATGGCCCAACAACTGTGCGGCGGCGAGCACAACCATTCCCATGCCGATGGCATAGATCACCTGCAATACCAATAGCGTCTGCCCATTGAGTTGGCTGATGCCGAACGGCGCGAAGCTCATCGCCGTCGAAATGATCGCGACTTCAACAAATAACAGCCACAGTCCGCGCTTCAATAAAAACATGCCGAGCTCCTGCGGTGTCTTGCGCGCCGTCATCAACCCGGCACTCGTGCCCGCCAACAACACAAACACGGGCGCACAAAAGTGTGTGATCCAGCGCGTGACATAAAGTGCCGGATCCACATTTGGGTCATTCATCGGGTCTTGCAGGTTGTTGGTCAAGAAGTAATCGCGCACATGGTCGATGGCCATGATGACAATGGCGAGTCCGCGCACCATATCGATGCTGCTCAGTCGATACGCCCGGTTGTCATTGTTTTGCATCGTCATGTCACCCCTGAGCCAGCCTGCAGTGCGAATCAAATCGTCAGCGCCAACCTTGTGCCCTGATCAATCGCCCGCTTGGCATCGAGCTCACCTGCCTCAAATGCGCCGCCGATGATGTGGGTCTTGACGCCTGCCGCTTCCAGCGGCGCGACCAGTTCGCGCAACGACTCCTGCCCTGAACACAAAACGATTGTGTCAACCTCGAGCAGCGTCGGGTTTTCACGCTTTTCACCAAACGAAACATGCAGGCCGCGTGCATCAATTGCGTCGTAATTTGCACCTGCCAGCATTTCAACCTTCTTCTTCTTCAGCGCCGCACGGTGAATCCAACCGGTGGTTTTGCCGAGCCCCTTGCCGGGCTGGGTGGATTTGCGTTGAAGAAGATAGACCTGCCGGGCGGGTGGCGAGACTTCCGGCTTGACGAGGCCGCCACGCGCGACTGAGGGGTCGCCGACGCCCCATTCTTTTTTCCACAATTCAAGATTCATGGTTGGCGAGTGGTCCTCGACCAAAAATTCAGATACGTCAAAGCCAATGCCACCGGCTCCGATCACCGCAACACGCTTGCCAACCGGCTTCTTGTGCAACAGCACGTCAATGTAGCTCAACACATTCGGGCCATCCTGGCCGGGAATTTTTGGATTGCGCGGGGTCACACCGGTGGCAATGACCACCTCATCGAATCCCGTCAGGTCTTCCGCCTTTACCCGCCGGTTCAAGCTGAGTTTGACGCCGGTGGCGTCGATACGCCGGCCAAAATAACGCAGCGTTTCATGGAATTCTTCTTTGCCGGGGATGACTTTTGCCATGTTGAACTGGCCGCCAATTTCGGCTGCACTATCAAACAGCGCAACGTCATGCCCGCGTGAAGCCAGCTCGGTCGAGCACGCCAGCCCCGCCGGGCCGGCACCAACCACGGCGATGCGTTTTTTCTTCCCCGCCTTGGTAAACACCATTTCCGTTTCGTGGCAGGCGCGTGGATTGACCAGGCACGACGCCAGTTGCTGCTTGAATACGTGATCGAGGCAGGCCTGATTGCAGCCGATGCAAGTGTTGATATCGAGCGCACGATCGGCCGCCGCTTTGTTGACAAACTCCGGGTCGGCCAGCAATGGCCGCGCCATCGACACCATATCCGCACTGCCACCGGCGATAATTTCTTCACCGACTTCTGGCGTGTTGATGCGATTGGTGGTGACCAACGGAATGCCAACCTCGCCCTTGAGTTTTTTTGTCACCCAGGCAAAGGCGCCGCGCGGCACCGAGGTGGCAATGGTTGGTACACGCGCCTCATGCCAGCCGATGCCGGTGTTGATGATGGTGGCACCGGCTTTTTCGATAGCTTTGGCCAGCATCACCACTTCATCCCACGACTGCCCCTCCGGTACCAGATCGAGCATCGACAGGCGGTAAATAATGATGAAGTCGTTGCCGACAGCGGCACGCATACGCGAAACAATTTCTACCGGCAGCCGCATGCGGTTCTCGTAGTTGCCGCCCCAACGGTCGTCACGTTTGTTGGTGGCCAGGCTCAAAAATTCATTGATGAAATAACCTTCCGAGCCCATCACCTCGACGCCATCGTAACCGGCCTCGCGGGCGAGTTTGCCGGCACGGACAAAACACTTGATTTGGCGCTCGATACCGCGTTCGGATAATTCACGCGGGGTGAACGGTGTGATCGGTGACTTGATGCGCGACGGCGCAACCGAAAATGGTGAATAACCATAACGGCCTGCATGCAAAATTTGCAGCGCAATTTTGCCGCCCTCTTGATGCACCGCGTCGGTGATGACGCGGTGGGTCTTGGCGGCGCGGCTGGATGCCAATCGTGAACCAAACGGCGACAACCAACCCTCGACATTGGGCGCAAAGCCGCCGGTAACAATCAAGCCGACCCCGCCGCGCGCGCGCTCGGCAAAATATGCCGCTAATTTTGGGAAATCACGCACCTTGTCCTCAAGCCCGGTGTGCATGGAGCCCATCAACACACGGTTCTTGAGCGTCGTAAAGCCGAGATCGAGCGGGGCGAGAAGATGGGGATAGGGGGCGGTCAAAGGGTTCTCTCAAAAAGCAGTGAACGCACTATGCCGCATATCGGATGCCAATGCAAAAGGCCAACCGCCGCAGAAAGTTGGCCGGTCGAACGCTACCTCCCTGACATTCCCCTTACACGCTGCGGGTAGTCAGCTGATCGTACTTGATGGCAGACAGCGGCGTGAACGCCGTCAGGATCGCTGCAAGCTGCGCGTTGGTCTCATCATCCGGAACATAAACCATCAGAAAGGTGGCACCTTCGCGGGCGAGCGCTTGATGCAAATCCATGATTTTGGTCTCACCCTGAATCGCTTCGGCCACAGCGCCGACATTCGCGTCGTCATCTTGCGGGGTACCGCCTTCGGCGCGTGCCAGTTCTCTAGCCAGCACCATGGTTGCATCACCTGCCGGGTGGCCGGCTTCACCCCACAACACTTTGACCTTTTCCGCGTCCGAGAGGTCGCGGAAGGCGATAACGGCGTAACCCACCGGGTAGAAGGCACCAAAAAAATTGATTTGCGGGTCGTTGAGAAAATCAATACGTTCGGGCATGTCGGATTCCTGTTGCTAGGAACCCATTTATAGTCTGGCACCGATTGTCCGTCTGTACGCTATCGCCCCGATCAAGCAAGCGTCTGTTGTTAGCCAAAACAAATCGGCTCCCGTGGCAGCCGTTGCGCGCATCAAATTACTAAAGGACCGACTTCAGCAACTCACCCATTTTTGCCGGGTTCTTGGTGACCTTGATACCACACTCCTCCATCACCGCGAGTTTTTCCTGCGCCGTACCCTTGCCGCCGGAAATGATCGCGCCGGCGTGGCCCATGCGTTTGCCGGGCGGCGCGGTAACACCGGCGATAAAACCAATCACCGGCTTTTTCATGTGTCCTTCATCCAACGTGCGCAGGTTTCTTCTGCGTCACCGCCGATTTCGCCCACCATGATCACCGCATCGGTGTCAGGGTCATCGTTAAACATTTTCATGATGTCAATATGCTTGAGGCCGTTAACCGGGTCGCCGCCAATGCCGACACAGGTCGACTGACCCAGCCCCAGATCCATCAACTGGCCGACCGCTTCATAAGTCAGTGTGCCGGAGCGGGACACCACGCCAATCCGACCCTTTTTGTGAATATGGCCGGGCATGATACCAATTTTAATTTCGTCTGGCGTGATAACACCCGGACAATTCGGCCCGATAAGAATGGTTCCCCTACCCTGCATACGTTCGCGGGTTCGGATCATGTCGCGCACCGGGATACCTTCGGTGATACAAATCACCAGTTCGATGCCGGCATCAACCGCCTCATCGATTGCGGCGGCGGCAAACGGCGGCGGCACATAAATCACCGAGGCATTTGCCCCGGTTTGCTTTTTTGCCTCGGCGACGGTGTCAAAAATCGGAATGCCTTCGTACGACTGGCCACCTTTTTTCGGCGTCACGCCGGCGACATAACAATTGGCACCATTGGCGTATTCACGGCCCATCTTGGTATGGAACATGCCGGTCTTGCCGGTAATGCCCTGGGTCAGGACACGCGTATTTTTATTGATCAGGATTGACATGATTATTTTCCTTCGGCGGCGGCAACAACCCGCTCCGCCGCTTCAGCCATATTGTTC
>JANMNT010000309.1:0-4033 GCA_031368465.1 Burkholderiales bacterium
TGGTCTGGCCGGTCGAACGTTCAAATGAGATGCGCGCCAGCGGCATCCCCTTGGTGACAACATCGCCCTCCTTGACCATCAATTCTGCAATGCGGCCGGCGTCGGCAAACAACACCCGCGCCGCGCCGACATCGGACGCCAGAAAACCCTCAACGCGTTCGCGGCGGGTGTATTGCCCCCAGACGCCGACCACGATAATCAGCCCGGCAATCAGCGCCGCCAGCATCGTGAAAACCCAAAGCGGCAGCGGTCGCGCGTCGGTTACCTCGCCAAAAAACTTCTCTCGCTGCGCGTCGATCGCTTCCTGCCGGAATAATTGTTTTGTCATTTTGTCCGCGGGTGCCGCATGTGTCACGAATGGATTGCGGTCTCTATTGTAAACGCTGCGGGCGTTGTCATTGCTTCGTCACATTAATGGCCTAGAGTGCGCTTGTGTGTTGTAGGACTCCTCCCCGCCTTCTTCGCCTGTGTGCAAACAGGCGCGGTCTCCAAAGGGTCGGGTTTGTAAACGGTGAACCTCGGTTCACCGTTTTTTTTGGCTCTTTTACACGTTGTTTGTCATCAAAACATCATCGAAATGCAACAGCAAAGACATATCGGCTTCGTAACCTGTGTTCACTTCTTAACCGGGAATCACAGGAGGCATCATGCTGAACCTGCAACCACAAACCGCAAAGAGCAAAAAGAAAAACCGTTACGAGGTTTCTGTCGCACGCACCATGCATGAAATCGAAGAAGCTCAACGCCTGCGTTATCAGGTTTTTTTCGAGGAAATGGGCGCGACGGCCGCCAAGTTGATTGAGGGCGAACGCGACGTCGATCAATACGACGCTGATTGTGACCATCTCATTGTTCGCGATGTTGAGAGTGGAATTGTGGTCGGCTGTTATCGCATCATGCGGCCGGAAACCGCGCGACGCCGCGGCGCGTTTTATTCGGACAGTGAATTTGACTTGAGCCGGCTTGGGAATATTCGGGTAAGCACGGCTGAAGTCGGGCGCGCCTGCATACATCCTGATTTTCGTTCCGGCTCGGTCATCATGTTGTTATGGTCCGGACTGGCGCGCTACATGATGGAAAACAAATACGAATTTGTCATTGGCTGCGCCAGCATTGCATTGAGCGACGGGCATGACAACGCCATCGCGGTCTACCATGAAGTCGCAAAGAATAACCTCGCACCGGCCGAATACCGGGTGTTCCCGAAAAATCCCTATCCAATCGGCACGGCGGGCGATGGCCACGCCGGAAACAACATCTTCCCGTTGGTTGCGCCGCGGATTCCGGCGTTGATCAAGGGCTATATGCGATTGGGCGCATGGATTGGCGGTGCCCCAGCGTGGGACCCGGATTTCAACACGGCGGATCTATTCGTTTTGCTACCCATCGCGCGCATGAAGGGTGCGTATGCGAAACATTTTTTTGGGGCCGAGCAAGCGGCCTGAAAATGTTCTTTACGAATTGAAAAAGCGCGCGGGGCCAATATCGGGTGAGGCTTCGCGCGCGGCAAACAAGCATGCGACCGGCCGATGTGGCCGGCCTGGCAATTCCAACTATGCCGACTTAGATGCGCCACCCCTGGTTAAATCTGCATGATCTAGCAAATGCAGTTTCGACAGGTAATGCCGATCCAGACGCCAGTCATCGATCATGCCCATCGCCAATTTGAAGCCTTCATGGTCCATTTCATAGAGCATGTTGACTTCGTACGGCCCCTTGGTCTCGAGTGCCACCGCCAGCGCAAGCAACGCCTTCGCTTCTTCAGACTCGGGCTTGGCCATCACAAACTTCGCTGCTTTCTTAATGTTATTCATTGTTGATTCCCAGTCTACGAAAAAATTCCGCTTGTGATTCTAACCACCAAGTATTGACACAAAACTGTCATATCAAGATTTATTTTCGAGGCTAACACCATTACCAATGATGACCAAACGCGGCCACGCTCGCTGTCATCAATTTCTCGCAAAAATGTCATATGGCCTTCGCTTTTCAACGCTAGCATCGCCCGCATGAACAATATTTCAATCATTTTGACCAAACAGGGGCGATTGTGTTTGACGGCATTCCGCAAACCAAACTAGACACAAAAAACGACGATGCGCATGCGCGGACGTCTCAAACCCCCATTTCGACTGAAATTGCGCCCCCGACCCCGGCCGACAGACCCGAAGAACATGACGAGACATTAACTTATCGGGCGATATGGATTTCGGACATTCACTTGGGCACCACCGGCTGTCAGGCGGAGTTGTTACTCGAGTTTCTGAAACATACTGAATCCAAAGAGCTGTACCTGGTCGGCGACATCATTGACGGATGGCAGTTGGCACGCAAATGGTATTGGCACAGACACCACAATGATGTGGTGCAAAAAATATTACGCAAAGCGCGCAAGGGCACACGCGTGACATTTGTCGCCGGTAACCACGACGAATTTGCCAGACAGTTTCTCGGCTTGGCGTTTGGCGACATTACCATTGTCGATGAAGCGATACACGTGACGAAAGACGGCAAGCGGTTCCTCATCATCCACGGCGATCAATTTGATGCCGTGGTGCAATGTGCAAAATGGCTCGCGCACGTCGGCGACTGGTTATATGGACTTTCTCTGGAAATGAATCGTGCATTGAATCATCTGCGGCGGCGAATCGGTCTGCCCTATTGGTCACTCTCGCAATATCTCAAGCATCGCGTGAAAAATGCCGTCAGTTACATCAATGCGTTTGAGGAAGCGGTGGCGCGTGAAGCGAAAAATCGCGGCATGAACGGTGTGGTCTGCGGCCATATCCACCGGCCTGAAATTCGCGACATTGACGGCATCACCTACTGCAATGACGGTGATTGGGTTGAGAGCCTTTCCGCGCTGGTCGAAACGCATGAGGGCGAAATCAAACTCGTCTATTGGCATGACATTGAGGCGTGGCGGGATCGGCACGCACAATCACTTACACGGCAGCCTACTAACCAATTGCTGCTGCCGTTACCAGCGTAACACTTCAGGCCTCGCCCAACATCGCGGTTGCCTGGAAAATTAAGCTATTGCGACTAGGTAAACACGCCAGGCAATACCGGCACCGTACCTGAAATTCACTATACGGCCATCGTTACAAAAGATCGGGGCACACCGCCGCGCGCAACGAAACCGGGTAGGCTTCCTTTGATTCCCCAAGCTCTTCGCGTGCGCGGTTGGTCAACCACCAGATGGACGCTTTTCGAATGGTGATATTTTGTTCTTCGCCAAACAGAAGGAAGGATGCAAGCCTGCCGAGCGCGGGTTGGTGTCCGACAATCACGACCGGATGCCGATTGTCAGGCCAGCCAGCGGCAATCAACAATTGTGTCGGCGATGCGTCAGATCCAAGCGTCGGATTGATTGATAACTTTCGTCCGTATTTATTGGCCAGCGCCTCGGCAGTCTCAACGGCACGAATTGCCGGGCTGGATATGACGCGCGCACTATCAGGCAAATGCCGATCCAGCCAAGCGGCCATTTGCGTGGCCTGTTTGCGACCTTTGCCGGTAAGTTTGCGCGCATGGTCATCGTCTTCTGATGAAACAGCGTCCGCATGCCGCCACAAAATGAGATCCATGGGCAATTGTTGCCAATTGACGTGAAGTTTTAATGACAGTCACTGTTAGGGCGCCTGCAGCGACAAAACGAGGGATCGTTCCCAGCCCCAAATATCGGATCATTCAAATTCAAGAAAATTTTCTTTTTCTATTTAAATCAATATGTTATTGCCAGCACCACCTGTCATGTCGCTGTCATATTCGGCTTGTAAAGTTGTCACCATTCAGGGACGTCAATTACAAAAAACGACTTATTTTTCACCAACGGAGAATCAACAATGAAACTCAATAAATACATGGCAGGATTTGTTGCCACTGCCGGCATGGTGCTGGCAACCGCAGCCTCTGCAGTCGACATTACCGGCGCAGGCGCAACCTTCCCGTTCCCGATTTACGCGAAGTGGGCGGAAGAATACAAAAAAGTCTCTAACTTCAACATGAATTACCAGTCAATCGGCTCCGG
>JANMNT010000322.1:0-14323 GCA_031368465.1 Burkholderiales bacterium
CGGCGCAAAATGCCTATCGCGAAATTTCCAGCTGTTCAAATTTTGAGGCGTTCCAGGCGCGCCGCATGACGGCCAGATTCAAGAATGCCGCCGGCAAAACGGAATCGCTGCACACCATCAATGGCTCGGGACTGGCTGTCGGCCGCACGCTGGTGGCCATTCTGGAGAACTATCAGCAGGCGGATGGATCGGTGACGATCCCCGGCGCGCTGCAGCCGTACATGGGTGGTGTGACGCAGATCAGTAAATGACATCGTTGATTCTGGTTCGTCACGGCGAGACGGCGTGGAATCGCGAAGGCCGTATCCAGGGTCATTCCGACAGCACGTTGACGCCGGAAGGGGTGTCACAGGCGCACGCGATGGGAGAACGATTGTTGAGGGACCGTAAAACCGATCTGATTGATCAGGTTATCGCCAGCGACCTGCCGCGCGCGGCGCACACCGCCCGACTCATCACCGCGCAAACGGGTCATGCGGTCCGCATAAATCATGACCTGCGTGAACGTGCATTTGGTATTGCCGAGGGGAAAACATACGAGGAGATTGATCGTGACCATCCGGAGATGTTTTCACGCGTGCGTGATACTGATCCTGATTTTGCCGTGACCGGCGGCGAATCGCGCAATCAGTTTCACCAGCGGGTGATCGGTGCGTTACAGGCTATCGCACAAACCCATGCCGGCAGCCGTACGCTGATCGTTACCCATGGCGGCGTGCTTGCGGCGGTCTACCGGTGGCTCAATGGTCTGCCGGTGTCGAGCCCGCATCGGATCGATATTCCGAATGTTGCGTATAACCGTGTTTCGGCGGGTTGGTCACCCTGGCAAATTGAGGTGTGGGGTGATACGTCGCATCTTGACGCGCCGACCCACAACGACCGGATTTAGTTCTTTCGTCCCGACAGTCCGCGCGAAGCGCGTACCCGTTCGTGCGACAACGCCGCTTCGTCCAATACCGAGCCATCGAGCGTTGACTCAAGCGGCTTTTCAAGGCGGATCAACATGTCGGTGTAGTTGCGCACGTTCTCGACAAATTGCACGGCCTCATCACCGCGGCAGAATCCATGTTTTGATACGTCATAAAATTCCGGCTCACGGAGCTTGGGATAAGCCTTTCGGACATCCAGCCAGCTGTCGGCGTTCAAACCCATCTTCGCCGTCAGAATGCGAGCGTCTTCCAAATGGCCATAACCCTGATTGTAAGCAGCCAGGGCCAGCCAAGTCCGGTCCGGTTCGGCGATGCGGGCGGGTACGGTATCGCGCAGCAGGGCAATATACTTTGCACCGCCAACAACGGAATCCCGCGGGTCCAACCGATTTTTTACCTTCATTCGGTCGGCTGTGTCCTCGGTCAGCATCATCAAGCCGCGCACGCCGGTGGGTGAGGTGGCAAACGGGTCCCAATGCGACTCCTGGTAACCAACGGCGGCCAGAATCCGCCAATCAATGCCGGTGAGTTGTTGCGCCTCGTGGAAGTAAGGTTTGAATTTGTGCAGTTCCGTTTGAATTTTGTCGAGTAACGCGCCGGTATCAACCGCCTGAATGCGATTGACGTGGCCGTAGTAGCGGTCCATCAGGCGGTTTAAGGTGCCGTTGGCGCGAATCTTCTCAAAAAATTTCACCGCGCTTTGTTGCAAATCATAGTCTGCGACGTTGGAAAATGCCCAGGCGACTTTTGCCTCGCGGCCAACGTTGAATGCGGCACTTAAATCCGGATGAAGGCGTTTGGCCACCGCAAAGGCGTAGGTGTCGATCAATGCAAGGTCGGCGCGTTTTTGATCGAGGGCGAGCAACAGGTCGTCCGGGTTGGCTTCGTGCCGCAAAACTTCAATCGCAAGGGTCGGTGTGTTACCAGTCAGGTCACGGGCGATATCGTGTGCCGGGGTCTCGGCGACAACAACAATCTTGCGGCCACCCAGGTCGCCAATATTCTTCGGCCGCTTGTCCGCGGTACGATAGACGAGTTGGTATTGTGACGTTTTATAAGACGGACTAAAGGCGAATTTTTCGCGCAGGTCCGGTGTCGGCGTCAGCCCGGCTGCGGCAATGTGACCCCGGCCGGCATCGAGCTGTTTGACCAATCGTGCGTAGCTGGGCATCACTTTAAACGTGACAGTAATGCCAAGCTCCTTTGCAAACAGGGTTGCCAGATCGTGTTCGAAGCCGGTTTGAACATCACCATCGGCATTGCCCGCCTTTGGTAACAATTGGGTGGTGGTGGCGCCGCGCAAGGTGAGCACCACCAGTTCACCCGAGTTGCGCGGCGCGGCGAGTGGCGGCGCCAGCCAATTCGGCGCAAAGTCGGTTTTGCGAACGCCCAATCCCACCAGCAATAACGTGGCGATGACGGCAATTGCAATGAATAAGGCAATGCGCGCTTTCATTCGGCTAGTTTAGTCGGTTGCACGCTGCTGCGCGATGCGATAATAAACGCCAAATTGAACCGTAAAAAACACATATCCTCGTGAACCAAATCATCGCCTTCATCCCCGCCGCGGGTTACGGTACCCGCGTCGGCGACGCACTGCCAAAACAATACCTTGAAATCAACGGTGTGCCGATGATCTTCCACACACTGGCTGCGTTTGCGAAGGTTCAACGAATCAGGAAAATTGTCGTCGTGATTGCCGCGAACGATGTCCATTGGGATTCCCTGTTGTCGGTCCACGGCGACGCAATTCGGGAACGGCTGGTGGTGTTCCGTGTCGGCGGGCCAACCCGCGCAGAAAGTGTGCTGAACGGGCTCACTTCGGTTGCAGGCGAAATGGCAAAAGATGACTGGGCGCTCGTGCATGACGCAGCGCGGCCGTGTATTCGTTCCGAGTTGATCGAACAATTTCTTGATGAACTGGAAGACGAAAAAATCGGCGGACTGCTGGCCCTTCCAGTCGCCGACACGCTCAAACTGGCAAACGACAATCAACGCGTTGAGCGTACGGTTTCGCGAGAACATCTCTGGCGCGCACAAACACCACAAATGTTTCGTTACGCGCTGCTGTGTGATGCGTTGGCCAAAATGCCAAACGCCACCGACGAGGCGCAGGCCGTCGAGTCACTCGGGCATCAGCCGCGGTTGGTGATTGGCGAAAGTGTCAATCTCAAGGTGACTTACGCAACCGATCTGACACTCGCACAAAGTCTGCTCAACCGCAATCGTGGTTCGGGTTAACGCAAATAAAGAATGAATCGGTGAATCCAATGCCAACAACACCCAATATTCGCATCGGCCATGGTTTTGACGTGCACCAACTCGTGGCAGGACGGCGCTGCATTATCGGCGGCGTTGATATCAGTCATGAGCGCGGCCTGCTCGGCCATTCCGACGCCGACGTGCTGTTGCATGCCATTTGTGACGCGTTGCTTGGTGCTGCGGCGCTCGGGGATATTGGCGCACATTTTCCCGATAGCGATCCTGCCTACAAGGGTATCGACAGCCGCACCTTGCTGCGGCATGTTGTTGCGCTACTCGCTGCAAAAGGGTTTGGTATCGTCAATATTGATGCGACCATCATTGCCGAGGCGCCGCGGATGGCCCCGCATATCAGTGCAATGGTCGCCAATATCGCCGCAGATACACGGTTGTCGGATGCTTGTGTGAACGTCAAGGCAACCACCACCGAAACACTCGGTTTCGCCGGGCGCGGCGAAGGTATCGCGGCTGAGGCTGTGTGCCTGATCACCAGGGGATGAGCGGCGCTCGGGCGCGGTTTGTTGTCGTGCTGTTGGCGGTGTTGTCCGGTTGCACAACATCGCCACCGCTCACCGACTGGCAGCCTGCGGCGTTGGCGACGGGTGGAACCGACGACTTTCGTTTGCCGGGGCCGGTTGGCATCAATGCCATTGCCCTCGCCAGTCTTGACGGTTTTGAGTTCGGCGGTTGCAAGGCGACCGTCGAGCAGTTTTTGCCGATGCCGCAAAAAACCAACACGCCGTTGATCTTTGCGCATGGTTTTTTGCGCGATGTCGCCAACCATCGCGGCCTTGCACGTCATATTGCCAGCTGGGGCGTGCCGGTTTATCTGGTGGGTCACTGTGCAGGCGGTTGGTCCGCCGGTGGCGCCGCGGTATTTGCCAAATTGCTGCGCGCCGTGGCCGACCGGCAAGGTGTTAACGGCGTGATTTATGGCGGATTCTCCGCCGGCGGATTGGCTGCACGAATGGCATCGGCTGATGACCCCGGTGCGGTTGGTTTTCTTGGGCTGGACGCGGTCGGTCGCGGCACAACGGCAAATCCGGCGGCAGCACCGGTCATTCCATTGTTTGGACTGTTTGCACCGCCACAGGGGTGTAACGCCAATCAATCGGGCGTCGGGATGTTCCGAGAGGTGCCGGGTGCCGTTGCGCTGGAGGTGACAGGCACCACCCACTGCCACTTTGAAACACCGACAAATATCTTGTGTCGTGCGGCGTGCGGCGAGCCCGGCACAACCGAGGACAAAGAGACCCTGCGGCAGCGCATTACCGCGTTGGCAACCGCCTATGTTGTTTGGCGGTCGGGTGCGAATGCCGGGCGTTCGCCAGATGCTGAAATAACAACTGCGTGGTGGCGCGCCTCGCCGGGTGTTCTGCGTGAAATTGTTCCGCGCCGTCCTGCCGCTGGTGCCGCACAATAACCGGGTGGTTGTTATTGCGGCTGTTGCTTGACCTGTGCAAGCACTTCCGAGGTCCAGGTCAGACGGTCGATCAGGGTACGCAAAAACACGCGGTTAAACCGTAACTGACATGCGTCTGACAATTGTTCAAGCTGCACATCCTGCACTTTCAACAATTGCACTTCCGACACTGCTGTAATGGTTGCGGTTCTGCGCGCGCGGTCGCCCGTCAGATAAGCCATCTCGCCGAAGCAGTCGCCTTCCTTGAGCACATTCAACAGCTTTGCGTCCTTCATCACCTTTACCTGACCAGATACGATGACAAAAAACGCGTGACCAGAGTCGCCCTCGAGCAGCAAGCTTTCCTCGCGTCCGTGGTTTTCCCAAATCGCACCGCGCAGCACCTCCCACAATTCGGAGTCACGAAAGTCCTTGAAAAAGACCAGCCGGCGCAACGCATTAAACTTTTCGGCGGAAGAAATTTCAAATGAATATTTTTCCAGTTGCGGAAAAGTTTCTGCCAGATCCCGCGCCATGGCAAACCAGGCGGGGTAGCGGTTGGCCGGATCCTTTGCCATTGCTTTTTTTACGATGGCGACAAGCGCCCCGGGCAGGTCCGGCCGGATCGATTCGATCGGTGTCGGCTCCTCGTTGAGAATCTTGTTGATCATTGCCACTGAATTTGTTGCCTGATAAGGCAGCCGGCCGGTGAGCAACTCAAACATCGTCACACCCAGCGAATAGATATCGGTCTGTGCCGACGGTGGTTCTTCGTTGATTTGCTCGGGTGCCATGTACGCGGGGGAGCCGACAAACCCGTCGATCTGGGTGTGGGTCGAATGCGAAATCTGTGCGGTACCGAAGTCCGAAATCTTAATTTCTTCGCGGTCGGACAACAATATATTGGCCGCCTTGATATCGCGGTGGATCACGCCATTTTGAAATGCGTAATCCAACGCCCGGCAGATCTTGAAAATGACCAGCACCGCCTGCCGGACCGGCAGCAGGTTGGTCTCGGTGCAACATTTCTTCAGGCTGCCACCGCCGACGTGCTCCATGACGATGTATTGTTGCTCACCTTCGACGACTGCGTCGTAAACAGTCACGATATTCGGGTGCGAAAGTTTGCCGAGCATTGCTGCTTCGTTGAGGAACAATTTTTCAAACCGCCTTGCCTCTTCCGGGCCGGCCGACTCGTCCTTGACCTGCACCTTGATGGCAACCTTGCGATTGTTAAAAGGGTCGTCGGCGAGGTAAACAACCGCCGTGGCACCGCGGCCCAATTCGGACAGAATTTCGTACTTGCCAATTCGGGTGGGCCGATTGATATTCATTTCGTGTTTTTATCTGGGTCATGTTCGGCACCAGGCCGGACCCGTTTGAACGATTCTTGTGCGGCATGAATGCCGGTTGCGATCAAAAGTTGTCCCGCCACCAAGCTTGTCCGGACAATTCTAGCTGAATCCCCCGTGAAACGGCAATGTCATTGTCCTCCGGGCAAAACAGTCTGTGTCGTGCCCCGCTGGTGCCGGCGGGCCTATCCGTGTTGCTGAACCGCTATCGCATGTTTAGCGGCGTCGGTGAACGAGGCGGCGCCGATTCCATCGAGCACAATAAGGTGTGATTGCGCGATGTTGGTGTAGTGCCGAAACATTGACTTATCGTAAGCCGGATCATAGTGCGCAACCAGCAAGTCCTGCACCAGCAGGTCCCATTCGGCGTTATTGACCAATTTGTGCCAGGAGGCGATTTTTTCTTTTGAATGTAGCGCTTGCAAACAATCAAGCTTAGCGCTCAAAAGCACCGGATTGGCGATGAGATGGGCATATTCCTCGCGCAGTAATGGCAATCGCAACTGATCCGGGGTGGACAATTCAATACAGTCACCCGCCCACATTTGTTCGATCAATGTTTGCGGGACGCGCAATCCGCCGATTTTTTTGCTTTCCGCCTCGACAAAAACTGGCTTGGCGGCGTCAAATTGCGACAGTGTCGCCCAGATGGTTGATTCAAAGTACTTTTGTGACGGCTGCGGCCGGTCGGGCAGGTCACCCAGCACAGAACCCTTGTGGGCGGCCAATGCCTCGAGATCCAGCACCTGAGCGCCGTTGGCATGCAGAGATTCAAGCAGACGGCTTTTGCCCGATCCGGTGCGCCCGCAGACCGCCGTGAATCGAATTGTTCGCGCGAGGTGGTCCAAGTCGCGGACCAGCATCGCCCGCCATTGTTTGTAGCCTCCTTCGAGCTGCATTGCGTCCCAACCAACCTGCCGCAGAATGTGGGTCATGGCGGCGGAACGTGCGCCGCCGCGCCAGCAGTACACCAGTGGCCGCCAGTTTTTTGGTTTATCGTGGAGATGTGTTTCAAGATAACGGGCAATGTTGCGCGCAACCAGAACCGCACCGGCTTTTTTGGCGTCGAAACTTGAGGTCTGCTTGTAAAGCGTGCCGATTCTGACACGTTCGTCATTATCCAGAACCGGATATGAAACCGCGCCCGGCAGGTGGTCGAGGGCAAATTCGGCCGGGCTGCGGGTATCAATAATGCTGTCGTAACCGCGCAATTCGTTGAAATCGAGCGGCTGTTTTGCCACGCCAAGGCGCAGCGGATATTGGTGGTGCGGTGCCCCGGCTGCCTTCTGCGTTGCAGGTGCCGGCGTGCTCATTTCGACAATTGCTTGGTCTGGCCTGCGCTGGCGGCAGGTGGCGCCATGCGTTGGCGGGCGGTAATGACACGTTCGGCAACCGGCAAGACGTTTTCAAGAATGCGTGATTGTGCGGCCGCCGTCGGATGCAGCCGGTCCGGCTGGAAATTCTCCAATTTGTCGGCGATACCGTCGAGCAAGAATGGCACGAGCGGCAGCTTTCTGTCGCGCGCAAGTGTGAGATAACTTTGCTTAAAATCTTCGGCATAAGTGATGCCGTAGTTTGGCGGGATTTGCATGCCGATCAGAATTGCCTGCGCGTTTGCCTTGCGGATTTCGTCGAGCATCTTTCCCAAATTGAGTTGCATGTCCGCCACCGGAAGTCCCCGCAATCCGTCGTTGGCACCGAGTGAGAGCATCACAATGGTGGGCTGATGGCGCGCAAGATCAGTTTTGATGCGGCTTGCGCCGCCGGTGGTCGTTTCACCGGAAATGCTGGCATTGACCACCGTGGTGTTTTTGCCTTTCAGTTTGGCTTCCATCAGGCTGACCCAGCCCTGACTGGCGTCGATCCCGTAGGCTGCAGACAGACTATCGCCATAGACCATGATTTTTTGTGTGAGTTGACGGGTGTGGACAAACTTGCCGGCTGCAATCACGTCATTGGTCGACGCAAAACCAAAACTCGGGAACATCCCGGCAACATGCAGTGTCAGAGCAGACAGCAAAATGCCGCAGAATGTCCGTCGTGGCCTTGCAATAGCCGGCATTTGGCACAAACTCAGTCTTACCGCCGTTTTTTCCCGCTGTGGTTGGCCCGGCTGTAACGCCATTTGCCGGTTTTGCATGTTTTCTGTTGATTGCTTCATTTGTTTCGTATGTCCGTCTCTTTCCGTGGTTTGTCGCTTGACTGATGCTATTTGAGAGGTCCGGCGGCAAAATTCAAGTCGCCTGTTCAATTAATCGATATTTCTATAAACCAGACCAACTTCAGTATGACGCCAACCGCCAGTTTTGATTCGCCGCTACCCAGAAACACCGCGACCCATGCCGACCTCGACCGCGCCGGGGAGGCGTCAATGCAACCTGTTTTTCCCTTACCACAACCAACATCGACTCCCGCGACGCCGGTCTTTCCTGCGCCTGCAGTCATTCGTGTCGCCAATATCACCAAACAAGTGCCGACCAGCGACGGCATTCTGACTATCGTAAACAATGCTAATTTTACGGTGTCGGCGGGCGAAGCGGTTGCGGTTGTGGGCGCATCGGGCTCCGGCAAGTCAACCCTGCTAGGCTTGATGGCGGGCCTCGATATTCCGACCAGTGGCGACGTCGCGATCAATGGCGAAAGTTTGTTTGCCCTCGACGAAGACGGACGCGCCAGACTGCGGGGCAGATTGGTCGGTTTTGTGTTTCAGTCGTTTCAGTTGCTGCCGTCCCTGACGGCTCTTGAAAATGTGATGTTGCCGCTAGAGCTGGCGGGTGTGGCGGATGCAAAAGACAGGGCGCTGGAAATTTTGTCGCGCGTCGGGCTAAAGGCGCGGGTCAAACACTACCCAAAACAACTCTCTGGTGGCGAACAACAGCGGGTTGCGATTGCGCGCGCGTTTGTGACCGAACCAAAGCTGCTGTTTGCCGATGAGCCGACCGGCAATCTTGACGCCAAAACCGGGCGTGCCATGGTTGATCTGTTGTTTGAATTGAATCGTGAACGCGGCACAACACTCATTCTGGTCACGCATGATCTTAATATCGCGTCGCGTTGCGGCCGCCGTTTGACCATCGACGCCGGCGTGGTCACCGATGAAGCAGACCAGTCGGCAATGGCAATGTGATGTTGCGCCTGTTTTAAAGTCGTTTATTGGCGGGTGCGTTGCGGCATTTTTGTCCGGAACGCCTTGTCCTGTTTGGTGTTTTAAAAAACAGTTATATCGGGTTCGTTTTGCCCACCCTCGAAAGCACGATGAAAAATTTCAGCCTTGCCGTTAAATTCTTGCGCCGTAATGCCCATGCAACCGAGGCACGTGTGCTGCTGGTTGCCCTGTTGATCGCCGTCGCCAGCGTCACCACCGTCGCATTTTTTGCCGATCGCGTGGAGTCGGCGCTAAACCGGCAGGCCAACGAACTTATTGCAGCCGACGTGCTGGTCAATGCCTCGACGCCAATCGACCGCCGGTTTTGGGATGAAGCCGCACGATTGAAGTTACAAACAGCGGAGACGGTTGTCTTTCCAAGCATGGTGTCGGGTGATGCGGCCCGTGGGCAGGGCGTCAGCCTCGCCGAGCTCAAGGCAGTCAGCGGCGGCTTTCCACTGCGCGGCAAAATTCGTATTGCAGATGCATCCGGTGCGCCGGATCGTGCCGCCGATACCATTCCCGAAAGAGGCACGGCGTGGATGCCAAGTGCGCTGTTGACCCGTCTCAATATCAATATTGGTGACCAGATCAATGTCGGCGCAATCAAATTGAAGGTCACACGCATCATTACCAAGGAACCCGACAGCGTGCTCGATTATTTTGGTATCGCGCCACGGGTAATGTTAAACAAGGCCGATCTCGATGCCACCAACCTGATGCAGGTTGGCAGCCGCGTGACATACGCACTGCTGATGGCGGGGGAGCCGGCCGCCACTGAAGAATTTGCCGCCACGTTCAGGGGAAAAATGCCGCGCGGCCAACGATTGGAAACGGTTCGTGACGCCCGCAGCGAAGTGCGTGTGGCACTTGAACGTGCGCAACGTTTTCTCGGCCTGGCAGCCCTGCTGTCGGTTGTATTGGCGTCCGTCGCCGTGGCGCTTGCCGCGCGTCGCTTTTCGCAGCGCCAACTCGACAGTGCGGCGATGATGCGCTGTCTTGGCGCTGCGCAAGCCGATATTTTTGCGTTGAATTTCTGGCAATTTCTGATGTTGGGTTTGGCGGCGTGTGTGTTGGGCACACTTGCCGGTTTTGGCGCGCAGCTCGGATTGACGGCGTTGCTCACCGGATTGTTTACAGTGGCACTTCCTGCGCCGACCATCATGCCGGCATTGCAGGGTCTGGCAATCGGCATGGTGTTGTTGTTCGGCTTCACGCTGCCGCCGTTGTTGTCATTGCGCAAAGTGTCGACGTTGCGTGTGTTGCGACGCGATCTCGATCCATTCGACGGCATCGCCACGTTTGCCTACCTGCTTGGGTTTGTGACCCTCGCCGGTCTGATCGTCTGGCGGTCGGGCGATATAAAACTCGGCGGTATCGCGGTCGCCGGATTTGTTGTGGCACTTGGTGTGGCGGCATTTGCCGGATGGCTGATGATCCAGTTTGCCTCGGGACTGCGCGGCGCGGCAACCGGATCGTGGCGTTATGGCATCGCCAATATGAAACGCCGGTCTGGTGCGAGTCTGGTACAAATCATGGCGCTTGGGCTCGGCATCATGGCGATGCTGCTGTTGACGTTGGTGCGCACCGACCTGATCACCCGCTGGCAAAGCTCGGTCGGCGAAAACACGCCCAATCGATTTGTCATCAACATTCAGGCAGATCAACTTGACCGGGTACGCGCCTACTTTGCCGAGCGCAAGATGGTGACCCCCGATTTGTATCCGATGATCCGTGGCCGCTTGGTTGCCATATCCGAGACGCCGATCGCAGAACGGCGTTATACCAATGAGATGGCTAAACGGCAGGCTGGCCGCGAATTCAACCTGTCTTGGGCGGACAAGATCCAGGCTGATAACAAGGTGATTGCCGGAAAATTTTGGGACGCTACCGACACCACACCGCAGTTTTCAGTCGAAGAAGGTCTGGCAAAAAATCTTGGCATCAAGCTTGGCGACACGCTTACCTATGATGTTGCCGGCTCACGCTTCTCGGCGAAAGTCACCAGTCTTCGAAAGGTCGAATGGGATTCGTTCAAAGCCAATTTTTTTGTGATTGCGAATCGTGGTGTGATTGACAGCTACCCGGCGAGTTATATCACAAGCTTTCATTTGGCGGCGGGCAATGAGGACGTCGTCAACGGGTTGATTCGCCAGTTCCCGAATTTGTCGGTGATCGATCTAACGGCGATCATGAACCAGGTACGTGTCATCACCGATCAGGTTGCCAATGCTGTATCGTTTGTTTTTTTATTCACGCTCGCTGCGGGCCTCGTCGTGCTGTATGCCGCGATTGCGACGTCGCAGGATGAACGGGTGTTTGATGCCGCGGTGATGCGCACGCTCGGCGCCAGCCGTCGGCAGATGGTGGTGTTGCAGCTTGCCGAATTTTTGGCGATCGGTCTGTTGGCCGGTTTGATTGCGAGCGCTGGTGCGCTGGCACTGGGTGCGGTACTGGCCGACCGGGTCCTGAATGTCCCGTTTGTGTTGAATTGGTGGATACCAGTGATCGGCATTTTTGGCGGTGGTGCCATCATCGCCGTCGCCGGCTTGATCGGCACCCGTCGCGCGGTTGACTCACCACCGCTGGCAACCATCCGCGGTCTCGCCTGAGCGATCTTTGACTTCCGGTCAAAAGGACTCGTTAGTGTGATTTTTCGGTTGTACGGGTGATCGCGCGGGAGGCCATGACAACCGGGATCAAACCAACCAGCACGATCGCCAATGCCGCAAGCGACGCTTCCGCCAGTCGCTCGTCCTTTGCCAGCGTGTAAGTTCTCACCGCGAGCGTATCAAAGTTGAAAGGGCGCATAACCAGTGTTGCAGGCAGTTCCTTCATCACGTCGACAAATACCATCAGTCCGGCGGTGATGAGGCTGGTTCTGAGTAATGGCATGTGAATTCGCCGGATGACTGCGAGCCGACCCATGCCAAGCGATTGAGCGGCATCGTCCATGCTCGGCAAGATCTTGGTAAAGCCGGCTTCACAAGTTTGAAGGCTGATCGACATGAAGCGGATCAAATATGCATAGATCAAAACCGCGATACCGCCGGTCAGCAGCAGCCCGGACTCATGGCCAATGATTGCCGACATGACGTCGGCGAGATAATGGTCCAATTTTGTCGCCGGGATCAATATACCGACGGCGATGACGGTGCCCGGCACCGCATAGCCCAAACTGATCAGCCGATTGGAAATCTTGATGATGGACAAATTTCCCAATTGCGCGCGGCTGGAATGCGCGGCGTAGGCCAGCACCAAACTCAACCCGACCGCAATCATCGCCGTCATCGAGGCAAGCGAAAAACTATTCCAGGCCAGCGTGACAAAATCGCCAAAGCGGCCAAATGCCAAGCCCGCTTCCGCGTCTTGAAACGCCAAACGTGCCAACAATATCAGGGGCAATAAAAAACCACCGATGATCGGTAGGGCGCAGGCGGTACCGGCAGCCCAGGCATTAGTGCGATGCAACTTGCGGCGGATAATTTGTTTGCCACGCGTCTCGGCAAATTTGGCGCGCCGGCGTGACAATCTTTCCAGCAGCAATACGACCGCCACAAAAAACAAAAGCAGGGTGGCGAGTTTGGCAGCGGCGACCCGGTCAGACTGCGCATACCAGGCTGAAAAAATTCCGGTCGTAAACGTGTTGACGCCAAAGTAGGATACGGTACCGTAGTCGGCGAGGGTTTCCATCATCGCCAGCGCCATCCCGGCGATGATGGCCGGACGTGCCAATGGAAACGACACCCGCCAAAACAACTGCCAGCGTTGATAACCGAATGAACGGCCCGCTTCCAACAGCGAGGGGGACTGATCCAAAAAGGCGACTCTTGCCAACAGGTAAACGTAGGGGTAAAGCGCCAGTGTCAGCATACCGGCCGCGCCGTAAAGCGAGCGGATTTCGAAAAACCAATAATCCGCCTTTGTCTCCCAGCCGAACAATTCACGCAGCGTGCTCTGCAGTGGCCCGGCATACTGCAACAAGTCAGTATAGGCGTAGGCCATCACATAGGCTGGCATCGCCAACGGCAGCACCAGCAGCCACTCAAGCGTGCGGCGGCCGGACCAATCAAAACGTGCCGTCAGCCATGCCGTAAATGTGCCGATGACGGCGGTGCCGAGCGCGACCCAAAAGACAAGTTGAAGCGAATTGGCCAGCAAAGCAGGCAGCGTGGTAGCGCGGATATGTGTCCATGCACCGTTGTCGGCTTGGAAAACGCCCCATACAACCGCCAACACGGGGATGGAAAACACTAACGCAATTGTGGCGGCAAGCGCGCCTAATCCAGATTTTTTGACCATTTTTGTCGGCTGACGCGCCGGATGCAGATGCTTCAACCGCGGGATTTCTTCGGCAATCTTGCCGGCACGATTCGGGCTTCCCGGCGTCTGCCCGACGTGTGGTTAAATTTTAACAAGAATCATTCTTGTTTAGGTGACCAAATGCACCGTTGGTGACGTCGAGGCTCATCGCCGACGCCGCATAGAGTGCTGCGCTCATTTGACGGGTGGCTGCGCAGGAAACCAGTTAACGCTTTGTATCCATTGAATTTATTTATGTGAATGGCACAAATTTGGCTCACATACGACTCTAATCTAAGGCATAATCCTAGCGGTCTCGTGAGAATGTGAAGCAATGCGGTGGCAATACCAACCGAACCAAATCATAAAATCACGGAACTGAATTTACTTTCCAAAGGGGAGTAGCCTGTCCGATTAGCCGCCTGGCTAAAAAGATTCTCCGCATCGTCAATACGAAACAATCTGTTTCCGGTGCGGTCAGCGATTGAGTGGATGCCGGCGTAACGCCGGGAAACGCTTGAACCGCAGGCAAGACCTTTGCGCGTTGTTGTTGGCAGACAATCGCGGCAAAGGCATCCCACCAGCACCCCATCGGGTTATGTCGCGTCGCTTTGCCCTGCTAAACATGTGCGGCACTTGGCTTGGCTATTTATAAACTCTTTGGGAGGCATCATGTTTGAAACAATTGGCAACACGTACATGTGGACGGGTTTTGCAATTTTTGTGCTCGTGGCACTGGTGGTAGACCTGGTGGTCCTGGACAAGAAGAAGGGCCAAAAGGTCACGACGACCGAAGCGGCGGTATGGTCTGTCATCTGGATTTCTTTGTCGTTTGTATTCGCCGGGTTGCTGTGGGTATATCTGGACGGCAGTTATAACCGCGATTTTGCAAACCTGAAGACAACCGAGTTTCTGACCGGCTATTTGATCG
>JANMNT010000364.1:0-4587 GCA_031368465.1 Burkholderiales bacterium
GCAATCGGGACCGTCGCGGTATCAACCGGGGAGCCCGGCGTGAGCGCGGGACTACTTGGTGCGGGTTTGCCGGAAAGCGCTGCCGGAATATCACCGGAATAGGCGCGCATCTTCTTGGTGTCGGAAATATATTTTGCAAACACTTCCGTTTGGTTGGTCATCGCCGCCAATTTCATGGTGGCGTCAAACGAGTCAAATTTCTTTGCGAGAGTGAGCGGCGCGACCGGCGGCTCGTCTTCGGTTTTTTTAAAGCGTCCGACCCCGACACCAAGTGCATCCATGGTTGCCGGTTTGGCCTGTGACGGCGCATCATGCGCGATCACCTTTTTGGCCGGCTGTTGCGCACCAATGATCCGTTTGACTTCGTTCAGGTCTTGCGCAAACTCGCGCATGGATTGATAACGTTCGTCGACTGTTTTCGCCAGCGCCTTGGCGACAATCAGGTCGAGCATGGTGGGCACATCGGTGTTTAATGCCGAAGGCGGATTCGCCGTGTGATTGACGGTTGAATACATGATCGCGTTGACGTTGTCCCCGTCAAAGGGCGGCACCGCAGTGAGCGCCTCGTAGAGTACAACGCCGAGCGAAAAAATATCAGTTCGATGATCAAGGTTTTTACCGATCACCTGTTCAGGCGACATGTAACGAGGCGAGCCCAGAATCAAACCTGTCATGGTCTTTACAGCCGACGCAGTCATGCGGGCAATACCAAAGTCAGTGATCTTGGCGTATCCGCCCTTGACGATCATAATGTTTGATGGCTTGACATCGCGGTGGATAATGTCGTGTTCGTGTGCCATAGACAGCCCGCTGGCAATCTGGCCGATCCAATCCACCGTATCAATGACCTTCGGTCTGCCGCTATCGTGAAGGATGTCTTTTAATTCTTTACCATCGAGCAATTCCATCGCCATATAGGCCACGGTTTCGTTTTTGCCGACGTCAAAAATAGTGACGATGTTGGGGTGATTGAGACGGCCGGCCGCCTTGATCTCTTGCTGGAAGCGCGCTTCGTATTCCGCCAGGTCATCGGTATTGAGCGTCAGGTTGATCGTTTTGATCGCGACGGTACGGTCGATCGCCGGATCAATCGCCTTATAGACGACGCCCATTGCCCCCTGTCCAATGACGGAGAGAATTTTATAGCGGCCCAGCGTTTCAATCATTGCCATGGATGGGAAGTTTTTATTTCTTTGGCGGCGCGACAGGCGCGGACGATGTCGCGGGCGCTGCGGGTGTTGACGGTTTTACGGCGGGCGACTTTGCCCTTGCCTTTGCCCGGCGGAACGTCGGCCCCCAAGACGGGTGCCCCGCTTCAGCAGCGGCGAGCTCAAAGTCGGGCTTTGATTGTAGAATTTTTTCGAATTCCTGCTGGCAAAGCGTCATCCGATTGCTCAGGCAGTAACTGAACGCGGTGAATTTGCGCGCCCTCAATTGTTCGTCCGGCGGCAGGACTTCTTTTAATGCGTCCTGAAAAACCTTTACCGATTTGACGTAATCAGCCGCGTCATATGCGGTCATTGCATCGATAAGCAATTTTTCGCCTGCAGTGAGTGTTTTTACAGAGGGTGAAAAAATCGAGCGACCGGCTCGTTTTGCCTCGAGGTCGCTTTTGACGTTGCGAAACACCGGGCCCCAGACCGGGTGACCGGCTTCGGCCGGGCTCAGTTCAAACTTTGCGTCAATGACAAATGATTTTTCGAACTCTTCCCGACAGTTCGCTTCGCGGTTGGAAACGCAATAGATAAATGCCATGTGTTTGCGCGAGGCCAGTTGTTGCGCGGTGGTCAAAACGCCGCTGTCGAGTGCGAGCAGAAAGTTTTTGATGGCGTCGTCATAACTGCCGTTCTCGTAGAGCTTTAGTCCTTCGGCGTAATAGGTGTTGGCGCGTTCCAGACGCTGCTGTTTGGCGACTTCGGCCGGTGTCGGGCCGGTTGGGGCGGTCGGCGGCACCACGCACCCGGCTAGCAGTGCGGAGAAGGCGGAAATCAGCAGCCATTGTCGTGGCGCCCACATGACGCGGGAAACCAGGCGCGGAAATTGGATGTTCATGTCGGCCCCAATTATTTGAATTGATGACGGATCGTCAATTCTTCTTTCGGTTTCACATCGACGGTGGTGACCAACGGCGTGAACGTCGAATTGCGAACTTCAATCTTGTATTTGCCGGCCGCCAACTTGTGTTGCTTGATCGGTGGTGATGTGCCTATCGACTTTCCGTTGATCAATACCTCGCCCCAAGGCTGGATTGAAAAGCTGATGGAGCCCTGCGCAAGTATCACTTTGGGTGGTTCGGTCTTTTGCGGGTCAGCTTTTGGCGCTTCGGCCTTTGGCAAATCAGTCTTGACTGCCGCCTTGGCGGAATTGGCCGCAGTAGGCGCTCCAATGGCTGTCTGTGTCGCGCTGGTTGTCGGGGGCGTTGATGTCGACGGCGGCGCTGCTGCCTGTGGTATCGCGGCCATCGCCGGCGCGGGAATCGGATCAACAATAGTGCTGCCCGGTGGCTTGGCAGTCGGTGCCGCTGCGATCATTTCCACCTTCAGCGGTTCTGGCTGTGACGGTTTTTTGAGTGCCAACATCACGGCGAGCGCGATGACCAACAACCCCAGCGCACCGCCGACGATGGTCAATTTTTTCTTGTCTTGCAGGAAAGGAATGGTGTTGGCGTCGGTTTCATCATCGGCGGCATTCGCCCGCGGGGCTTTGCCGGTTTTTTTTGCGGCATTTACAACCGGTTTGCTGTGTGGATTGGTTGCAGCCGCACGGTCTTCCATGCCGGACCTGGCTTTGTCGAATGCGGCCGCCGAATCGCCGACAATGTAGATTTCGTGTTCACGCACGTGTTTGTCGGTGCGAGAGCCTTCATATTTAAAAAGCTGCGCGTATTCATCTGAGATGACTGATACGACATCGTAGAACGAACGTGACACCACCACCTGGCCGGGGCGGGCGAAGCTCATAATGCGCTGGGCGACATTGATCCCATCGCCGACGATATTCGGTTGCCCGTTGATGTCGCGCACCAATTTGATCGGCCCCAAATTAATGCCAATGCGCAAAAACAAATCACTACCCGACGACGTCGAATCGTCAGTCGGTTCCGCTGCGTCCGGGGTCTGTCGTTTCAGCAGGTCGCGGATATTCATGCCGACAAACAGCGCGTCTTCAGGATCGCCGATAAAGCTCAGTGCGGCACCGTCGCCGGTGTCCAGAATAATTCTTTGTTCGAGCGAAACATCCTTGAGAGAATCTGACAGGAGGGCCGTAAACCGGTCCTTCATGGTGATCTGGTCGGTCACTGATTTTTTGGAGTAGCCGACGATGTCGACAAACACCACGCTGCCGATGAAGGTGCGATTGCCCTGATCCATCGACGCGCTCATGAACACCCCATTGTCATATCCATGGCGCAGCAACGGCACGAATCATCGCTTGCCGCCGGTCGGCGGCCTTGAATGGTCGGGTATGACATGCATGGAGCGTACAAAAAAACGTACATAAATGGCTACCGAGTGCGTTATGACGCCACTGATCTTGCAAAGGCTTACCGCCCAATGCCGTTCGCGGCTGTCGCGATTCAATATTTGCCTTAGTTTACCCAATAATCAGACCAACCCGAATACAAATCGCGGTATCTCATGGATTTGTCGGGCATCTGCCGCAAGCGCATGTCTCAAACGCGGAAAGGCGCGGTCGCCAATACCCGAATTACGGGATGGTACGTTACGTTCGAAACAAGAACGGTGCATCCTTTGGCGCAGCGCCGCTGATCAGATACAGCAGATGCGGATTCAGTGATTCAACCGTCGGCAGGGTTGATGCCAGTTCGCCCGGGTGACTCATTGCGCGCATTTGTGACGCAATTGGGCCGGGCACCAGCAGCCGCAAGCGCAGTTGTGAATCTGCCGAAAGTTCGTCGTTCCAAATCGTTGCGATATTGCCAAGCGCTGCTTTGCTGGTCGCAAATGCGCCCCAAAAGGCTTTGGGGACGACAGCATGGTTCTCCGTCAGAAACACAACGTTTGCGTTATCACCCGGCGCGCGCTTGAGCATTGGCAAACAAGCGCGCGTGATGGCGACCGGCGCGACCAGATTGACGGCAAGATGGGCGTTCCAACTTGTGAGATTTTGCGTCGCCAGCGGACTTAACGGCTCCATGTGGCTGGCGGCGTGAACAATGCCATCAAGCCGCTTGAAGCTGGCGAAAATGGTTTCGGCGAATCCGAGATAATCAGCATCAGTCGCGGACAAAAAATCCAATATCAAGTTGGCCGGTTGCGCAAAGCCCGCGGCTTCGATTGCGTCATAAACCGGATCAAGGCGCGCGGCTTTGCGGCCATGCAGAATGACCGTTGCACCGTGCTTTGCGAAGTTGAGCGCCGCGACCCGGCCGATGCTGCCGGATGCGCCGGTCACCAATATCACCCGACCCTCGAGGCAATCGGCGGCAGGCTGGAAATCGGCGGGCATGCTGCGGCAGTCGTCCATGTTGGCGGTGTTATTCATTGCGGTTTCGAAGGTAGGCAAGTGCCGCGTCAGCGGCGGCAACCCCGTTGCGAACGGTGCCTTCCAGTGTTGCAGGGTAAT
>JANMNT010000366.1:0-3022 GCA_031368465.1 Burkholderiales bacterium
AGCCAGACACAAATCGCGGCAGCATAGTCGCGATCAACATAAAAACACGACGCATTCGGACAGGGAAAAACAATGACTTATTGTGTGGCGCTCAGACTGGATTCGGGGATGATTTTTGCCTCCGACTCCCGCACCAATGCAGGCGTGGACCATATCGCCACGTTTTGCAAAACCAAGGTTTATGAAAAACCGGATGATCGTGTCATTGTGATTTTGTCGTCAGGCAACCTGGCCATGACCCAGGGCGTGACCAATATTCTTGACCGGCATCTTTATGCCATGCCGAATGACGGACATCAAACCATCTGGAATGCGCCGTCGATGTTTGATGTGGCCACACTGGTTGGTGGTGCGCTGCGCGAAATGCAGCAGCGCGACGGCGCGGTGCTGACACAGGGCGGCATCGATCCGTCGGCCAACTTGATTGTCGGCGGACAACTTCGTGGTGAGCAACAACGCCTGTTCCATATTTATCCGCAGGGCAATTTTATTGAAGCCTCAGACGAGACGCCCTATTTTCAGCTCGGTGAATCCAAGTATGGAAAGCCGATTTTGGACCGCGTGTTGTCAACCTCGACCCCGCAAAAAGAAGCGGCAAAATGTGTGTTGATCTCGTTTGACTCGACCATCAAATCAAATATTTCGGTCGGCCTGCCGATTGATCTGTTGTGGTACCCCAAAGATTCATTGCGCGTCGGGATCCAGCAGCGCATTCGTGAGGGTGACCCGTATTTTTCAATGGTACGGCAGCGTTGGGGCGGTGGATTGCGGCGCGTCTTTAGCGAGTTGCCGGATCCGGATTGGATGGAGTAGGACATGCCGGCATATTGCAAAAAGAAATAGCGCCTTCGAGCGATGGCGCAATTGATGTTTGTGTTCAACAAATAAAGTCGCCTATTGGCGGCATTTTTGAAAGCAAAATGCCTGAAAATGCCCGTGGATACTGGTGATTCAAAATCAAAACGATTGACCCCGCCAGTCTCAACATACCCGTCCCATCCTCGTTTCCACTGTTTGTTAGCATCTGACAATGACAATCCGCGTCGCGCTACACCACAAGACCCGCTATATCTTTGATCGCGACGTCGCGCTGTCGCCGCACGAGGTGCGACTGCGGCCGGCGGCACACGCACGCACACCGATTGAAAGTTATTCGCTCAAGGTCAAACCGGAAACACATTTTTTGAACTGGCAGCAGGACCCCTATGGCAACTGGTTGGCGCGTCTGGTGTTTCCAGAAAAAGCCAGCGAGTTGTGCATCGAGGTAGATCTGGTGGCCGACATGACGGTCATCAATCCGTTCGATTTTTTTATGGAGCCGTACGCCGAACAGTTCCCATTCAGCTACACCAACGACAACAAACGCGAACTGACCGCCTATCTCGAGGTTGATCCGCCGGGCAAATTGCTTACCGACTGGGTCGCCGACGCCAAACAACGCTTGCTTGGCAAGCCGATCAACACCATCGACTTTTTGGTGGCGCTCAACGCGAAACTACAGAATGATATTTCCTATTTGATTCGTATGGAGCCGGGTGTGCAAACGCCCGAGGTCACACTCGAGACGGCGCAAGGTTCGTGCCGTGACACCGGATGGTTGTTGGTGCAAATCCTGCGGCACTTTGGTGTGGCGGCGCGTTTTGCCTCCGGTTATTTGATCCAACTCGCGGCAGATCAAAAAGCGCTCGACGGGCCATCAGGCACCGATCGTGACTTCACCGATCTGCACGCCTGGTGCGAGGCCTATCTGCCGGGTGCCGGCTGGATCGGACTCGACCCGACCTCCGGCCTGCTCGCCGGCGAAGGCCATATTCCACTTGCGTGTACCGCCATTCCCTCCTCGGCCGCACCGGTTTCCGGCTTCACCGACCAGTGCAATTCAACGCTTGATTTTGCGATGACGGTCACACGCATTCACGAAGACCCGCGTGTCACCAAACCCTTCAACGACGACCAATGGGCAAACGTGCTCGCGCTTGGTGACCAGGTCGATCGCGAATTGGTCGCGGGTGACGTGCGGCTCACGATGGGCGGTGAACCAACCTTTGTGTCGATCGATGATATGGAAGGCCCCGAGTGGAATGTCACCGCGCATTCACCGAAAAAACTGGAACTGGCCACCACGCTGTTTCAACGTATGCAGGAAAAATTCGCGCCGGGTGGCTTGTTGCATTTTGGCCAGGGCAAGTGGTACCCCGGCGAACCATTGCCGCGCTGGGCGCTGTCATGTTACTGGCGCCCTGACGGCGAGCCGCTGTGGAACAACAGCGCGCTGGTCGCGACCGGCGAAACCAAACTCCCGAAAAACATCGCCAAGACCTTTACGCTCAAGCTCGCCGAGAATCTTGCGCTGCACCCGGACTATGTGATTCCGGCGTACGAAAGCATCTGGCGCACCATCCGGGATGAATCGCAGTTGCCGATCAATATCGACCCCGCCTCGCCGGACGTCAAAGACAAACTCACCCGCACCGCCATCACCGACCAGTTGTTCAAACAATTACAGGGTGCCATTGGTGAGGCGACTGGTTACGTGTTGCCAATCAAGGCGGTCGCGCGCAAAAAGCCTGCCGCACCCAGCGAGTGGGCGTCGTCGTTGTGGCCGCTTGCCACCAAATATCTTTATCTGGTCGAAGGTGATTCGCCGGTTGGATTTCGCCTGCCGTTGAGCAGTTTGCCGGTAGTTGCACCAGAAGACGCCGAGGTCGTCATCCCGGTTGATCCGTTTGAAAAAACCGAGGCCCTGGCCAACAAAGCGGCGGCCAAAGCGGCTGATAGCACTAAAAGAGCCCCTGCCAAACCGGTTGACAAAACGCCGAAGGTTGGTGAGTCGGCCAAGGACATTGTTCGCACCGCCCTGTGTGTGGAAGTGCGCAACGGCATCCTGCACGTATTTTTCCCACCGCTGGCGTTGCTCGAGGACTACCTGGCGCTGGTGGCGGCACTCGAAAAAACCGCGGCGGAAACCAATACCCCGGTGCGCATCGAAGGCTACACGCCACCAAGTGATGCACGCATCAAG
>JANMNT010000372.1:0-8383 GCA_031368465.1 Burkholderiales bacterium
CGATCCGCTGGCCTCAACCTCGCCCACGCCATGCACTGCTACCGAAACGGTAAAGCTGGCCGCGTGATCGGGGCCGGAGCGCTCGATCAACTTATATTCGGGCATCCGCCGCTTGTTGCCGGCAGTGAATTGATGCTGATCTAGGTTTTGGCGCCGGGCGTTGTGCGGGTTTTATCGAGCACCGTCATTGCAGTCGAAATCATTGACGCCACGTCGGCGATATTCGACGGCACGATCAGCGTGTTGCCGGCTTTGGCAAGATGACCGAATTGCTCGACATATTTCTCAGCGACCTTCAAGTTGGCCGCCTGCTGGCCACCGGGCGCATCCAGCGCGACGGCGACAACCCGCACCGCCAGCGCGGTGGCGTCGGCCACCGTCGTTAGTGCCACCGCTTCACCCTGGGCGCGGTTGATTGCCGCCTGTTTATCACCCTCCGACTCCAGAATCGCCGCCTGCCGTTTGCCGTCGGCAATGTTGATTTCCTCCTGGCGCAAGCCCTCGGATTTGGCAATCAGCGCGCGCTTTTCACGCTCGGCCGTGATTTGCGCCTGCATCGAACGCAGGATCGATTCGGGCGGCGTGAGGCTCTTGATTTCATAACGCAGCACCTTGATGCCCCAGGTGCGGCCGGCTTCGTCAAGCACGGCAACAATCTGGCGGTTGATTTCATCGCGGCTCTCAAACGTTTTGTCGAGCTCCATTTTGCCGATTTCCGAACGCAATGCGGTCTGCGCCAATTGGGTGATCGCCATGATGTAATCGGACGAGCCGTAGCTGGCGAGTTTTGGATCCATCACCTGGAAATAAATGATGCCGTCGACGGCGAGTTGGGTGTTGTCTTTGGTGATGCAAACCTGCTCGGGAATATCCAGCGGCACCTCCTTGAGGCTGTGGCGATATTGCACCCGGTCGATAAACGGCACAATCACGTTCAGGCCAGGCAGCAGAGTGGCGTGATATTTTCCAAGCCGTTCGACCACCCAGGCGCTTTGTTGCGGGACGATGCGCACACCTTCGATGACAAAAACAATAATGGTGGCGAGCAAAAAAAACGGGATGGCGTAGCCGGAAAATCCGGGCGTCGCATATAACGCAATGGTGGCGATGATGACGGCGGCAAATTTGACAAACATGGGAACTCTCCTGTCGTTCGAATTCTGAATATGATTTTTTGGTCCGGCCGATTGCAGGGGGCGGTTGGTGATCAAGCAGAAACCAATAACACGCCCTGTTGGGTGGCTTTGATGGTCAATACATCGTCTGGCTTGGCATCGCCTTCAATCTTGGCGTCCCACGACGCCCCACGATACTTGACCCGCGCGGTGCGGTTGGCCTCGTTGACCCAGCTTTCGAACACCACCGTCTGGCCGACTTCAAGACTGTTCTCTGTTGCGGATTCCTTTGGATGGTTTTGCCACCAACGATGCACCAGGTAGATGCCGATTAGCGCTGCCGCAGCGCTGACAACGGCCTGCAGCCAAAATTCGCCGCCCAGCCAGGCGACCAGCGCGCCGGCCAGCGCAGCCACGCCAAACACCAGCAGATAGAAGGTCCCGGTCAATAATTCGGCGATGACCAGTACAAATCCGGCGATGGCCCAGAGTAGATATGCCGCCATTTGAAACTCCTTTCTTATTGTTGTTTTGTTTCTATCGGTCTTATGCCGCGCACACTAACGACAAATTAAGGCACCAATATGACAAAGACAACAGAGCGACCAAAAAATTCCCGCGCCAGCCGGTCTGGTTGCGTGCGCCAAAAGATATCGTCAGGCCGCCCGTTTGGCGGAGATGACCTTGGTGTTGACGCCGGCAAAATTTAACCCGCCAAATAGCCTGCCGTGTTCGATTTTCACACATCGATCCATCACCACATCCATACCGCCATTCGCCGCAACCGCGGCGGCATCGGCATTCACCACGCCAAGCTGCATCCATAAACATTTTGCACCGATGGCGACCGCCTCCTCAGCCAGCGGGCCGATTTCCGCCGCCTTGCGGAAACAATCCACCATATCAACCTTCTCAGGGATGGCTGACAGCGTCGGGTAACACTTTTCTCCCAGCACGTCGGTGTAGGCCGGATTGACCGGAATGATGCGGTAGCCGTGTTCCTGCATGTATTTGGCGGCAAAAAAACTCGGTCGCCACCAATTTGCCGAAAGGCCGACAACGGCGATGGTTTTGTTTGTTTTGAGGATGCGGCGGATGTCGGCGATGTCGTCAACGATCATGATTGTTCTCACTCGTCGTTCAAGAGATTTCGTGCACGCGCCGCGGCATTCGCATCGCGCGTGTCTGGCAATCGTATCACCTGTCTGCGGCGGCGTGCCATCCACCATAGCAGCAACCCCCCGCCGACAAGCAATACAAATGGCCCGAACCAAAGCAGATACGTCTTGCGATCGACCGGTGGCCGGTACAACACAAAGTCGCCATAGCGCGCCTGCAAGAACGACTTGATTTCATCGTCAGTCTTGCCTTGGTCAATCAGTGTGCGCACCTCACGCCGCAAATCACCGGCCAATCCGGCGGGTGACTCTGCCAGCGTCTGGTTTTGACAAACCAAACAACGCAATTCACTTTCGAGTTTTTTCATGCGCTCGGCCAGTGCCGCAGGCGGCAAATCACCGACGGGCGACTGCAGCTGCGCCGACACCGGCAGCGCAACACCACCAATCACAACGGCAATGCAGAGCAATCGTATCGCCGGCAGGCATACCGCGCGCAATCCACCGCCAACCTTGACATCCAGATTGGGGTTGACAAGTGAAGACGCACAAATAAAACGCCATATTCCACGCGCGTTTTCATGCGAAAAGATCTGGAAGTGCCTGTATTTGTTTGTGTTTGGCATATATGCGTTCGCCCGTTGGTCGCGTGTCAAGAGGACGTCTGCTTCTAAGACGATTTTTTCAACGCAAGGATGAGGGGCAACAGCTTGTCGTTGAGCACCTTGGCGTCGATCGGGCCGGTATGTTTGTAGCGGACCTTGCCGGCCTTGTCGATGACAAACGTTTCCGGCGCGCCATAAACGCCCCAGTCGATCGCCACCCGTCCGTCGAGATCACTCACGCTGAGCCGGTAGGGGTCGCCATATTTCGCCAGCCAGCCCTTCGCCGCAGCCGGATCATCCTTCCAGTTGAAACCAATGATCGGTAGCACCTGTTGTTTGGCCAGATCATTGAGGAACGGATGTTCGTAGCGGCACGAGGCACACCAACTGCCCCAGACGTTGAGTAGCCATACCTGGCCCTTGAGTTCGCTGCCGGAAAATTTTGTTGCGGGATCGTGCAACACCGGCAGACTGAATTGTGGTGCCGGTTTGTCAATCAACGCCGACGGGACTTCGCGCGGATTCAGGAACAACCCCTGATACAAGAACCAGACGAGCGTGAAAAAAATCGCCAGCGGCAGAAAAAACTGCCACGCCCGTTTACCTCTGGATGGTGCGACGTCGCTCATTCGGCTGCCTGTGGTGTCACACTGCCGCTGCCCGCGCCGGTTCCGGCATTGGTGGCAGATGCGGGGGACTTGACCCGCACACGATATCGCTTGTCACCAATCGCAAAAGCGCCGCCCAGCGCCATCAAGATACACCCCGCCCAAATCCAGTCAATAAACGGCTTGATATAAATACGCACACCCCACGCACCGTCAACTGCGTTCTCAACCGGCTCACCAAGTGCCACATAGAGGTCGCGGGTAAACCCGGAATCAATCGCCGCCTCGGTCATGGTTTGGCCGGAGGCAAAATAGGTGCGCTTCTCCGGGCTCAATACCTCAACCACCCGGCCATTTTGGCTGACCTCAAAGCGGCCTTTGACCGACGAAAAATTTGGCCCGGCCTTGTCACCGATGGAAACAAATTTGAACGTATACGCGCCCTCAGTGACACTATCTCCCGGCGCCATCCGCACATCACGTTCGACTTCATAACCCCGCACCAAGGTCACACCAATAACAAACACCGCCATGCCGACGTGCGCCAGATGCATACCGTAATAACTCGCCGCGTTGGCGCGCAGCTTTATCCACACGTTGTCGCCAGCAGTCGACCGCACACGATGCGCCAGCGCGGCAACACACGCGGCAACAATCCAAAAAGCGAGCAGCAGGCCCAACGCAACCAGCAGCGACCATTTACCCATGATGAACGGCGTGACAATCGCACACGCAATCGCGACGCCAAGCGCCCATTTCAGGCGGGTCCAGAGATCCGGCAGCGTGGCGTTACGCCACGACACCATCGGGCCGATCGCCATCAGAAACAATGCCGGCGCCATCAACGGATAAAACACCGTATCAAAATAGGGCGGCCCGACCGAAATTTTGCCGAGCCTGAGGGCGTCCAGAAATAATGGATACAAAGTACCCAACATCACCGCCAGCATCGCCACCACCAACAGAACGTTGTTGGCGAGCAAAAAAGACTCGCGTGAAATGCCAGAGAAGCCACCGGGAATTTTTGCCAGTCCCAGCTGTGGTGCGCGCCACGCATATAGCGCCAGCGATACGCCGATGACCACGACCAGGAACGCTAGAATGAATGCACCACGCGCCGGGTCGGTCGCGAACGCATGCACGCTGGTCAGCACACCCGAGCGCACCAGAAACGTACCCAACAGCGATAGTGAGAACGCCATGATCGCCAGCAATACGGTCCAGCTCTTGAAGATGCCGCGCTTTTCCGTCACCGCCAGCGAGTGAATCAACGCTGTACCCACCAACCAGGGCATAAATGATGCGTTTTCGACCGGGTCCCAGAACCACCAGCCGCCCCAGCCGAGTTCGTAATACGCCCAGGCGCTACCCAGCGCGATACCGAGCGTTAAAAAAATCCACGCAGCGGTGGTCCACGGGCGCGACCAGCGCGCCCAAGTGGCGTCCAGCTTGCCGCCGATCAATGCCGCCACCGCAAATGCAAACGCAACTGAAAAACCCACGTATCCCATGTAGAGCATCGGCGGGTGATAAATCATGCCCGGGTCCTGCAACAGCGGGTTGAGGTCCCGCCCTTCGACGGCGGCAGGCAGCAACCGGTCAAACGGATTGGAGGTCATCAACATAAACAGGTAAAAACCGATGGCAATCAGACCCATCACGGCGAGCACACGGGCGATGACCTCTTGCGGCAGATTTCGGCTGAACAAAGACACGGCAAAGGTCCAACCGGTGAGCATCAGTACCCACAACAACAACGAGCCCTCGTGTGAACCCCACGACGCGGTGACTTTGTAATAAACAGGCAGTCGCGTGTTGGAGTTGGCAACCACGTTCTTGACCGAAAAATCACTGGTGACAAAACAATAGACGAGACAGGCAAACGCAAATACAACAAATACGAACTGCCCGGTGGCCAGCGGCCGCGCCAGCGCCATCCATTGTGTGTTCTGACGAAATGCGCCGATCATTGGTACCGTGCCGAGCACAATCGCCAGACACAGCGCAACAATCAGTGAGAAGTGACCGAGTTCGGGGATCATGGGATTATTTCCTGACGATGTGTCGTGGGGATATCAACATTTATTTACTTGCCGGATGGCTGAGTGACCACCGACTTTTGACCGGCAAACATACTGCCTTCGATCGGCTTGCCAGCCTGCTTCAACGCCTCGGCCGCTTCCGGCGGCATGTAGTTTTCGTCGTGTTTCGCGAGCACCTCGGAAGCGCGGAAGATACCGTCTGCATCTATCCTGCCCTGCGCCACCACACCCTTCCCCTCCTTGAACAAATCCGGCAGGATGCCGGTGTAGCTGACCGGTATGGTCTTTGCGGTGTCCGTCACACTGAACGACACCGTCAGACCATCGGCTTTACGCTGCACACTGCCGGCGGTGACCAACCCGCCGATACGAAAGGTCCGATCCTTTGGCGCCTTGTTGTCAGCAACTTGTGTCGGGGTAAAGAAGAACACCCGATTTTCACGCAGTGCGTTCACCACCAGCGTCGCCGCCGTGGCAAGAACCGCAGCACCGGTCAACACCCACAAAAAACGCTTGTGCCTTGACTTCATCATGACCGGCGCTCCTCCAGCCGCTGCGCGAGCACGTCTTCACGAACCGTCTCCTGCGCACCGTGGATGCGCAATCGCACCAGCACGATCTCAATCACAATGCATGCAAGGAACGCGCCGAACGAACCCCAAACATAAAAGCCACGGCCGTCCATCGAAAAAAATTCTGACCAATTCATTTCTGCCATCCCTTCATGTTGTGCTTGATTGATCGTTGACTTCCCTGATGTCGCGGACCCATTGCATATTCTTTTCACGCTCCAGAATAATCGCACGCACGCGGCACAGCGCAACCGCAATGGCGTACATCCAGCACGCCAGCGCCATCACCAACATACCCAGCAACATCGTTGCCGCCATCTTGTTGCCCTGTGTCAGCGAGACCGATGCGCCCTGGTGCAACGTGTTCCACCATTTCACCGAAAAATAGATGATTGGTACGTTGACCGACCCCACCAGCACCAGCAACGCGCCCGCTTTATCAGAGCGCTTTTTGTCTTCAATCGCATTGATCAATGCAAGGTAGCCCACATACAAAAACAACAAAATCAATGTCGACGTCATGCGTGCGTCCCATGCCCAATAGGTTCCCCAGGTCGGCCGCCCCCATAGCGCACCGGTCCATAGCGCCAGCGCGGTAAAAATCGCGCCGGTCGGCGCAAGCGCTTCCATCATCATTGATGACAATCTGGTTTGGTAAACAAGCGCCAACACCGCGTAAAACGCCATCACCAGATAAATAAACATCGCCATCCATGCGGCCGGCACGTGAATGAAAATAATGCGGTAGACTTCGCCCTGCTGGAAGTCTTCCGGCGCGACGAACAGACCGATGTAGAGGCCCGCCACGCACAATAAAAACGCCAGTGTGCCAAACCACGGCACCAACTTGCCGGCAAGCGGGTAAAACGATGACGGGGCGGAATATTTGAACAGACTCATTTCGATCCAGTCTTCAATCTAGTGAAATTTTGACGGCAAACGCGACTGCAAACGGCACACTGACCATGCCGGACAAGGCCATTGCCGCAAGTAGCGACAGGTTGGCGGCGGCATCAAGGCCCGCCATGGTTGACTCAACGGCACCGGCACCGAATATCAGCACTGGAACATAAAGCGGCAATACCAGCAGCGCCATCAATATCGAGCCACCCCGCACACCTAGCGTGAGTGCCGCGCCGACTGCGCCCAACATGGTCAACACCGGTGTACCCAGCAATAGACCCGCGACCACTACCGCAAGTTCACGCGAATCCAGGCCGAATTGCAAACCAAGCAGCGGCGCAACCACCGCAACCGGCAACCCGGTGGTCAGCCAATGCGCCGCCATTTTGCCGGCGCACAGCAACGGCAAGGGATAACGGGAAAGCACCAATTGCTCCAGTGTGCCATCAATGTAGTCCTGCTGAAACATGCGTGGCAGGGTAAGCAGCACCGACAGCAGCGCACACACCCAGACCACGCCTGGCGCAATGCGCTTCAACAGTGCCGTCTCGGGTCCGATGGCAAGCGGGAACAAACTCACCACAATCACAAAAAACACCAGCGCCTGCGCCAACTCACCCTTGGAACGCATGGCAAGTTTGATGTCGCGCGCCGCCGCCACCCACACGCCGCGCTCGGGTACCAGCAACACTTCATCTGTCGGCATCACGGCACTCATGGTGTCGCCGCCAACGAATGTTGCGCAGCATCGGTACCGCATTCCTGCATCATCAGTTCGTGTGTCGGACTCTGCACCGGCAACGACAGATGCGTCGCGATCACCGCAATGCCACCGCCCGCCAGATGTTGGTCCACTGTCTGCAACAGCAACGCAACGCCCTCATGATCTAACGCATTGGTCGGTTCATCAAGCAGCCATACAGGCCTGTCATTCAGCATCAAACGGGCGATACCAATGCGCCGCTTCTGACCCTGTGAAAGCTTGCGCCCGGCGACGTGCCGGCGCATCAAAAGGCCAACCCGGCGCAGCGCATCAAGGCGCGTTTCCCGCGAGCTGACAATCGCATCAAGCGCCAATTGATCGGTCAAATTTTCTTCTGCGCTGAATTCATCTTTTAGTGCGTTTGCGTGTCCGACATATAACATTGCGGCGCGGTGTGCTGCCGATAACGGATTCAGTTTCATGTCGTTCAAAAAAAACGCGCCCTCATCAGCGCGCGCGAGCCCTGCCAGCACACGCAACAGACTGGTCTTGCCGACGCCGTTCGGGCCGCGCAAAATGAGCGCCTCACCCGGTTGAACTTCAAATGACAGGGCCTGAAACAATGATCGCTCGCCGCGTATCAGCGTAAGTGATCTGGCCTCGAGCAGCGACGCGGTCACTACGGCGCCACCTTTGAAATTTCCACTGTGATATTGG
>JANMNT010000008.1:0-2759 GCA_031368465.1 Burkholderiales bacterium
GGCGTGACCTTCCTGCCCAGATTCTCGAGCTGAAGCGGTAGTACATCAACCACATCGAGTGAACCACCCGGCGCGATACGCGCCGCCAAACGTGGCGAAAAATCGCCATAAACACACGCCACCTGCAGCGTGCGACCTTCGACACGACTGCCGAGGGCATCCAATGCGGCATCACGCAGCCGGGCAAAGTTACCAAACAAAATGGCATTAACCAGCCACTGCCGTTCAAACAGCTTGATCGCATTTGGGTGCACGTACGCCCACCAGTAGGTTTCTTCCAGATAGCGGGGCACACGATTTGGCTGGGGTAATTCAACCTCGAGATGATCGACGGCGACGTTCATGGTGAGCCTTTATTTATTGCTTCACGTTGATAAGTAAACTTCGTCCAAATAATCCGCGAATATCAGAAACCAATCAGTAAGAGCGCCCGTGCGGCGGCCAGCGTGCCGATGGTGGCTGCGCCATAACAAACCAGTTTCGCCAGTGTTCCCGCATGGATGCCAAGGTCGTGCAGCGTATGCAAGATGCGGTGCGCGCTGTGCCAAAAAAACAGCGCGATCACGGTGAACAAAAATGTTTTGCCGAACCAGTGTTGCGCCATCGCAACGGCATTCGGGTAGGACAACAAATCGCGTGGCAACAACCAGTCGAGCGGCACCGCAATCCCGGTTATCCAAACCAACATCGGGCCGATCAGCGCGGACAACATACCGCCGGCACCAAACAGCGCCCAGAATATCGGGGCGTTCGAGCGCTTCATTTGGCAAGTCCAATCGCAATAACCAGGACGCCGATACAAGACGCCGCGGCGCTGGCAAGGCCGACACGCGTGATGGTCGCGGCCGACACACGTTTGCCGCCAACCATGATTGGTGGCAGCGTGCGGGGCATGATGTTGAACCAGGTCCAGGTGTGATACAAAAACGCCGCCAATACCAGCACATGTGTCAGCACCGCAAGCGGACTGGTGAGAAATACGACCCATTGCGCCCACGCTGCCGGGCCATCGGCCAGACGCATGACACTGACCAGCAGGATCAGCGCATACAGCGCAACAAACAGGGCGGTGGCCTCATGCACCATGTACTCAATGAAAAACGGGTTCTTGCGCCACCAGCCAGCCATGGGTCGGATAAACGGTCTGCGCGCACTCATTTTTTCGCCCCCTTCGGCGCGAGAAACGGGACAAACCGTAAAAAATAATCCTTGGCACTTTCGGTCTTGTTGATATTGACGGCGTTGGCCGGATCAACTTTTTTCGGACAAACCTCCGAGCAATAACCAACCGCGGTGCAATTAAACACACCCTCCTCGGCGTGTACCAATGGCATGCGTTGTGCGCTGCCGGCATCCCGTGAATCCAAGTTGTATCGATGTAACAACGCCATCGCACCGGGGCCGATGAACTTTGAATTCAGGCCGTATTGCGGGCACGCGGCGTAACAAAGCAGACAGTTGATACACGAACTGTATTGCTCGAATACCTGCAGCTCGGCCGGGGTTTGCAGATATTCTCCGTCCTCAAGTGCGCGAGGCATGTCCGGGATGATGTAAGGCTTGATGCTTTCAAGCTTGGTAATGAAATCTTCCATACCGATGATCAAATCACGCTCGATCGGAAAGTGATGCAGCGCCTCGATCGACACGCCTGCGGGAAAATAATCCCGCAAAAATGTCTTGCAGGCGAGCTTGGGAATGCCGTCGACCATCATCCCGCAACTGCCGCAGATCGCCATGCGGCACGACCAGCGGTACGATAACGAGCCGTCGAGTTCGTCCTTGATGTATTGCAACCCCTGCAACACCGACATATCGTCGGTGAACGGCACCTCATAAGTCTGGTGGAATGGCTGCTCCTCCTCCTCGGGAATGTAGCGCAATACAACAATTTTGATTGTACGGATGATATTGACCGATGCACTCATTGTTTTGCCTTCGCGGCGGCATCGGCCTGTTCACCAGCCGCACCATAGGCACGCACCCCGGGCGGTAAATGCGTGATCTTGACGGGTGAAAGTGTCAGGTTGGGCGCACCGTTGCCTGCATAGGTGGCAAGTGTGTGTTTCAAATAATTACTGTCATCGCGCTCGGCGAACCCGTCAAGACGTTGATGCGCGCCGCGCGACTCACGGCGGTTCAGTGCCGAACACGCCATCGCTTCGGCAACATCAAGCTGATAGCCCAATTCGATTGCGAGTAACCATTCGGTATTAAATACGCTGGATTTATCCGAGACATTCACATGCCCGATGCGCTCGCGCAACTCGGCAAGTTTGTTGCAGGTCGCCTGCATCTCGTCACCGGTCCGAAAAATGCCGCAGCCGCGCTCCATGGATTCAGCCATTTCACGGCGCAGCACCGATATGCGTTCGATCCCGTCATGTTTTTTAACCACCCCGATAGCGCGCTGCTGGGCGAGCTCGGCCTGTTTGCGCAACATGGTTGAGTGACCGGGCACCACCGTACGGGCGTATCTTGCCGCCTCCACCCCGGCGACCTTGCCAAACACACACAACTCGGCAAGCGAATTGGAACCAAGACGATTGGCGCCGTGAATGCCGACGCTCGAGCACTCACCGACGGCGTAAAGACCCGGCAGCGGTGTGGCGCAATGTCCGTCAACCTCGATGCCGCCCATTGTGTAGTGCACCGCGGGCCGTACCGGAATCGGCGTTTTGGCCGGGTCGATGCCGAGAAATTCCTCGGCAAGCTCGTAGATTTGCGGCAGCCGTTCGCGCAACTTTTGTTCACCCAGA
>JANMNT010000015.1:0-43867 GCA_031368465.1 Burkholderiales bacterium
TTTACCAACGTCACCGAAGACGGTGGCAAAACATGGAAGCGCCTCAGCGAACAACACAAACACGTTGACAACCATGCGCTGTGGATCAACCCGGCCAATACCGACCACATGGTCAACGGCAATGATGGCGGTGTCTATGAAACATGGGACCGCGGTGCCAATTGGCAATTCAAAGCCAATCTGCCGGTGACTCAGTTTTATAGGGTGGCTGTTGATAACGCAACACCGTTTTACAACATCTATGGCGGCACTCAGGACAACAACACGCTGGGTGGCCCATCCCGCACCACAAGCATTCATGGCATTGTCAATTCAGACTGGTTTGTGACCGTTGGCGGTGACGGATTCTTCAGCGCAATTGATCCCACCGATCCCAACATCGTCTACTCCGAATGGCAATACGGCGGGCTGGTACGCTTCGACCGAAAAACCGGTGAACGGGTTGACATCCAGCCCAAGGCTGCGCCCGGCGAGGCACCGTTACGTTGGCATTGGGACGCGCCGGTATTGATCAGCCCGCACCAGCACAAACGCCTTTACTTCGCCGCGCAGCGCGTGTTTCGAAGCGACGATCGCGGTGACAACTGGACACCGGTCAGCGGCGACCTGACCAGCGGCATCGATCGCAACAAGTTAAAAATGATGGGCCGCGTCTGGAGTGTTGATGCCGTGGCGAAGAACCACTCATCATCGCTTTACGGCGGCATTGTTTCGTTGAATGAATCACCCAAGGCCGAAGGTCTGCTCTACGCAGGTACCGATGACGGCCTGATTCAGGTGTCTGAAAACGCCGGACAAAGCTGGCGCAAAGTTGAAACTTTCCCGGGCGTGCCGGCCAACACGTTTGTGTCGGATATCAAATCATCGCCACACGACGCCAACGTTGTTTTTGCCGCGTTCAACAATCACAAGATGTCGGACTTCAAACCGTATTTGTTGAAGAGTAACGATCGCGGCAGAACGTGGGTATCGATTGCCGGTGATTTGCCATTGCGGGGTTCCGTGCATACATTTGCAGAAGATCCTGCACGTGCCAATCTTTTTTACGTCGGCACCGAATTTGGATTGTTCTTTTCACCCGATGGCGGTAAACGCTGGATTCAACTCAAGGGCGGCATGCCGACCATTGCCGTGCGTGATATCGCCATCCAGCAACGCGAGGGCGATCTGGTGGTTGGCACCTTTGGCCGCGGCTTTTTTGTGCTCGATGACCTGACCCCGTTACGTGTTGCCAGCGATGAAATGCTCGCGCGCGAGGCCGCGCTGATGCCGGTCAAGCCAGCGCATATGTACATTCCCAGACAGCAGATGGGCGGGCGTGAAAAAGCGTCTCAGGGGGCATCGTTTTTTGCCGCACCGAATCCTCCATTCGGCGCCATCTTTACCTACTACCTTAAGAACGAACTAACCACAAAGAAACAAGCGCGTCGTGCCGATGAAAAGAAAATTGCAGCCAAAGGCGGCGATGTTTTTTATCCATCGTGGGAAGCGCTGGAACGTGAAACACGCGAACCGGAGCCGGCGATTGTGCTGACAATTTCCGACACCGGTGGCAATGTGGTGCGGCGTGTGACGGGGCCGACCAAGGCGGGACTGCAACGGGTGAATTGGGACCTGCGTTACCCGGCGGCGAATCCAACAAGACTGAGTAGCGGGGACGAAGAAGACAATCCCTTCGCCGCCGGACCACGCGGTCCGCTCGCATTGCCCGGCACTTACACTGCTACCCTCGAAAAATGGGTTGATGGTGTCGCAACCAAACTTGCACCGCCTGTGACGTTCACCGCGGAAATCATGGGTACCGCCACCCTGCCGGCACCAGACCGTGCCCGGGTGCTTGAATTCGCCACACGCACCGCAAACTTGCAACGCGCGGTGCTGGGCTCGGTCGAATTGGTCAGAGAAACCCGGCGCCGGCTCGACATCATGAAAAAATCGCTGATGGATACGCCGGCGGCGACACAACCGTTGATCACCCGTGTGCGTGATATCGAATCGCGCTTGAAGGACTTGGAAATAAAATTGAGCGGCGACCGGTTGCTCGCCAAGTATCAGGAGCCGGTACCGATGTCTATCAGCGATCGGGTGAACGGCATTGTCGGCTCGCTTTGGTCAAGCACCGCCGCCCCCACCGGCACCCAGCAACGCAGCTATGAATTTGCCGCTGCCGAATTTACGCCGGTACTGGAAAAATTGCGCATATTGGTTGAGGCTGATTTGCGTCAATTGGATACACAGGCAGAGGCACTGGGCGCGCCATGGGTGCCCGGCCGTGTGCCGGTCTGGAAAGCAAAATAGCCAACCTCATAATGCAAACTCCGGATCAACCCATCCTCAGAGACATCGTGCTGGTCGGCGGCGGGCATAGCCACGTCGGTGTCTTAAAAAGTTTTGGCATGCGGCCGATCCCGGGTGTGCGCATCACGCTCATCTGCACCGATATGCACACGCCCTACTCGGGCATGTTGCCGGGTTATGTCGCGGGGCATTACGACTACGACGAGGTACATATCGACCTGAGCCGGCTGGCGGTGTTTGCCGGCGCGCGTTTGTATCGCGATGAAGTCATCGGCCTTGATCGCGTCAATAAAAAAGTGTTGTGCCGCAACCGCCCGCCGGTGCCGTACGATCAACTGTCGATCAATATTGGGTCGACGCCGCAGCTGGCACAGGTGCCGGGTGCAACCGAAAACGCGGTGGCGGTCAAACCGATCCAACGTTTTAACGAGCGTTGGTTGGCGCTGTTGGACAGGGTCAAACAACATCCGGGGAAATTGACCATTGCCGTGGTCGGTGCCGGCGCGGGTGGTGTCGAACTGTTGCTGGCGATGCAGTTTCGGTTGCGCAACGAGTTACAGGCACTCAAGCGAAATCCAGATGAACTGGTGTTTCATCTATTCACCAACAGCCCGACCATCCTGCCGACGCACAATAACAACGTGCGCAAACGTTTTGACGCGGTGCTGGCGGCGCGTGGCGTGGTGGTGCATCGCAATGCCGGTGTCACGCTGGTCTCGGCGGGAAGTCTGCAAACCGCCAACGGTGAAACGTTCAGGGCGGATGAGATTGTCTGGGTCACCAGTGCCGGTGGCGCGCCGTGGTTGCGTGAAACAGGCTTGGCACTCGATGCCAATGGCTTTATCAATGTCGCTGATACCCTGCAGACGGTGACCGACGCGGGTATTTTTGCGGCAGGTGATATCGCCAACATGATCAACCACCCGCTGGAAAAAGCCGGTGTGTTTGCGGTGCGGCAGGGTCCGCCGCTGACCACAAATCTGCGGCTTGCGGTTGAGGGTGTGGCGCTGGTGGCGTATCGTCCGCAGCGCCGCTGGCTGGCATTGATCAGCACCGGCGACAAATACGCGGTGGCGTCACGCGGTTGGCTGAGCTTCGCCGGCAACGCGGTGTGGCAATGGAAAGATTGGATCGACCGGCGCTTTATGCGCAAGTTTCAGGACCTGACGCCGATGGTGATGGATGCATTGCCCGGCAACAGCGCAACCATTGCCGCGAGCCAGGTCAAGCTGAGTCAGGAAGAGTCACTACAGGCGATCTCGGCCATCGCCATGCGTTGTGGTGGTTGTGGTGCCAAGGTTGGTGCGACGGTGTTGTCACGCGCACTCAGCAACCTGCACCCGGTGGATCGTGATGATGTCGTGATCGGTCTCAAAGACCCGGACGACGCCGCCGTGGTGCGCGTGCCGCCGGGCAAGGCGATGGTGCATTCGGTGGATTTTTTCCGGTCGTTTATTGACGATCCTTATTTGTTTGGCAAGGTCGCCGCCAATCACGCACTCGGTGACATTTGGGCGATGGGCGCCGAGGCGCAATCGGCAACGGCGATTGCCACGGTGCCATCCGGGCTCGAATCAAAAGTTGAAGATGTGTTGTTTCAAATGATGACCGGCGCACTCGAAGTGTTGAACGAAGCCAACTGCGCATTGGTCGGCGGGCATACCGGCGAAGGCAAGGAGCTCGCGCTCGGCTTTGCGGTGAATGGCCTGATCGACGACGACCCGGCAAAAATTTTGCGCAAGAGCGGCATGCAACCGGGCGACGTGTTGATCCTGACCAAACCGATCGGCACCGGCACACTGTTTGCGGCCCACGCGCGCCTCGCCGCCAAGGGCCGCTGGATCGACGCGGCATTAACGTCGATGGTGGTGTCGAACCGGTTGGGTGCGCAGTGTTTGTTTAAACACGGTGCGACCGCCTGCACCGATCTCACCGGCTTCGGGCTGCTCGGGCACTTGGTTGAAATGACACGACCATCAGCGGTCGATGCCGAACTTAATTTGTCGGCGCTGCCGTTGCTCGATGGTGCTGAAGAATGTGTCGCCGCGGGTATCGTCAGCTCGCTGCAAGGTGCTAATGTCCGGTTGCGCCGCGCATTACGCAACCAGGAGGCGATGGTCAAGCATCCGCGCTACCCGCTGATTTTTGATCCACAAACCGCGGGCGGGTTGTTGGCGAGTGTGCCGGCCGATCAAGCCGAGGCGTGTATCGCCGCGCTGCGCGCGTTGGGCTACCCACACACCGTGGCGATTGGCCGCATCCTGCCGCAGGGCGATGCGATGGAACCGATTACGTTGACGGTGTGATTGTCGGTACCGCGCGGTTTGTTGACGTGTAAATTCGCGTCGTCAAACCAGCGGCTTGAGCCCTTCAAGCAACGTCGGCAACAGCTCGCTAACCGTCGGATGAATATGCATGCCACGGTTGATTTGGGTATAGGGTTTGTCGGCATACATCACTTCCAATATCGACTGCACCACTTCATCGGCTGAAAGCCCGAGCAGGGAAGCGCCGAGGATGCGTTTGGTTTCGGCGTCGACCACGATCTTCATGAATCCCTGCGTTTCCCCTGATTCGCGTGCGCGCCCGACGCGGGTCATCAACATTTTTGCACCGAGCAGCGGCCGGCCGATGGCGCGCGCCTCGTTAAAAGTCATGCCGACGCGCCCAAGCGGCGGGTCAATAAATAGTGCATAGGCCGGAATACGGTCAGTAACGCGCCGCGTATCGCCATCAAACATGTTGGCGGCGACGATCTCGTAGTCGTTCCACGCCGTGTGGGTAAACGCGCCGCGGCCATTGACGTCACCGACCGCATAAACACCCGGCACATTGGTTTCGAGTTGATCATTGACCGTGATATAGCCGCGTGCATCAACCGCAATACCGGCGCGTTCGAGGCCGAGATCCTCGGTATTGGGTGAACGCCCGGTCGCCAGCGACAAATGGCTGCCTTCGATCTTCGGTACACCGCTGTCACATGCGACACCCACCGCAACGCCGTTGCCATTTGGTTCGACCGCAAGACAGGTCGCGCCCAGGCGCACCGCAATACCCTCGCGTTCCAGAATGGCTTTTACCTCGTCGGAGATATCCTCGTCCTCACGACCGATCAGGCGCGGCCCCATTTCGCAAACGGTGACTTCGGCGCCAAAGCGCCGGTACATCTGCGCAAATTCCAGCCCGATGTAACTGCCGCCGATGACCACCAAATGTGGCGGAACAAAATCGATATCCATCATCGAGATATTGTTCAGGTGTGGCACGTTTTCGATGCCGCTCAGGCGCGGTGCCGCCGGACGCCCGCCGACGTTGATAAAAATACGATCGGCGCGGATGGTGCGGCCATCGACTGCGACGTCGTGTGCCGCAGTGAAACGCGCGTGGCCTTTGATCACGCTGACATTTTTTGCGCTGGTCATCCAGTTGCCCACGCCGTTGCGCGACGCGTCGACGATGGCGTCTTTGCGCGCCTTGACCGCCCGCATATCGACACGCGGCGGCTGATCGAGCACCACACCGAATTCACCCGCGCGGCGCGCCAACGCGGCAACACGTGCCGAGGCGACCAGCGTTTTGGTCGGGATGCAGCCATTGTTGACACAAGTGCCGCCCATTTGATCGCGTTCGATCAGGATTGTCTTCAGGCCCATTCTCCCGCACCGTGCCGCGAGCGCCGGTCCGGCCTGACCGGCCCCAATCACAATTGCATCGACATGCTCAACCATCCTGACCTCCTGTTTAATTGCCACCTGTTGGTTCCATTGGTCGTTTGCGCCAGCCGTCAGCTTACGCCTGCTTGGTTGATTTGTTTGTGCGACAGAATACGCGCGCGCCGCCGCGGTTGACAGCCACATGATTTCAACCGGCAAATTGGGGTAAATTTGAGTCCCGCAGGTTCTTGTTCACATTTCCATCCCATATTCCCGATGCGACAATCGTTCGGGCCTAGAAAGCGGCAACTGTCGATATGCTGAGTTACCGCCACGCCTTCCATGCCGGCAATCACGCCGATGTGTTGAAGCACTATGTGCTCACCGAGCTGATCCGGTATTTCTGCCAGAAAGAGACCGCGTTTTGGTTTGTTGATACCCACGCTGGCGCCGGGGTGTACGCGCTCGATACCGGCTACGCAACCAAACTGGCCGAACACGTTGATGGTGTCGGCCGGCTGTGGAGCCGTCACGACCTACCGGCCCCACTCGAAGCGTATGTTGATCTGGTGCGCGAGCTCAACCCCGACGGCCTGTTGCGCGCGTATCCCGGCTCGCCGTGGATCGCCCAACGCCTGACCCGGCCACAAGATCGACTGCGGTTGTTTGAATTACACAGCAGCGACAGCGCGTTGTTGCAGGAGAACTTTCGGGCGCTCGGGCCGGCGGCGCAGCGCCGCACCATCATCGCATCGACCGACGGCATCGCCGGACTCAAGTCGGTGTTGCCGCCGTTGCCACGGCGTGGATTGGTGTTGATCGACCCGTCGTTCGAAGACAAAAACGACTACAACAATATCCCGGCCATGCTCAACGATGCACTGACACGCTTTGCCACCGGCACCTATGTGCTGTGGTATCCGCAGTTGTCGCGCACTGATAGCGCACGCCTGCCGGAGGTGCTCAAGACGTTGCCGGCAAAAAGTTGGCTGCACGTTGCGTTGAGCGTATCGACACCGGCGCCGGACGGATTTGGCATGCACGGCAGCGGATTGTTTATCCTCAATCCGCCGTGGACGCTGCACAAACTGTTGGCGGAAATAATGCCGTATCTGGTGACGGTGTTGGGTCGCGATGCCGGCGCGGGATTTGTGCTCGAACAACACGAAAACTGAGTACCGGAAACACATTGCTGATTAACCAGGGAGTCTGACATGTTAAATATCTGGGGCCGTCTCACATCGGTCAATGTCCAAAAGGTGGTGTGATGCGCCGACGAGCTCGGCCTCGACTATGAACGGATTGACGCCGGCGGCAAATTCGGTCTGGTCGATACACCCGACTACCGGGCGATGAATCCAAACGGGCAGATCCCGGTGATTGACCATGACGGCTTTGTGTTGTGGGAATCGAATGCGATTGTGCGCTATATGGCATCGCGATTTGGAGCCGGCAACCTTTACCCGGACAAACTGCAATTGCGTGCCGACGCCGACCGCTGGATGGATTGGCAGGCAACCACGTTCAACCCGGCGATCGGCCCGCTGTTTATTCAACTCATTCGCACTGCCGCGGATCAGCGTGATACCGCTTTGATCGGCAGGGCACAAATCGATGCTGAAAAGAAACTGACGATTCTCGATACACACCTTGCCAGTCACGAATATGTGACCGGCGCGACCTTCACCATGGGCGATATTCCGTTGGCCTGTTCGGTGGATCGCTGGATGAAACTGCCGTTGGAAAAAGCGGCATTCACTAATGTGTCCCGCTGGTACAACACGGTTCGCCTTCGTCAAGGTGGGCGGCAGGTGGTGGCATTGGCGCTGTCGTAACCGACACCGGCCCGCGTTTGAGGCGCCTTTTCTGCGTTCTGTCGCATCAGACTGGTTGACGTCACCGGTTACGGGCACCATGCGGGTCATCCATCAGGATGGGTTGCCGCGTCCAATCGCGACTGATCCTGCCGCCGCCGTCACCACCAATAACCACCACCCGGTCAACGACCGACAGGGGATTCCCGCATGAAACGTGTCTTTAAATGGCTCGGCATTGTCGTTTTGACCCTGCTGACGCTGGCCACCGCGCTGGGTTTGCATACCTGGTACGCCAAGCCGCTGTCGATTGATTGGTTTTACACCAAGATGTTTGCCTCGTTTGCGCTCGACAATCCCGAGTTGCTGACCCAATTACGTCTGCTTGAACCCGTCGGCATTCGCGGCCACAACGCCAAGCTATCGGACTCATCCCCCGCCGAAGAAGAACGGCAATTCGCCAAGTTAAAGGCAAATTACGCGACGCTAAAAAGTTACGACAGCAGCAAATACACCGGTCAGGACAAACTTTCATACGACGTGCTCGAGTACTTTATGGGCAGCCAAGTGCGCGGTGAGGCCTTCAAATATCACAACTATCCGGTCAACCAGATGTTTGGCATCCAAAGCGGGCTGCCGAATTTGCTGACCGAGACCCAGCAGGTCAACGATGCCACCGACGCAGAACACTATCTGGCACGGATGGCACTGTTCCCGCGCAAGATGGATGAAGTGATTGAAAGTTTGCAACTGCGCGAGAGTAAAAAAATCATCCCGCCAAAGTTTGTGGTGGAAAAAGTCGGCGAACAAATCAAAACATTCATGGCGCCCGGTGCCGCCGGCAATACGCTGGTGGTGTCCTTGAAGGAAAAACTCGCCAAGATCCCCGCCGACAAAATGGATCAAGCCACCCGCGACGCGCTGGTCAAGCATGCCACCGATAGCGTCACCGCCAATGTGCTGCCCGCCTACACCAAGCTTGCCGCCTATATAGAGACCCTTCGCAGCAAGGCACTGACGAACGACGGCGTGTGGGCATTGCCCGACGGTGAAAAATTCTACGCGTACCAGATCGAAGCGCAGACCACCACCAAGATGAAGGCCGAGGAGTTGCACGCGCTTGGTTTGAGCGAAGTTGCCCGTATTGGCGCCGAGATGGACAAGATTCTCGACGCAGCAGGCTACAAACAGTCAACCCGTTTGCAGCGCATTGAGGCGCTGGCGAAATCACCGTCGCAACTGTACCCACCAACCGACGAGGGGCGTGCGCAGATTCTGAAAGACTTCACCGCGATGATCACCGAGGTATCGGCGGGGATTGACCCGTATTTCGGCATCAAACCCAAAGCGAAAATTTCGGTTGAACGCGTGCCAACGTTCACCGAAACGACCGCGCCGCTGGCTTATTACAATGGACCGGCGCTGGATGGCTCCAGGCCGGGTACGTTTTACGTCAACCTATATAAGCCGCAGGACCTGCAAAAATTTGGCATGCGTACGCTTGCGTATCACGAGGCGGTGCCGGGGCATCACTTTCAGATCGCGATTGCACAGGAACTCAAGGGGCTGCCGATTTTCCGCAATGTCCTGCCGTTCACCGCCTATGCCGAAGGCTGGGCGTTATATACCGAACAACTCGCGTGGGAGTTGGGCTTTCAAAAAAATCCACTCGACAATCTCGGCCGCCTGCAGGCGGAAATGTTCCGTGCGGTACGGTTGGTTGTGGATACCGGCATCCACCAAAAGCGCTGGACGCGCGAACAATCAATCGACTACATGCTGGCCAATACCGGCATGCCGGAGCAGGAAGTGATTTCTGAAATTGAACGCTACTTTGTGATCCCGGGTCAGGCGCTGGCGTACAAGGTCGGCATGATCAAGATGTTGCAGTTGCGTGAAAAAGCCAAACTGGCGCTGGGTGCGAAATTTAATCTGCGGGACTTTCACGATGCGGTGTTGAAAAACGGGTCGCTGCCGCTGGACGTCCTGGCGCAGGTGGTTGACGCGTACATCGCGGAGAAAAAACGCTAGGAATCGGATTTAAAACACCCCTATTGGCGGGTGTTTTCAGGCATTTTGGGCTGAACATGTCCGCCGATATTGGTGTTTTTAATTTGCAAAATCCCACTAGCACCGCCGTTATGTGATGGGCGCCGCCGACCGCACCGCCCAGCGCAGCCGCGCCGACGACGAACGCGGATTGCTGCGCTGCTCATCGGGTGACGGCCGGATCGGCTCAATCGCGACACTGGCAAAAATACCGGCGTCGAGATAACGCTGAAACGCCGTTTCAATGCGCCGGTCTTCACCAGAATGAAACGACAGTATCGCCACCCGGCCACCCGGCTTCACGCAACCTGGCAGTGCCGCCAAAAAACGATCGAGCACATCGAACTCATTATTGACTTCGATACGCAACGCCATGAAGGTGCGCGCCAGCGTTTTTTTGTGGTCATTTTTTTCCGGAAAATCTTTTAGCGAGGCGCGCACGTTTTCCGCCAACTGCCGCGTGGTGGTAATCGGTGCCTTGCTTTTTTTGATGCCCCAGGCAATACGCTCGGCGTGCGGCTCGTCGGCGTAGGTGGTGAGCAATGCCGCCAATTGGGGCGCGCTCAGTGTTTGCAACAGCGCCGACGCCGGCTCACCACGTAATGGATTCAGTCGCAGATCGAGCGGGCCGTCGTGTTTGAACGAAAACCCTCGCAGCGGATTGTCGAGCTGCATCGACGACACCCCAAGGTCGGCGAGCAGGCAATCAAAACCGCCGCCCGCTTCCGGCAACAGTTGCGCAATGTCGGCAAAATTTAATTCGCGCACTACCAGCACGTCTTCACCAAATCCCAGTGCACGCAAACGCGCCTCGGTGCGCGGCCGCTCGAGTGAATCCACATCGGTGCCGAACAAGCGACCACCGGGCAACAAACGCGGCAGGATACTTTGGGTGTGTCCGCCAAAGCCGAGCGTGACATCGAGCACCGTTTCGCCCGGCATCGGATTCAGAATCTGCAAAATTTCATCAACACAAATCGGCCGGTGTGTACCCGCCGGTGTCTGTCCGCGCGCAATCACCTTTTCGACATCGGCGGCGAACTTCTCGTGATTCAGCTCTTTGTATTTTTCTTCGAATTTGCGCGGATGGGTGCCGCGATATCGTTTGCGACGAACATGCGGCTTCGGCGCCTCGGTGGTCATGCCGCCAGTTTGTTGATTGCTGCGTTGTGCGTCTGGTCGGCGCGAATCATTTCAGCCGCCTTTTCCGCAATCATGATGGTCGGCGCGTTGGTGTTGCCACCGATAAGCGTCGGCATGATGCTGGCGTCAACCACACGCAGGCCGTCGATGCCGTGCACTTTTAACGCACTGTCGACCACCGCCATCGCATCGTCGCCCATCTTGCAACTGCCGGACGGGTGGTAAACAGTATCGACGCGTGCCTGCAAAACGCGCCGGATGTCGTCGTCGGTGTTGACGTCTTTGGTGAACATGTTTTCAACATAACGCGATGCCAGCGACGGTGCGTTCATCAGTTTTTGCGTCAGCTTGTAGCCGGCAACCATTTGTGCGAGGTCGTCTTCGTCGGCCAGAAAGGCCGGGTCGATCAGCGGTGCGTCGGCGACATTCGCGCTGGCGAGCGCGATGGTGCCACGACTTTTCGGCCGCAGCAGACAGAAATGACACGACAGGCCGTGCCGGAAATTAAATTTGCGCGCGTGATCCTCGACCAGTGCCACCACAAAATGCAATTGGATGTCGGGTGCGACCGACTGCGGCGACAGCTTCAGAAACGCGCCGCCTTCGGCGTAGTTGGACGCAATCATGCCGCGCCGGTGTCGCACATAACGCACAAACTCATGGAGCAGCCGCCAAGCGCCGGGCAGGGTAATACCGACCAGATCGAGACTCTTGACGGCATAACCAAAAATAAAATCAGGATGGTCCTGCAAATTTTTGCCGACGCCGGGCAGCTCGTGTGTCACGGCGATACCGTGTGCCTGCAATTCGCGGCCATCACCGATACCGGACAACATCAACAATTGCGGCGAATGAATCGCACCGGCGCTGAGCAATACCTCACGACGGGCGTTTAGGATGACCTGCTCGCCGTTGAGTCGGATCGTTACGCCGGTTGCGCGTTTGTTCTGGATGTTGATTTTGACAACCTGGGTGCGGGTCATGACCGTCAGGTTGGGGCGCGAGCCATTCATGTGCGGATGCAAATAGGCGCGCGCGGCACTGCAGCGTTCGCCGTTGATTTGTGTGACCTGATAGATACCGACACCTTCCTGCGTTGCGCCGTTGAAATCGGTATTGAGCGGAAAGCCGGTCTCTATCGCCGCATCCAGAAAACGTTGTTGGAACGGATTGTCGGTGCGCAAATCAGCGACATTCAACGGACCACCCTGCCCGTGAAATTCGTCATGGATGCGTTCGTTGTTTTCCGCACGCTTAAAAAACGGCAAAACATCGTTGTAAGACCAGCCGGCATTGCCAAGTGATGCCCAATGATCGTAATCACTGCGGTCGCCGCGTGCATACACCATGGCATTGATCGCCGACGAGCCACCCAGCCCGCGGCCGCGCGGCTGGTAACCGCGCCGCCCACCCAGACCGGGTTGCGGCACGGTTTCAAAACCGTAGTTGTTGATGTTGGTCGGCAGCATCGCGACCGCGCCGGTCGGTGCGCGTACCAGCCAGCTGCGCCCGTCGCCGCCGGTCTCGAGCAATGCCACTGTGACGTCACGGTCTTCGCTCAAGCGCGCTGCCAATACCGTGCCGGCCGAGCCGCCGCCGATCACAATGTAATCAAACTGTTGTTCCATCACGCTGGTTCCATAAATTTCAACGGCTTTTTTATGCCGGCGCCACGATTTCACCAATGGCCGCCCGCCCATACCGATACGTTACACCGGATTGGCCGCTATCAGCCGTCAGCGCCCACCGCCTGTGCCTTTTATTCCACACCCGGGCGACCCATATACCAGCTGCAAACAGTTGATTTTTATCAAAAAACCGCAGCTAGCTGCGGCGTGAAATAATCACGCTTCAAGAGGAGTAATACGCATGAGTCAATCCGCCCCGTCGTCAGCCTACAACGAACTGGTCAATACCTGGACGCGTTTGCATCACTTTGAACACCTGCAGGCAATCGCCAGCTGGGATTGCTTCGCGCTGATGCCCGAGAACGGCAGCACCGCACGCGCCAATGCCATGGCGGAAATGGGCGGCTTGCTGCACGGCATTCGCACCGACCCGCAACTGTCAAAAAATCTCAGCTTGGCAGCCGGCGAGTCACTCGACGATATGCAGCAGGCCAATCTGCGTGAAATGCGTCGTAACTGGCGCAGCGCAAACGCGCTGCCTGCGGCGTTGGTGCAGGCACAATCGCTGGCCAATGCGCGCTGCGAACACGCGTGGCGCACCCAGCGCCCGGCCAACGATTGGGCCGGCTTCCTCGGCAATTTTCGGGAGGTATTAAGACTCGCCCGCGAACAGGCGAAATATCTATCCGATGACAGCGGCCTTGGTTTGCACGACGCGCTGATGGACAACTACGAGCCCGGTATGACAGGCGCAAAAATCGACCGGCTGTTCGGCGATTTGCAACAGTGGCTGCCGGATCTGGTGCGCAAAGTGCGCGCCAAGCAGGCGAAAGAAACGGTGATCGTGCCGGTCGGCCCGTTCCCCAAGTCCGGGCAATATGCGCTTGGTCTGGAAGTCATGAAGTTGCTCGGTTTTGATTTTTCCGCAGGGCGGCTCGATGAAAGTGCGCATCCGTTTTGCGGCGGCGTGCCGGAGGACACGCGCCTCACCACACGTTATATCGAGGATAGTTTTGTCGGCAGCCTGTGGGGTGTCATCCATGAAACCGGACACGGTCGATACGAACAAAATCTGCCGCGTGCATTGCTTGGTCAACCGGTTGCGTGGGCGCGCAGTGCCGGCATTCACGAAAGCCAGAGTCTGAGTTTTGAAATGCAAATCGGCATGAGCCGCGCATTTGTCGGCCTGTTGGCGCCGCGGTTGGTGGCGCAGTTTGGCGACCAGCCGGCGTTTGAGCCGGATAACCTGTTCCGCTGGTTGACGCGTGTGCAACCCGGCTTTATCCGCGTCGAGGCCGACGAGATGACTTATCCGCTGCACGTTATTTTGCGTTATGGCATCGAGCGCGATTTGATCGAAGGTCGTATGGAGGCAGAAGAAATTCCAGAACGTTGGGACAAGGCCATGGCCAACCTGCTCGATATCGACACACGCGGCAATTTCACCAACGGCTGTATGCAGGATGTGCATTGGGGCGAGGGATTGTTTGGTTATTTCCCGAGTTACACGCTCGGCGCCATGTATGCCGCGCAATGGTTCGCCACCATCCGCAAGGCGACACCGGATCTCGATCAGCGTATCGCACAGGGCGATTTGTCGCCGGCGTTTGACTGGTTGCAAAAAAACATCTGGCAGCACGGCAGCCGCTTTGACACCGACACGTTGGTGACCAGGGCCACCGGTGGCCCACTCGATGCGGCGCACTACCGGCGCCACCTTGAATCGCGCTATCTAAACAGTTGAATCTCCTGAAAACTTTTCTACCAAGGAATTTGCAATGACGATTGGCGTTGGCGGTAAAACACAAGCGACAGCGTTGGCGGCGCTGACAAACATGACAGCGGGTGTCATACCCACTGGCACAGACGAATACCTGCAACGTATCAACAAGGCGCAAGCCTATATGCAGGCCAATAACGTTTCTGCAATATGGGTGCACGCCGGCACCAACATGACCTATTTCACCGGCACCAAATGGCATCCGAGCGAACGCATGGTCGGCGCGATTATTCCGGCCAAGGGTGCGATCGAATACCTGGCACCCTACTTTGAACAAAACACGGTGCGCGATTACATGGTGCTCGACGGCCCTGTCAACGTCTGGCACGAACACGAAAACCCTTATCAGTTGTTTGTTGACACACTCAAACGCATGGGCTTGTCCGGCCGTGTCGGCATCAGTGAAGATACGCCGTTTTTTGTGGCCGATGGCATTACGCAGTGTGATGCCGGCGTGCAACTGATCAACGGCAAGGCCGTCACCGCACATTGCCGCACGCAAAAATCCGCCAACGAAATTGCCCTGATGCAACGCGCGAAAAACATGACCGTCGAAGTGCACAAGGCGGCGGCGGGCATTTTACATGAGGGCATCAGCACCACCGAGGTGGCCGCATTCATCAACGAAGCACACAAACGCGTCGGCGCGGCGGGCTCATATTTTTGTATCGTCTTGTTTGGTCCGGCGTCGGCGTTTCCGCACGGCGTGAAAGACCCGCAACTGCTCAAACAAAACGACATGGTGTTGATCGATACTGGCTGCCTCGTCGAAGGCTACATTTCCGATATCACCCGCACCTATGTGTTTGGTGAAGCCAACACGCACCAACGTGCGGTTTGGAATGCCGAAAAAACCGCACAGGCTGCCGCGTTTGCCGCCGCGCAACTGGGTGTGCCGTGCAAGGAGGTTGACGCCGCGGCGCGGCGCTCACTTGCGGCCAGCGGGTTTGGTCCCGGCTATGACCTGCCCGGACTGCCGCACCGCACCGGCCACGGCATTGGCATGGATATTCATGAATGGCCGTATCTGGTCGGTAGTGACAACACCCCGCTCGCCGAAGGCATGTGTTTCAGCAACGAGCCGATGATTTGTGTGCCGGGTGAATTTGGTATTCGTTTGGAAGATCATTTCTACATGACCACCTCGGGCCCCAAGTGGTTTACCACGCCGTCACACTCGGTAGACGACCCGTTTGGTTTGCAAGCGACCGCCTGACGGTTTGCGCCGTCGCCAACTATAAATCGAAAGCAAAAACCAATATGGCCACGCCGCACATCAACGCCCAGCCGGGCGACTTCGCCGAGACCGTACTCATGCCCGGCGATCCGCTGCGCGCACAATTTATCGCCGAGACCTGGCTCAAGGATGCCAAGCTGGTCAACACGGTGCGCAATATGTTTGGTTATACCGGCACCTATCAGGGCAAACCTGTATCCGTGATGGCACACGGCATGGGTATTCCATCGTGCAGCATTTATGCGACCGAATTGATCAAGGACTACGGCGTCAAAAATATCATCCGGGTCGGTTCGTGTGGCGCGTTGATGAAAGACATCAAGCTCGGCGAGATCATCATTGCCATGGGCGCCTCGACCGACAGCAAGGTCAATCGCATGCGGCTGATGGACCATGACTTTGCGGCGATTGCCGATTACGATTTGTTGCGCACGGCGGTGGATGTGGCGGACGCGCAAAACAAAAAGGTGCGGGTCGGCAACGTATTCTCCGCCGATCTGTTTTACACCCCGCAGCCGGAAATGTTCGACAAGCTGGAAAAAATGAATGTGCTGGCGGTTGAAATGGAGCTGGCCGGCATCTATGGTCTTGCCGCCGAATACGGCGCGCGTGCGCTTGGGATTCTTACCGTATCCGACCATATCCGTACCGATGAACACATGAGTACCGATGAACGCCAGACCAGTTTTGGCGAAATGATCACGCTAGCGCTTGATACCGCGATCAGGCTATAGGCTAACCAGCAGAGATTCGTCCGGCCCGACCGGCACGCGCGTCATCAGAATACGTCGGTTGGCATGGAATTGGTCATGTTTCGCGGCGTGTATTGAACAGACGGGCTTAGACGCCACCACCGGCTTGCATCCCGAATTGCAACCATACGCCGCTGGCCAGATAGATCACGCCCATGGTCATCACGGTCCATTGTGTCCATAACCGAAAATTGGTATCGGACATTTTTTCGAGCACACGTTTTGATAATGTCGTGCCGGTAAACGCCAACACCACGCAGGCAACCATTAACGGCACCGACAGCCCGGCGGTGGCGCTGCCCGCCACCATCACACCAATGCTGCCGAAATAAATAATTTTGATCAAATGGCCCAATGTTTGCGACATCGCCTTGGTGGCGACCACACCGCGCCGGTCCATTTTTGAGCGCACAAAAAACACGTCGAGCAATGGCCCGGACACACCCGCCAGCAACTGCAGGCCGGTACAGAGCGTTCCGCACAACATCGGGTGGCCATGGTGATCGACATTCAGCGCAAGCCGGCTCGGCAGGGCAAAACTGATAAATGGCGTCAGCCCCAATAAGATATATGCAACCGGCTTGCTCACCACAAATTGCACTGCGATAAATGCCGCCAATGCCAGCAAGGCACCGAGCGCATAACCATAAAAAATGCGCCAATTGACGTGGCGTCGCCACAACCATGCGCGCCAGCCATTCGACGCCATTTGTGTGATGCCGTGCAACATCATCGCCGCCGACAGTGGCAGCAGCGCCAGCAGCACGCCCATCAAAATCATGCCGCCGGCCATGCCAAGAATGCCGGAAATAAAAGACGTGATCAGCACAGACACGGTGATACAGGCAAAAATCAGCGTGGATGACATGGTGGGTCCGTGAGATATATGCCTGTCGATTCTAGACGATTCCGTCTGCGGTCAGGCTTGGCACCACGCGACGTTGAGGTCTGATATTATTTTTGCACGTTAACCAGCCTGGGATAGCCATGCAATCAACCGCAACCACCGTCAAGCAATATCTGGCCGAACTGCCCGACGACCGTCGCGCCGCGCTTGAGGCGCTGCGCAAAGTGATTCTGAAGAACCTCGACAAGGGTTATGAGGAAGGCATGCAATACGGGCATATTGCTTATTACGTGCCACATAAGCTGTTCGCCGCCGGCTATCACTGCGACCCGAAACAACCGTTGCCGTTTGCAGCGCTGGCATCACAAAAAAATCATCTGGCAATTTATATGATGGGTGTTTATTGCGGCTGTGTCGACCGTGCCACTGGTGAGACCGCCGATGCCCGCTGGTTTCGTGATGCGTGGGCCAAAACCGGCAAAAAACTCGACATGGGCAAGGCGTGTGTGCGCTTCAAGAAACTCGATGACATTGCGCTGGATGTGGTGGGTGAGGCAATCAAACGCATTCCGTCTAAAGAATTCATTAGACGCTATCTGGAAGGGTTGGCAGACAAGGGCACAAAAACAGATGCTAAAGAACCGGTCGCCAAAAGTCCAGCGGCAAAAAAACCGACGGCGAAAAAGCTGGGAGCGAAGTCCGCGGCAAAACGTACCTGACGGCCCCGGCGTCGCGTCGCAAACAACGGCTATTTTGCAGCGTCCGATTTCAGCGGCGCCAGCGCACCGGGGACATTGCCGAAATCAAAATCCCGCACAGCCAGCGCGCTGAGTGTGCCGAGTTGGCCGTAGAGCGGCAATATGTTGGTGCCTTCGTTGGGATATACCCGGTTGGAGAGAAACACGTAGAACGTTTTTGAATATGGGTCTATCCAGAGAATGCAGCCGGTAAACCCGGTATGACCAAAACTGCCAATCGGGAATACACTGCCGCGCGGTCTTGCAAACGGAGAATCGATATCGAACCCCAGCGCACGGCGCGCGGTCAGACCGGCGGGCGTTTGCACGGTGCGCATCAACTTGACGCTGGCGGGCGCAAGAATACGCACACCATCGAGTGCGCCATCACCGAGCAGCATGCGCGCAAAACGCGACAGGTCGGCGGCGGTGGTGAACAATCCTGCGTGGCCTGCCACGCCACCCATCGCGCGCGCCGTCGGATCGTGAACCTCACCCTGCAGGGTTCGTTCGGCCCCCTCTTGTTTGATGATCTGCGTCGGTGCAATTCGCGCCGCCGGTAATCGCAGCAAAGGCAGATAGCCGCTGTCGCGCATCGCCAACGGTGTGAAAATGCGCGTCTGCACAAATCGTTCCAGCGGCATTCCCGACACACGCGCAACCAGATGCCCGAGCAAAATAAAATTAACGTCGGAGTAACGAAAAAACGCGCCGGGCGCATGTGTCGGGCGTTGGGCACAGGCGCGCGTGAGCGCCTCACCTGCGCCCTGCCATGTCGGACGCAGCGATAACCCGGCCGGTAAACCGGAGGTGTGGGTCAGCAAATGTCGAACGGAAATTTCGCCACGGCCATCGCCTGCAAATTCCGGTAGGTAGGTCGACAGAGGTGCGTCAAGCAAGATTTGGCCGGCCTCGACCAACAGCATGATCGCCGGTGTGGTGGCGACCACTTTGGTCAGCGAGGCGGCGTCGAACACGGTGTGGGTTTCCATCGCACGCCCGGACAGGTCGTAGGTTTGACCGCCAAAGGCTTTTTCGACAATGATGCCGCCGTGTTGCAAATAAAACACCGCACCGGGCATTTGTTTTCTGGCAATAAAATCCGCGATCGCCGTGTCAATTTCAGCCAACTTCGTCGCATCGAATGTCGTTTGTTTTTTTGTCGGCATATTAATGGCATCAGTGGCGGCAGCGGCACGGGTTGGGTCTTTCGCGTCGAGCTGATGGCAGCCCGTAGACGCAAATAGTGCGGCGCCCACCGCAAACCATGTCGCGGCCCTATTCCAATCCCAACCCCGACCCCGATGGCGGCGGAAAATAGCGAAGGTCGGGACGGCGGTCATCTACTTCACCATCGCCGCCGCCAATCCCAGCAGCAATCCCATGCTGACAATGTCGGTTGATGTTGTCAGGAAAATACTCGATGCGGTTGCCGGATCCGCGCCAAAACGTTTTAACGATAGCGGCACCACCGCACCGGAAATTCCGCTTACGGTACACGCGCCAACCATTGCCAAAAACGTGACAACCGACAGCATCAGCGCGTGCGGCGAATGTTGCCCGCTGGTGGTGAACCACATCGCCAGCCCGGTAACGATACCAATCGGCGCGCCGTTCATTGCGCCGAGCAAACCCTCCTTGAAGACCAATCGTTTGCCGTCACCGGGCTTGATTTCGCCGAGCGTGATGCCGCGCAACGTCACCGCCATCGCCTGGCATCCGGTGTTGCCGGATTGCCCGGCCAGCACCGGCAGGAACGCGGCGAGGATGACAAATTTGTCGATCGTGCCCTGGAACATTGCAACCACGCCGCCGGCGAGAAATGCCGTCAGCAGATTCAACTGCAGCCATGGATGCCTGAATCGAAAACTTTGCATCAAAGGGGTTGAAAGACGCTCTTCTTTTTCAACACCAACCATGCTACCGGCCTGCGCAGTGATTTCGAACGCCTCCGACTCGAAGATGGCCTGACCACGAACCAGCCCGAGCAGTTTCTCGTCGGCATCACATACCGGGTAGACCGGATAGTGGCGGTTGATGGTCAGCCGCATCGCGTCGGATATTTTGTCCGATGGTCGCAATGAAAAAACGTCAGGCTGCATGATGTCACCGAGCACACGGTCATGTTCGGCGAACAAGAGATCCCGCATGGTGACGATACCGAGCAAGCGGCCGTCCGGATCGGTCACATAGCCATAGGTGATAAACGCCGACTTGATCAATGCACGCAGGATCTCGATCGCATCGCCGACGCTGGTGGCCGGCGCAAACGTGCCATACGCCACCTCCATCAATCTGCCGACTTCGCCTGGCTCAAACGTCTGATTGCGCGCCCATTGTCCGACCACTTCGGGCGGGGTCACGGCAACAATCGCGTGGTGGTGCGCGGCCGGCAACGCCGTGAGGATATCCTGGGCAAACGCGGGGTTCAGCGCGGCCAGCAGATCACAGGCGGTGGCAGGGTCGGTTTCGCTGAGAATTTTTGCGGCCTCAGCCGCCGGTCGTGCGTTTAGTTCGGCGATCTGTCCGGCTTTGGTCATCATCATCGCACCCCGTCAGTTATTGGCATTGCGCAATCGAACATTTGCCTGAAACCACAACGACGATATCAGGTCATTGAAACCAGCGGCTTGGTCATTTTCACCAAATGCAACGGCATGCGCATCTTTGCCGGTTGTGGAAACACCATGACATCAAATGGTGCGAACCCAAGCCGGGTATAAAGCGGAAACAGATTCTTGCGCACATTCACAACGGTCAGATCCAGCCACTCGCATCCCGCGGCGCGGCAAAAATCTTCGGCGGCCTTTGCCATCACCAGCGACAAGCCACGCCCCTGTGCATTCGGGTCGACTGAAAGCAGGCCGAGATAGCCACGCGGGATTCCGCTGGTCACATATACCGAGGCGAGCAGTCGCCCCGCGTTAACTGGATCATCAATCACCAAAAATGTGCCGAGGTCAAATCGCCCGCGTATGTCGTCATGGTTGGTGCGATCACCGATGACACAAAATGATTCGACAACAAAGGCACGGTTGATCATCCGCACCAGCTCATCAATGTCAGTGACTGTTGCGATTCGCACCGCATAATTTGCCGTATCCATGGCGGCCATCATTCAGTTGGCCACTCTCGGCGGCATCTCAAGATTTTTTTCTGCGTCGATCAACGCGGCGATACCCGCCAAAAGGGCATTGCACGCGCCCGACTCTTTCTGTCCGGTGGCGACCGGCCAGGCGCTGGTGATGACCACCACCAGTTTTCGTGACGGGTCGATGTTGATCATCTGACCGTGAATACCGACCGCCGCATAGGTGCCGTCGTCACGCGTCCACCACTGATAACCGTAACCGCGACCCTGCGCGCCGATGTCGGCTTGTTTGGTGGTGGCGGCGGCGAACCACCCGTCGGCGACAATCGACTTGCCGTCAATCTTGCCGCCCTCTAAAACAAACTGACCGATCCGGCCGAAGTCCCGCAAGCTCGCCTGAAGGCAACAACCCGCCTGCTCGTGATCGGTCACGCCGAGCGTCCACGATGCGTCTAGCTCCATCCCGTATGGCGCCCAGATTTTTTCGGATAAATAGACGGCCAGCGGTTTGCCTGTGGCCTGACTGACCAGCACGCCGAGCAAATTGGTTTCGCCGGTGCTGTAAAGCCACTTGCTGCCGGCCGGCACGTCACGTTTCAGCTTGCGCATATAGCTGACGGTGGCATCGGTATCTGCATCCGGCGGCGTGAAATAGAAACGCGCCACGTCTGATTTTGGGTCGGTGTAATCCTCGTTCCATTTCACGCCCGACGTCATCGTCAACAATTGCCGCACGGTCACCGCTTCATACGCACTGCCGGCCAAACCCTTGATGTAACGCGTCAGCGGGTCGTCCAGACTCTTGATAGAGCCGTCTTTCACCGCTGCGCCCACCAGCGTGCTGGTAATCGACTTCGCCACCGAGAACGAGGTCCATCGGTCCGATGCGCTGTGGCCGAGCGCGTAGCGTTCAAGTCGGATTTTGCCGTCGTGCAAAACCAACATGCCACTGACTTTGTTGTCGATGATGTATTGATCGAGTTTTTTTGCACCGGTGCCGCCTTCGACCAATGCCTGCAGCGGCGCACCGGCAGGCAATGATTTAATGTTTACGCCGCGGCGGATGGTCCGTGTATTGGCAACCTTGTCCCAATTACGAAACGCCCATTCGCGCTCGGTCTGGTTCCACGTTGCCAGCGGGCGCTGCAATTGTGCCGGCGTCGGGTCGGCGGTGGTGACCGGTTGTATGACCGGTTGGGCCGCGACGGTAAAAACCGCGGCAATGCTGAAAATAGAAATGGAAAAACGGAGCGATGGCATGGTGTACGGTCAGGGTAATGGGCAGTCGTTTCGGATTATTGCGCGATTTGGCCCGCCCGGCGGCCTTTGCCGGAAGTTTTAACCGGTAAACGTCCGAGCGGCTGGACGACCATCCGGCTTAAATGATCTGGGCTCGTGACCCCGGCCCGCCGCGGCGTGGTCACAGACGCGCCAATACAATGCCACACTGACACACCAGCCGAGAGGCTGCTATTGCACCGCGCGTACTGTTGGGCCTCAAGTCGCGCCCTATTCTGCCGATAACCTTCTTGACACTCGTTAATAAAGATTGAGATTGGAGAAGGTAATGATTAGTTCTGCACAGCAAACGGCCGCCCCGCAGCCCAAATCACGCGATTCCCGCGAAATGGAAACGCTGTTGGCTGCCATTCCCATCAAGCGCATCACCGACCAGATCCGGCTGTATTGGGGACTGCCGGAGTGTGATGTGTATTTGAATTCGCTACTCATCAACGACCGTGATCGTCAACGGGCGGGATTCGCCCCGGAAGTCTCGAGCGCGATATTCGCGCTGCTTAAACTGAACGAAAAAGTTCAGCCAAGACACGAAACCGCCATCGATATTACCAATGGCATCGCCTGGGCGCCTGCGCCCGGACCCGGCCACTAACAGGCGGTGAACTCAGCACGATTTGACGTAGATTGATGTTCTCGCGGGTCAGACCGCCTGCCGCGCAGCAAGTCGTTCGCCGGCGCTGAATGCCGCCTCAATGGCGAGTGCCAGCACCGCCACCGGAATCGCCCCAGCAAGCAGCGTGGCGTGATCATTTAATGCCAGTCCGGTGACAATCCGCTCACCAAATCCACCGGCACCAATAAACGCGGCAATGGTTGCCGTGCCCACACCAATGACCGCCGATGTCTTGATGCCGGCCAGAATGGTGGTGCGGGCCAACGGTAGCTCGATCAATCGTAGGATCAGCCGCGGGGTCATGCCGAGTGATTGTGCGGCTTGTTTCATGCCCGGCGGAATCTGCGTGAGGCCGGCGTGGGTATTACGCACAATCGGCAACAGCGCATAAATCGCCAGCGCGATAAACGCCGGTACAAAACCAATACGTCCGGTGAGCGGGATCAGCATCGCCAGCATGGCAAGTGACGGAATGGTTTGCAGCACACCGGTGACACCGAGGATCACAACCCCGCTCGGTTGATGGCGCGCGGCGACAACGCCCAATGGAATCCCAACCAGCACACTCGCGGCGAGTGACAGGAACACCAAGGCGAGGTGTTCAATGGTCAGGCGACCGAGATCGGGTGCAAATAGTTTGTGCCAAAAGCCGGCGGCGGAACTGACGGGCGGCGGCAGCCCGGACAAAAACGACGCGGCAACCTGGTTGAACGGCTTTTTGTCCAACTCAGCGGCGGCATTCATCGCCTGCATGGCGGCGTCATTGATACGGCCTTCGAGTTTGGCAATCGCCGCCCACGCAATCGGGTGGCGTTGCGGCAGGTCGGCCCGGTGCAGCAATACCGCGTCGTAGCGCGGAAAATATTGTGCGTCGTCCGCCAGCACTGTCAGCTGATATTGGCCGATTTTCGCGTCGGTCGAATAAATATCAATGATATCGACCTGCCCGGCATTAACGGCTTCGTAGGCGAGGCCGTGATCCAGCCCGCGCGGCGTGTCAAACGGCAACGCGTAAGTCTTTTTAAGCCCCGGCCAGCCATCCGCACGGCCGATAAATTCCTGTGACAACCCCAGCCGAAACGACGGGTGCGCCTTGAGGTCGGATAGTTTTTTTGCGCCCGTCTGCTCGGCCATCACGCGGCGCATGGCAAGCGCGTAGGTGTTGTTGAATCCCAGCGGCACCGACACCGCCAATCCCATTGGCGCGAGCTTTTGATTCAGTTCCGCGAGCGACGGCACCGTATCGAGTTTGAGAATTTCGCGCGCGATGGTGCCGGTGTATTCCGGGTAAACATCAATGCTGCCGTTGGTGAGGGCATTCAACACAATGGCGGTATTGCCCAACCCCTGGCGATGTACTGCGCTTGTATCGCCCGCGGCGGCGGCAGATTGCACCACCAGCTCGGCCAATACATACGATTCGGTGAATCGCTTCGAGCCGACGCTCAGCGGCGCGGCGACGGCGTGGGTGGCGTAAACAAACAACATCGTCGCCAACAACCAATAACGGTTTACGTTCATTGGAAACTTGTGCAGAAAAAAGTCTGGGGTAAAGACACAGTGGTTGCCCGTATTGATGATCCTGTTGCATTATCCGGCCAAATAGTTAACATCGCGGAACACTAAATTTCATCCCGGGTATTTAACCCAACTGTTGGCCACGCTGACAATATGCTCATGAAAATTCTGTTGATTGTGGTAATTGCCCTCGTCACTGGCACGGCCGGGTTCGTCGGCCTCGGTTTTGTCAGCGCCAAGTTATGGCCGCACTACGCTGCGCGGTTTATGCCGGATATCCCGGTCGATGCCGCCGCACGTGCAAATGAGGCGCAGACCAGACTTGGTGAGGCAAGCGATCAATATGCCAGATGGATTGCGCTCGGCAACGCCGCACTCTGGAAGGCGGCACAGGGCGATAGCGCCGGCGCTGCCGCGCTTGCAACCGAGCTGCTGGTGATGACCGAGCGCTACAAAGATGATTGGAACTACGGCAATGCCATTCACAAAGCCAATTCAGCGCTTGGCATCATTGCATTGCGCAACGGCGACAAAGTATCCGCCCGCCGCCATCTGCTCGCCTCGGTTGATTCGAAGGGCTCGCCACAAATGAACAGTTTCGGCCCCAATATGCAGTTGGCCGACGCCATGCTAAACGCCGGCGAACAAGAGACGGTCCTGGCGTATTTCGCCCGCTGCCGCATGTTCTGGAAAATGGGGCATGTCTATCTCGATACCTGGTCGTCAATTGTTCGCGACGGCGGTCGGCCGCACTTTGGCGCAAACCTGTTGTACTAGCGGTGTCGCAACGGATCATGCAATGACGACAATCCATTGTGGTCGATTTCGCGCATCAGATCGAGCAACCGGCCAAGCTCACCCTCCGGAAAACCCTGACGCGCGAACCAGTGCAAATAGTTGCCCGGCAGGTCGGCGAGCAGCCGTCCTTGGTACTTGCCGAACGGCATTTGCCAGGTAACGAGTTTTTCGAGATCTTCGGGATGCATCGATTACGACGGTTGGGTGAAGTTGTGTTGAGATTCGGGTCCGGCGTATAAATCCGGCGCGATTGGCGCGACGCGCCCATAATGAGGCATGACAACCAAAAAGCCCCCCGCCAAAAAACCTGCGACCGCACCGTCTGACGTCGAGGTATCGGTACCCCAGGTGCTGCCGCGTGGCAGCGTCGCGCCGATTCTACCGGCACCATTCACCGCACCCGCACCGTTTGTGAAGAAAAAGCCGACCTGGTCTTGATTCAGGCTTGGACTCACAAGGACAAACCCGCCTATTGGCGGACGTTTTGAGACAAAACTGGCTGAAAATGCCCGTCCATGCTGGTGTTTTATGTCTGAAATTGACTCATGCCGCCCTGCCAAAAGGTCAAAGCAGGCGTTGCCGGCAATTTTCCTGACTAACGTTGCACCGGTTTGATGCCCTGCCGAATCAGAAACGCGCGCATCGCCGTCGCCACCCGCTGCGCATCAGCCGGTGGAAAGCCACCGTGCCCGCCACCCGGCACCGTCACCATTTCGTTCACCACCCCGGCCTTGGTCAGCGCATCGTGCAAACGCTTTGAATGCGCGTACGGCACCAATGTATCGGCGTCCCCGTGTACCGTGAAGATCGGCGGCAAACCGGCGCGAACATAATGAATCGGTGACACACTACGCGCCAGCGCCTCGGGATTGGGCGCGGCGCCCAGCCATTCAATCGCGTAGTGTTTGGCGTTGGGGCCGCCCAACATATCCTCGACATCGGTGATACCAAAATTATTGATGATGGCTGCGACCGTCAGCGGCGGCTCGGTGCCGGTCTCCCAGCGGGTCGCATCATCGGTGGCGCAGGCGCGGTCAAACGGATTACCTGCGGGCAACATGCCGGTGATCAAGGCCAGATGTCCGCCCGCCGAGCCACCGGTGAGGATGATCTTGCTGGTATCAAGCTTGTAGGTCTTTGCACGCCGGGACAACCAGCGCAAGGCGCAACGGGTGTCTTCGACGGCGGCAGGTGCGGGCGACACCCGCCCGAGACGATAGGCCACATTGGCAACCGCAAAACCCATTTGCAAATACGGCAGCAGATATAGCACCGCACTCTCTTTACGTCCCTCGACCCAGCCACCGCCATGGAAAAACATCACCAACGGCACCGGCCCGGTGGTGTTTTGCGGCAAATACAAATCGAGCTTGAGTTCGACGTTATTAGCCGTCGAATAGGTCAGATTGGGTTGCACCACGTAGCGGCCACCGAGCGTGTCGGCGAATTGAACGGCTTCAGAGACCACGGGCGCCTCAAGCGCAGCCGACCATGATGGCGCCAAGCCGATGATCGCCACCACCATCCACCCACCCAATCGAAAAAATAATGGCGCCATGACATCCCCCCTAAAGAAATAATTAAACGACAGTCTGACAAACTTGAACATACCGTTTTATTTGAATCGCCGCCACAGCTGCACAAGAACCGGACGAATAAGCAAATGAACGATGGCCGACAACGCCGCGATCACCGTGCCGATCACCGTCGGCAGTACCGCACCAACCGCCAGCGTCATTCCCAGCACGAACCCCAATACACACTCGGCGCGATACACCGGCAGCAATATTGCCAACAACAATATCGCTTGAAACAAATATTCCGCCACCTTGGGGTATCCGTTTGCAAACGAGAATGCGAGCGCGCCGGCAAAAATCAACGCGCCAAAAAAACCAAACATGACCCCAGTGGGAATGTTTGTTTGTGCCGAATCCGCGGACATGCCCCGCCCGATGCGCTGCCGAACCCAGCCGGTGACAAACCACGCCAGCGCCGGCAGCAACAATAGCCCCCACCAGTTGGAAATCGACGGCATATCCGCGCGCGCCAAAAAATGATGGCTAACCACGCCGCCATGGAAATATTCCCACGCGATGTGCGCCATCCCGCCCAGCGCGACCAAAGCAACAAACGCGTAACGATTTTGGTTGGTCAGTTGAATGTTCAATGGCTATCCTTGTGTGGATAAAAATATCGACCGTTCAATCAGCCGTCAATGCGAATGAAGCGCGGCCGGCACTTGCCGTCGATCTCCAGCTCGCCAAAAAACATCGCGTGCGGCCGCACCCACCAGCCCGTCGCATTGTAAAGCGGCCGGTACACGACGGGCGGTTCCAATGACTCGCTGTGCCGCGCGACACCAATGACTTCGTATTCGCCGCCTTTGTAATGGCGGTATTGTCCGACTGGTGTTTCTGGCAACGGCGGCAGTGAATCCGCATCGGCTGGTGTGGCAATTTTCATATCATCTCCCATCTTGGTCAAACGTTTCAGAAGCTCGAGCCCGGTTGTTTGAGGAATTCGATCTCCTCTGCCGTCGAAGCACGCCCGAGAATGTCGTTGCGATGCGGATAACGGCCAAAACGATCAACGATGGCTTGATGGCGACGCTCAAAATCGAGATTGTTCTGGATGCCATTTGCTTCAAACAATTTGAGCGCAACGTCGTGAATGAGCTTCGATTCGCTGTGCATAAACGGCATGTACATAAATACCCGCTCTTCCGCTGTCAATGCCTGATCGGCACCAACCGCCACCGCCTCCTGCGCCAGCGCCAGCGCCAACGCGTCGCTGGCAAATGCGACGGCTGTTCCGCGATACATATTGCGTGAAAATTGATCGAGCACGATGATCTCGGCCAAGCGTCCTTTTGGTTCATGCCGCCAACCATAGAGCTCGCAACGATTGGCCTGTCCATGCAGCGCGGCGAAACGCTCGCCGATGAGTTGATCAAACGCAGCGTCAACCTTCCAGCGTTGGGCGGGCGTGATTTCGTCGAACCAAAAGCGGTGAACGGTTTGATACATGGCTGCCCCGGATTACAAATGAAAAAATGTGTTGTTCAAGATTATGGCGCGCTTTGGCCGGCGGGTCATGCGCTGCCAATGTCAATTGTCGCTACGCAACGATGATGCGTCGGCATACGACTGCCTATAATGGCATCAGCCGCCACCCACCTTACAAATTTACAGTGAGTCTCTCTCATGCCAATACGCAATCATCTTAATTTGTTGATGCAAGGCGTCGTGGTGTGGACGGCGTTCTGGCTGCTTGGGTTGCCCGACTATTATCAGCAGTATTCGACGTTGATGATCGGCGTCGCCTGCACACTGCTCTCGGTGGTGATTTCATTGTTCGCGCTGTATGTGCTGATGCGCGGACGCCCACGAACACGCATGTCACGCGCAATCTGGGTGTCGTTTTACTACACCGTCCCGTTTGCGATTTTGGATACACTGTATTGCGGCGTTTACCTCGGTCAGGGGGCGGGTTACCTGGCCACGTATTGGTACCTCACGGTGTTCTATTTCACGCCATGGCTCACATTTCCACCAACCGCGTGGCTATTGATGCGAATGGATGATCGCCGAACGGAGAACAAATAGATGGCGCATACAAAAGCATGCTGGAAAACAATTCATACTCGGACAGCCATCTGAATTGAGAGCGCCTCAATGAATCCTTTGCCAAATGCGGAACGCAGCGACTTTCTTGACCGCATCCGCGTCATGCTGACCGGGCTGGTGATCTTGCACCACACTTCGATCATGTTTGGCGGCGACGGTGGCTGGTATGTGCGCTACCCTGCTGATTCGACGCTGGCGCAGGCATTGCTCACGCTGCTATGCGCGGTTGACCAGTCGTTTTTCATGGGCGCGTTTTTTCTGCTGGCCGGCTATTTCACACCACGCTCATTCGATGCCAAGGGATTACCGCGTTTTTGCAAAGATCGCCTGATTCGTCTCGGTGTGCCGATCGTTGTATACGGCTTTTTTATCGGCCCACTGACGCTCGCGCTGGCGGCGGCACCCAACGCCGCAGGCGTGTTGCCAATGTGGGGACAGTTGATCGTACGACCCACCTTTAATATCGGCCCACTCTGGTTTGCTTATGCGCTGCTGATTTTTTCCGCCGCTTATGTCTTGCTGCGCTTGCTGTTTGGTCAACGTGCGTGGGCACTTAAGCGTTCGTCGCTGCGCCATTTCAACATCTTGCTCATGTTATTGATCTGGGGCATCGGTGCCTTTTTACTGCGCCTATGGGTGCCCACCGGCCAGGAGCGCTGGCTGCTGCAAATCGGTTATTTTTCCTCATATATTTTATTGTTTGCCATTGGTTGTGCCGCCGCACCCTCACGTTTACTCGAACACATCGACGGCAAGATCGCCAAACCTTGGGCATGGATAAGTTTGCTGACCATTCCCTCACTTTTCATTTATGCCGCGATGAGCGGCGCATTTGCCGGCGAACCATTCGAGCTGCATGGCGGTTGGACGTTACCGGTCGCGGCTTATGCGTTTTGGGAGCCTTTTGTTGGATGCGGCATTATCCTCATGTCGTTATGGCGGTGCCGCATGGCAAAAAATCCTTGGCCCATCTGGAATCGTTTGGCACCTTGCGCGTATGGCGCTTTTATCGTGCATCCACCAATCGTGGTATCCATAGGCTTGATGCTCTCTCCATGGCAGGCGGCCAGTCTGCTCAAGTTTGGTGTGGCCGCCATACTTGCTGTGTCCGCAAGTTTTCTGCTGGCGTCCCTGATCGTGCGGCTGCCCGGTGCACGCCGGGTGTTATAAAAGCGCCACTTAAGAAAACAATTGTTGTGAAAAAGTATGGAGATGCCGAGACTGCCGCTATCAGCCCACGCACGGTTAGCTATTGATTCGCGGTATGCTGATGATCAGACCATATGACACTGAAAGGAATTTCTGCATGAATCCATCCCGCCGATTGATGACATTGCTCGCCCTTTGTATTCCACTTGTCACCGTGCACGGCGTCGGCAGTCAAACACCCGCCGCAGACGGCAAATCGGCGTGGCCGGCCGCCAAGGTCATCAAGCTGGTGGTGGGTTATCCGCCGGGCGGGGGCATTGATTTCACCGCAAGAACCATCCAAGCACCGCTGATCGATGCGCTCAAGCAGCAGGTGGTGGTCGATTACAAACCAGGCGCAAGCGGCATGCTGGCGGCGACTGAACTCACGCGTACGACTGCCGACGGTTACACATTGCTGGTGGCCAACACCGGACCGTTTGCCATCGCGCCCTACATGCTCAAGCAGCAGCCGTACGATCCACTGCGCCAGTTCACCTACATCGGCCAGATCAGCCAATCGAGTTTTGTCGTTGCCGTGAAAAAAGATCACGTCGCCAAAGATTTAAAAGAATTCATCGCCTGGGCGCGCGCCAATAGCGGCAAGGTCAATTTTGCCTCGGGTGGCAACGGCACGTCGACCCACCTCAACGGCGAGTTAATGAACCAGGCAACCGGTCTCGATATGACACACGTGCCATACAAAGGCAGCGCGCCGGCATTGCAGGATTTGATCGGCGGGCAAACCCATGTACTGATCGACGCCGGCACGGTTTTGTTACCGCAGGTCAAAGGTGGAACACTGCGCGCCCTGGCGGTGACCGGACCGGTGCGCGACCCGCAAATGCCGGATGTACCGACGGTGCGTGAGCTCGGTCTGACGGCGATGGAGACAGTCGGCTTTCAAGGACTGGTTGGGCCGCCGGGTATGCCACCAGAAATTGTTGCCAAGCTCGCCGCAGCGTTAACTGCGGTGTTGGGTCGCGCCGATGTAAAGGCAAAGTTTGCCGGTGCCGGTGCGGAAGTGCGTAGCGCCAGCCCAAGCGAATTTGCGGCGTTTGTCAAAGCCGATAGCGAGCGATGGGCAAAACTCATCAAGGAGCGAAAGTTGCAGCTGGACTAGAGTCTATTTCAGCAGCGCGGGACCGATGAGTTGGTGCCGTTACGCGCGCCGACGCATCAGAAAAGTAGCGGCCTGCACAAAAAGCGCCGCGGCGACTGCCAACACAAAGGCCTGCGCGACACCAAGCGCAACCAGCAGCCACGCCAGCACAAAACAGAATGTTGCCAGCGAATAAACGCCGCGCACCAAGCCGCGAAACAAGGCAATCGCATGTGCGCTGCCGGAACGGCGATGAATAAAGATCGCGAGAATGGGTGATAACAATGGTGCAAGTGCGGCGATACCGCTCCACGCCGGGCCCAGCGTTTGCGCCGCCCCCGTGACCACCAGCGTGAGGACAACACCCGCCGCCATGCGCGCGAGCAACTCAGTCACCGGCAAGGGGCTGGGCGCCGTGATCGCCGGTTGTGGCGGATACAAAAACGGCGCGATGAATAACGACAACAGCGCCACCAACGCGGCGCTGCCGAGGGTAAACGGAATACTCGATACAAAAAACGCCATCACAAACCATCCGGACAAGCCAGAAATCGTCGCGATGATCCAACCATGTTTACCGGTGGCGAGGCGCGCCGCCCAGGCATAGGCCACGCCAAAAGCGATCACCGTCGACACCGACGCAAGCGTCGAGACTGCCGCAGCGGCGGCAAAGGTCGTGCCCTGCTCAAGGCTCAACAAAAACAGGATCGGCCCCACCACCACCGGCAGCCCCGCAAGCCAACCCGCAAAACTCTGACCGAAACGTTTCCCGGCGAGCGAAATAATCGCCAGAAACAACGGGACCAGTGTCAGTTTCAGCAGCAGCATGGGCGGAAGAGTTTTTGTTCGGGCGCTTGAATCACCTTGGGTCTTATTCGAATCGCCATGCAACGAGTCGACTCTTTTTTTGGCCCTGTGCCATGTCGACGGTTTCCACCCGCGGTACATTCACATCGCGTAACGCGGCGTAGATTGCCGGGAGACTTTCCTCGCGCGACACCAGCGTACTGAACCACCCCACCTGCGCGCGGCACGTCGCGCTTTCGACCGCCATACGACACACAAACCCAACCTCGCCACCGTCGCACCAAAGCTCGGCCGCCTGACCGCCAAAATTGAGTTTGGGATTTGATTTTTTATTGCCCGCGTTGCCCGTTTTACCCAGATTTTTCCATTTACGTGTCGCGCCGGCTTCGGCTTCGCGCGCGGAAGCGTGGAACGGCGGATTACAAAGTACAAGGTCGAAACGATCGTCTGGCGCGACAATCCCCGCAAAAATTTTCTGCGCTGACGACTGCTGACGCAATTCGATCACCGCTGCGAGGCCGGCATTCTCATCAACGATTTTTTGCGCGGCGCCAAGCGCAACTGCATCGCAATCACTGCCGACAAACCGCCAGCCGTACTCATGATGACCGATCAACGGATAAATGCAGTTCGCGCCGACGCCGATATCGAGTACGCGAACAGCCGGCCCGCGCGGGATGGTGCCGCCGTGGTCGATGGCGAGCAGATCAGCTGCGTGATGCACATAGTCTGCCCGGCCGGGAATCGGCGGGCATAGATAACCCGGCGGCACCCGCCACCCGTCCACGCCATAAAACGCTTTCAACAGCGCGGCATTCAGCGCCATCACGCCAGCAGGGTTGGCGAAGTCGATGGTCAATTCGTTGGCGTCAAACGGATTGGGGATAAGAAATTCTTTCAGCGTCGGCAAGGCTGCGACCAGTTGCGGAAAATCGTAGCGACCACGATGGCGGTTACGTGGATGAAGATTCAGCTTTTCGAGAACAGGTTTACGAATCGCGGGGGCGGTTTCTTGCTTGGCGCGTTTGGCGGGCGGTGCGGGTTTTGCATGCATGTTGGTTGTGGCCGGTGAGTGGAACTGGTGCAAACAAACGCATGCAGACAAATTGCAAAACGCCAGGAAAGACGGATATTTTCAGGCAGAAACGCCTGAAAATGCCGGTGGATATTGCCGTTTCGGAATCTAATCTGGGCTGTCCACAATCATTATTTTGCCGCAACCCATTTCGCCGGCGAATAACTAATGGTGTAAGTCGGATCGGCGCGCGCGCGGATTACTTCCCTCTCAAGGAAACGCATGTATTGATGCCATTTTGCGGGCCATTTGGTGCATCGCCCGCCAGCCGAAAGGCAACTTGCCCGCATGGCTGGGTTACTTTTCAGCGCGGCCGCGAATGCGCCACCGACACCTGATCCCGCAATTTGCTTTTCGTTTCCCGCAAAGCAGGATTCCATAAGAAGCAATTCAAGTTCATTTAACCGCGTCCGAAACTCCGCGTTTGGCAACTGCTCGACGTCAGCCTTCACGAAGTTTGAATTCATCGCAGATCTGCCAGCATCGTCGAATTGTTTCTCGTATTTTTCGCAGACAGCCATGCCCCTTTTCGGCGGAGCATTTCCGCCAACCATCGTATTTGTTGGAATCGACGGTATGCCGCCCTGAGGGGCTTCACTGGAAACCTTTGCTGGCGACCGGGTCCCACCGGGCACCGGCGTCACATAGCCTTTCGGGGGCGGCGGCAGGGCGGCCATCTGCTGCGCGGCGGTTGCCACCAGTGCATGATTAGGGAAACGCGTCATCAGGGCCTTATATGCTTCGCGCGCCTGCAACAGCCTGCCAGCGCCTTTCATTTCATCGGCGGTTGCAAACAATTGCCCCGCATTCTGGCTTCCAAGCCCGCGAATGAACTCTGGGTCAACGGTGTCGCGCATGTTGATATTTTCCGTCTCGGTTTGCACAACGCGTGAGGTACCATTGTCAGCGGACGGTGGCGCACGGCGTTCGGCGGCTTCTGCGCGGGCCCGCGCAAGTTCGACCTCAGCTGTCTTGCGCATGGCAAGCTCCTCCTCCACGGCAGCGCGTTTATCGGCAGCGGCTTGCTGTTCTGCGCGAACTTTCGCTGCGTCGCGCACCGTCACCACCGCCGTCTTCGAGCCGCCCTCACAAGCGGACGTGCCTTTGAAACCACGAAACATCGTCTTGGGCTCGGCGATTATCGCGTATGCACCCTCTTTCGCGTACTCATGGGTTGCAGTATTGGGCTTATCGCTATCCATGCGCATGTGCGGCATGTTGCCGTCGCCCCAATTTAATGTCAGCGCGCACGCGCCTTCGTTGGCTCTGCGTTTAAAGGTGATCTCAATGGTCACCGTCTGTCCAGTCAACACCTCGGCAGGCATCGCCTTCAATGTGGCGATTTCCTGGGCGCCCGCTGACACGGCGAACTGGAAAAATATCCAACAACCAATATATGGGAAGCGCACCAGCTTATGCGATTTTAAAACTGTGCAGACGTCCATAATCTTCCTTTCGTTACCCAACTGCATCATGATTTCGAGGCTACGGCTGGCGAATCGGACTAACGTCGCTCGCTGACGCAATCATTGTGCGACCGCCATTTTTCGCTCCCACAAAGGTCAATCATGCATTGTTCGCGCTCGCTAACAGCAAGTGTGACGCACATTTTCAGTGGCGTTGGCAGGCTCTTTGGGATTGCGCCGTTAGTGGCGGATTGATCGGGGATACCGGCTGATTTGGACGTTGCGTCCGAGCCGATCATCGGTGTAAATGGCACCGATTGGCCGCCTGGTCGACCAGAAGACGCGGGTGGGGGAATTGAATTTGCTCGATCATTTTCTGTCATCACGCGACCATAATCGCCGCTTGCACGATTCGCATTCGATCCAATTCCTGCTATTGCGTCGCGCTGCATTTGTCCGGCAATGCGGTTGCTCAAAGGTGTATTTTCCGCCCTCTTGCTCAATTCATTAGCCGATTTCACGGATTGGTTGACGTTCGGATCGCTATCGCCATTGGGATTGAACGCCCCATCCAAGATGTCGGTGCGCGCCTGCGCGCCCATTTTCTTTCCTTCAGTTGCGCCTTTCTTTCCAATTTCTTGCGCGTACGAATTGGAAGATTCATTCAGTTGTGCGCCAGCGGTTGCAGTTGCAGATCCGATCAATTGTTTACCCAGAGAACGCAATATGCGCGCTTCCTGTTCCGCAGCTTCTGCCGCTTGAATCTTGCGCTGCTGCTCCGCCTCCGCCTGTGCCTGTTGCTGCATTTGCGGCGTCTGAACAATTCGCGGCCCAGGCGTACGATCAAGGTAGCTCGGCGGCGCTTGATAGATCACACTCGATTCAGGTGCGCGTGGTTGAGAACGATTGGCGCGTTCGAGTTCGACAGCCTGTTGCCGGCGTAGCGCATCGCTCTTGGCTTGCGCAATTTCTCGTTCGCGACGATTCTGATCGCTTTGCTGGTCGCGTTGTTGGCGCTGCATGGCTTCATTCGTCTGGCGCTGGCGGCTCTCGGCTTCGCGGCGGCTTCGTTCTGCAGCGTCCCTCTGCAGCCGCTCCTGTTGGATGTGTGCCTGCGCGGTCTGGTGACAGGCGCTGTTGAGTCTATGCACCTGATCGCTGGCGCGTCGCGATGCCTGGTGCGCCTCCTCGCCCGCTTGGTGCAACCGGCGGTCCTCACTGCCGCCAGAATCCATGCATTGTTTCCACTTGCTACCGAATCCGTAGGTCTGTGTACAGTTGTCCCAGTTTCTCTTTGCGGCAGCCTTCGAGCGACGATAGAATTCGTTTCTCCGCTCCTCATGCTCGCGAACCACAGCAAGGCCGGCCTCTTTTGCACGATCGCACTCCGCAATCGAGCTCGGATTGCTCGGAAAGCTGATCGAAGCCGCACCAGCGAGTCCAATGGCACCCACCAAACATGCGACGCTCAATGTCATCCGCAAGACACGATTACGACAATTCATGATGGTCTCCCCCATGGCACATTTTGGTGTTGTTATTGTGCACATATCCATTGTGCCAGAACGATTCTTGCTTGTCTTGAATCCCAAGACGGGGCAGTCCGACGCCCAACTGATCAGCGGTGTGACCAATATGGGCGGAATCCGAAAATGGCGATAAAAAGCAGCCTAACGAAGGATTACAATGCCCTCGTTGGCATGCTGCGTGCGCAGGTGCGATTGGAGGATACCGAATCCACCGGCCACTCGTTTCCATAAGCTCACAGGAGGCGTCATGTCCCGACTAACCACCGTTCTAGGCTTTTTGCTGCTTGGCGGATTACTGATCCTGATTGGCAACGCCGAGATTTTTGTGTTGCCCGTTTTCCGACCAGCCATGAGAGTTTGGGGTGGAGAATTCAGCACCAGTAGTCAACTCTATTTCACCATCGCCAACCACGGCACTCTCCTTATAGGACTTTTGCTTGTTGCACTCGGGTTGACATACTGGAAATTCAGGGAAGCAACACAGATGGCTGCGCTCAGCGCTTGTGCGCTGGCGGCGATTGTCTTGACGCTACTCAGCAGCGTATTTGTCGATATCGCGATTGCCATGCCTTCTCCGATGCGGTAAAGCAAGGTTGGCAAGCTGACGGCCACATCAAAAATTGATCTACGCGGATTGTTGAACCCGCTCGTTAGCCCGGCGCGCGCGTAGCCGGCGTGTCGTTGGCTTTTTCGGCCGGCGTCACACCAACGTAGAGCTCGGCGACGATTTGCTCGGCCAGCGTCGGGATGAATGCCTCTGAATACCCACGGTGCACCGCGGCGACCCTGCCATCCTTGCCGATGATCAGCATGTGCGGAATACCGTTGACACCAAACGCCCCGGCGTAACGTTTGTAGCTATCGTTGGCGACGAGGATTTTGTAGTCACTCATTTTGCGAAAGGCTTCGCGGAACACTTCCCGCTCTTCGATATTGATCGCCACGACTTGCAGAATATCCTTGGAGACCTTGCGTTGCAGTGACTCAAGGTAGGCGATTTCGGCGCGGCACGGCGCGCACCAGGTTGCCCAGAATGTCACCACCACAACTTTCCCGGCAAATTGCGTGGTCTCGATGAGTTTGCCATCGCGGGTGAGTCCCAGTGGGGCGGGCGGCACGTCACCTTTCTTAACCCTCAATGCAGACTGCTCACTTGCGTAAACGCCGCCAGCCATCAATGCCGAAAGTACGACGGCTGACATCCAACGGAACAAGGCGAATGCTGATTGGTTGGGGGAACCTGACTGCATGGCAATTCCTCACAAAGTGTGTGGTGTGAACTGTAACGCTTCGCACCGTTGGGGACAACATCCGTCCAACAAACGTCAAAAGTACACGATTGTTCGATGACCAACTACTTTGGCGCGGGTGCATCGCCGCATTTGCGTCGCGTTGGGCCCTGACGTTCTGCATGATCATGAAGGTGTCGGTCCAATAGATACCCCGATTCACCGCAATATAACGCAACAATTCCTCGTGGGCTTGCGCTTACACGCTCAGGTAGCCGCCACCAGTGCCATGAAACAATTAAAGGGGCAGCGACGGTGATTCTGCGCACGTTTGGAAAAATATGTCGCTCATCCCTTTGAATCTCGTTGATCCCAGGGCTTTAGGAAAAATCGACCCTGGCCGCGTTTGAGTCGGCGGTGCAGGCGCCGGTTGAGGAGAACAGGTAATCAATGGTTTCTGATCGTATTTATTGCAAATTCTCGTTTTCCGTACGTTAGATATGTCCGTTGGCGACCCTGCCGATCGCGGCCACGGCAGCGCTGGCGATTGCGCATGGCTCCTTGGCGGGCGACATCGAACTGCCTGTGCGGTCGCTGTGCTGCACAGACCACACAGACCATTACGTGGCCGTATTGATCCGCACGGTACTGGTGTCCCGCATTGACGCTAGTCGCGTATTCGCGCCAACTGCCCGCAGACCGGTCTGCTCAGTGCGCAAGCGCACGGAACGAAACGACATTTTTCCGTAACGTACAACATTCAAACCTGATGTCATCAGCCGTGCCCCCGATTGACCGCACCATGATGAATGCTTGTTGCCATGCTGACGATAAACGGCGGCGCGTCACGGCTGGTTCGGGTCGTTGTTGCGTCATAAATGTATGGCCCCACTGGAGAAACCCATGAACACAATCCGCAAAACCACCCTCGCCTTGCTGGCGCTGACGGCGTCGGCCATATCGACGCTGGCTACGGCACAAATAACCTTCTACGAAAACGACGATTTTTCCGGTCGCACCTTTGTGACCACCGGCGAAGTGGCAAATTTCACCCAGTATGGATTCAACGATCGCGCCTCCTCGGCCGTGGTCCAGCGTGGCCGATGGGAAATTTGCGAAGATGCGCGCTTCGGCGGACGTTGCGCCGTGCTACGACCGGGTCGTTATCCATCGTTGGCGGCAATGAGTCTCAACAACCGTATCTCATCGACCCGTATGGTGTCGGGCAACACACGCGGCAATGACATTCGCTACGCACCGTCGCCCCCCCCGGCCCAAATTACCTTCTACGAAAATGAGGGATTCGGCGGCCGCTCGTTCACGACAAACAGTCAACTCAGCAGCTTTGATCGGCAAAATTTTAATGACCGCGCCTCATCGGTCATTGTGACACGCGACGTCTGGGAAGCCTGCGAAGATGTCTGGTACGGTGGCCGCTGCGTCACGCTGCGCCCCGGCCGTTATGGTTCACTCAGCGCAATGGGACTGAGCGAAAGGATTTCGTCAGTCCGCATCGTCAGCAGTAATGAACGAACCGACGACTATCGCTATCCGCCTGCGTTGCCTGCGTTGCCCGCAGCAACACTATCGCAGGTGACTTTCTACGAAAACAACGATTACCAAGGCCGCTCATTCGTCACACGCAATCAAGTTGACAACCTCGAACGTTTTGGCTTCAACGATCGCGCCTCCTCGGTTGTGGTCGAAGGCGATTCGCGTGAGGTTTGTGAAGATGCAAACTTCGGTGGCCGCTGCGCGATCTTGCGCCCCGGACGCTACCCATCGCTCTCGTCGGCCGGATTGAACGACCGTATCTCGTCGGTTCGCATTGCTAACGCCGGAACCACAACACGGAATGACGACAGACGCTACAACTATCAGCGCCGTAACGACGAGCGCTTGTATGAAGCGCGTGTCACCTCGGTCCGCGCCGTGGTCGGCACACCCGAGCAGCGTTGCTGGGTCGAACGTGAGCAGGTCGCCAGCACCCAGAGTCAGGCAAATGTGCCGGGCGCAATTGTCGGCGGCATTCTTGGCGGCATTCTCGGCCATCAGGTCGGCGGTGGCCGCGGCAAGGACCTCGCCACAGCAGGCGGCGTCATCGCCGGCGCAGTGGTCGGATCAAAAGTTGGCCAAGACGGCAACGGACAAGAGGGCCACGCACAAAATGTCCAACGCTGCGCGAATATACCCAACCAGAATCGTCCGGAGTATTGGGACGTCACCTACGAATTTCGCAACCAGGAATATCGTATGCAGATGACCACCCCGCCTGGCGCGACTGTGACGGTGAACGAGCAGGGTGAACCTCGCGCATAGCAGCACTTGGGGCTGAGCAATCAGCCCCAAGCGTTCAGAAGGCCACGATTAAGTGGCCGGTCTTGACCAGTATCGTACAACCTTCAACACTGAACGGTTTGTGCACGCTCATATGCGGGCTGCGGATCCACGTGCCGGCAGGGTAGCGGCCAAATTCGTCCTCGAAGATGCCGTCGAGTACAAAGATCTCTTCGCCACCGTGGTGGCGATGCGGATTGAAATAGGTACCCGGTGCCCATCGAACAAGTGCGGTATGTTCCGTCGCAAACTCGGCGAGCGGAAGGACCGTCAACCCCATCACCATGCCTTTCAACCAGCCGGCGTTGCGGGTATCGACCACCACGCGTTCGAGGTCTTCGGGCTGCATGTGTCGCAGCTTCACAAACAGCGTGCAGCCTTTGGCAGACGATGGCGCATGGGCCGAGCCCGGCGGATTTTTGATGTAGCACCCCGGGCCGTAACTGCCCCGTTCATCTTCAAAGGTGCCATCGAGCACGACAATTTCTTCGCCAAGCACGTGTGAATGTTGGCTGAACACCGAGCCCGGTGCGTAGCGGACAATCGAGGTCGCACGTGCCACCTCGTCGCCATCGCGTTCGATCAACTTGCGCTGAACACCTGCAACCGGTGAATCAAGCCAGGGGAGGGTGTCATGATGAACAACGGCGCGTTGCGACAAGTCGGCATGAATTTGCATAGCGTCAATTTTAGCGCCACGGCGATCAACGTCCTGCGGCTGACGTTTGTTTCGTTTCGCCGGCAACGGTGCCTGCCTTCAAACCCACGTCCGCGCGCGCCTGACTGACCAGTGCCGCGCATTTGCTGTCTTGATCCTTGCCAAAATCCAGCAGCGGCAGCAACGCGCCGAGCCCACCGGTGGCCACACCAAGAGCGACCGCCAGGCCACCGCGCGCAAAAACACCCCCCAGTTCCGGCCTGATATTCGGCGATTGGAATGAGCCCGTCACCGCAATGGGGCCGCGTAACGTGACGAGGCTGAAGCCTTTGGCGCGCGAGACTAATCGCAAGTGCAGCGATTCGTCGATGAAATTGATATCCCCCTGCCCGACCACATTGACCTTGGTGGTATCGAGCACCAAATCTTTGACGGTGAAAATACCCTTGACCGCTTTGAAGTTTGCGACGGCACAGCGAATCGGGATTTGTTTGTCGCCGCCCACCAGCAGCAGCAGTGAATTCGCGATATCAAGATTTGCAAGACGAACGGTGAGCTCGCCCACCGAGCCGCCGTCCATCATCAGCGCCGCCTCGCCGTCGGCGGTTGCCATCATTTGCGCGACCGAATTACCGCCACCGTGCAATTTCGCGCGGCCGTTGACCGAGCCGGTATCGGCGGCGGCGAGTGTCGAGCCGGGGAACAATTTGCCCAGCCGCAGCCCGGTTGCAACGATGTCGGCACGGGTGGCAATGCGCGGCTGGCGTCCGTCCATTTCGATTTGCGACACAAGGTGACCACCGGCCACCCAGAAATCGAGTGGCGCGAGTTTCAACACACCATTGCTGACCAGCAGATGCACCTGCATTTTTTCGATTGGCAGGTTGGCAGTGATGATCCTCTCACCACGCAGACGCACATCAACGTCGGCTGCCTGCAGCTTCTCCAGACTAAACGGTTCGGTTGGCAACAGCTTGTTGCTCGGCGGAGGCACCTCGGCGGTACGCGAGCCGCGATCAGCGCCAATGAAGCCCCCAAGGTCGGCCATCAAGAGCTTTTGTGATGTGAGTGTGGCGGTGAGTTTCTGCGGTGTCGGCGTACGGTCAACTTCGAGCACGCCGGCAAGATCGCTCTGCCCAACGATCCCTTTAAAGTCCCGGAATTTCCAGACCTGGTTGGTGTGATCTAAAAAACCAGCAAGCCGATAGGCGGGCGTCGGTGGAAACGGCACACCGACGAGCGGGTAGAGTTGCGCGAGGTCACTACCCTCGATGTTGAAATTCAACTGCTCACCCGCCAGCCGCAGCGGATCCAATAGCGCGCCGGCGACGCTTGCTTTGGTGGCACCGATGATCGCCTTGGCACGGATCGGATAAGGGTTTTGTGGCGTGCGCAGGCTGAGCAGTGCGCCGCCACGCGCTTCAAGCGTCGCCGGCATGCCATTGAACATTCCCTTGCCGGCAATGGTGAGTTGCTCTTCCGGTTTATCAAGGCTATTTGTCGATGTTTTCACCGCCAGCGTGAGGTCCGTTTTTTTGCCGGGGTCGCGGTAGATCACACTACCTTCATCGATGCGCAGTGCGCCGATATACGGCAATGTCAGCGACGGCGTGCTCGTGTTGAATATCCAGTTCGGCGCACCCGGCGGAACCGTGACGGCGGGGTTTGTTTCAAACACAACACGCGGCTTGGATAACACGAGCATCGGGATTTCGAGTGTTCCCCGAAAAAGCTTGCCGAGGTCGATGCTCATTTCAACCTGCTTAACGTCGGCCATGTTCGGTTCGTGGCTCCAACCGGCATTGCCAAATACAACGTCGTTGGCGATCAGGCGCGGCTGCAATGGTGACGGCAACAGCGCAATATCAAGGTCGCCATTAATGGCAAAAGTTCGTCCGCTGGTCGTACTCACCCAATTTGAAATTGGTCCGCGCAGCCAGTTCCAGCCGAACAGAAAAATGAGCAATGCGACAATGGCGATCAACGCGATTATGCCAGCCAGCAAGATGCCGACAACCACCAACCAGAGCGGACGCGGTGCTGTCGCCAGCTTGGTCGCAGCATCGGGTTGGGTGGAATTGTTGGGCGCGCGCGGTTGATCGAGTTCGATGGGTTTCACCTTTTGACGCATTGGCTGGGATTGCGCACGACCGAACGTCAACACTCACGCATCGTCCGCATCCGCAGTCGGCTGGAGATATTTCTGTGGATGCAGGGCGGCGTGATTGGTGACCGTGGCGCGCATTTTGTTGAACGCTGGCCTGCGCTCATTGACCAATCATGCTCCGCTTGGGCCGGTCTGTCGGTACGGCCGCGCACCGACGCGCGTGAGCGGCACGTTCTGTCAGCATCACGACGAATGGTAAAACACCAAGCAGGACGAGCGTTTTCAGACTAAAATGTCTGAATATGCCCGTCGATATTAGGGTTTGTTGGATGGGCCGACCCTGCCCCTTGTTTTCAATTGCCGCTACCGGCCGGCAACGACTGGGCGGCGATTGCAAAACAGCCACTTCATCCCGGCCTGGGTTGGCCGCTCCCGCGCCTAGCTGCTAAAGCCATTTTCTTTCGGTTTTTCAAGCAGCCGGGGCATCTTCAAAAAATGCCAATAACCGCCTTTGACGGGTTCCTGCTCAGCATTCGTGCCTTGAAAATCAATGCGGATGGCCAGCACCAATTCATTTGCAGCGGTTTTTGCAAAATAATCGGTCTGTATGATTGTCTTGGGCTGTTCAGGAACGATGCCGAGCACCCGCGCCGCCGCTTCGTTCAACGAGTGGTCGGTCACCACCACCTGTCGCCAACCTTGCCCCACACAAGGCATCTCTTTTTCAGACTTGGTGGAATAGCTGAGTGACTTTCGGCCGCCTGAGTTGGGAAGTTTATCCGCCAGATACAGCACCGTTTCCAGCGGGTTCGGGTCGATCGCAATATACGCATTTGTGCCGACCGACAGGCCGAACAGTTTTGCATAAGCCCAACGGAAATGCTGAATGGTCCCGCTGTCTTTGGTCAGCATAGAGCCTGCAGACAAATTGGACAACTGCCAAACCCCCTGCACTGTTGGACAAGCTGTGAATCGCGTGCTCTCGACTGGACCATATTGATCCGCATAGGCCTGTGCCACCGGGGGTGGTGGCGATTTACTGCACCCGGGAACGGCTATCAGGATGGTGCAAATCGAAACAATCACAAATAGCTTCATGCAGGGTGTCCTTGTGTTGGCGAATCGGAGAGCAATGAAAGCCGGCGGCAACAACCAAATTTGGTCGTTCCGCAATCGGCGCCCAAACGAATTCTACTTTCCGTTGCGGCGAAATGGGCGGGAGACCAATATGTCAGCGGATTCGGCCGAAATCCACCGTCCCGGCAAAAAAACCACAAGGGTTGCGCGGCGCCGGGGCTCATTCCGCTGCGTGTTTGATTGCGTCGCCCGGAAATGCAGGCGATCGTCAAAAGAACTGCTTTTGCAAATGCCGTATCTTGCCTGCCGCTCGATACTGCGGGTAAAGTCGATGGCGCGCCAGCTCACGGCTCAATTATTTCCCCGGGGACAAAATGAATATCCAAATTGCGGCAGGTTGTGCCGCGGCACTTTTGCTGGGCGGAAATGCGCATGCCGCATATAAATGTGTGGCTGACGGAAAGACCAC
>JANMNT010000050.1:0-3845 GCA_031368465.1 Burkholderiales bacterium
CAACAACCTCAACGTCGCCATGGTCGGCCAAGCAACCACCCAAACAAAAACGCCGCACTTAAGTGCGGCGTTTTTGTTTGGGTGGTTGCTTGGCCGACCATGGCGACGTTGAGGTTGTTGTGGCTGGCTTTCGTTTTGTTGCCCCTGCTGCCGCACCCGAACGCTTGCGTCCTTCACCAGCCGATCCTGCCGCGCCTTTTGCAGTCGTCGTTTCCGAAGCTTGGTCACGCATCGTTGGCGGTTTGCTTCTTGCGGCACGCTCCGACCGGCGCGCGACCGCAGCGTCGGTTGCGTTGTGCGCAAATTGTGAACGCCTGGTCGGGATGGTGGCAAAACCTGTCACTTCTTCGCGATCGTGGTAGAGCTGTTTGATTTGCAACACCAATGGCTTGCCGGCGTCTTCACACGCTGCCGCGATCATGTCGTGGCAGCGCAGCATCTCCGCGTAGCGTTTTTTCATCGGCAGCTTCAAATTAAAAATAATGTAGCGCGCCCAGTCGTTGACCAACCAGGTTGATACCAGTCGCGCAATGCGCGACGGCGACTCAACCATGTCACAGACCATCCAATCCACCGACACGCGCGGCGCATATTTGAAGCCGTCCATGCGCATATGTTTGACCATGGCATTGTCGACCAGATCGCCTTTCAGATCGGCGTTGTCGACCGCGGTGACACGAATGCCGCGGCCCATCAATTGCCATGTCCATCCGCCGGGTGCCGCACCCAAATCAACCGCCCGCATGTCGGGCTGCAGCGCCTGCGCCTGGTTGTCACCCAAAAATACCTGGAACGCCTCCGCCAGTTTGAGCGTCGAGCGTGACGGGGCGTCATGCGGCATGCGGATGCGGGGAATGCCAAGCGGGTCCGGCTGCGACAGGGTCACCTCGGCGACACCGACCCAGGCTTGCCGCTCAGGCGTGATAAAAACATGTGCGCGGTACTTTGCATGGCCGGCGATCTTGTTTTGCGCAGACAATGCCTCACGCAGCCGTGGCTCGATGGCCTTTGCCGCCCGTGACAGCACTTTTCCGTCGTTGGTATCGGGGTATTCGACCCAGCAGTCGGTGACCGACAGAATATGGTTGAATTCAAGAAACGTGATCATTCGTTCCAGTATCGGGTTAACGCGATCATTGGTTGTCAACGAAACCGGCGTCGTGTGCGTCAATATCAGCTGCCGCGCGAAGGTCAGTGTCGATACGGCTGTCTCGTTGAGCGCCTTCAGGCGTGCGCCGGGCGCCACAACAAAACTGCTGTTTTCAACCGGATTACTCGCGGCGCAGTGAAAGCGGGCATGTAACTCCTCTGCCAAATCGCGTTCGAATCCTGCGCGACAATACGCGAGCCAAGCTTGTTGCTGTTGAATATCTGCATCCATCACGACACTTTAGCCCAAAGTCCGTTCAAAACACCCAATCAATAACCACTCTCTCCCCGTACTTTTGACATCCAACCACCCACCCCGATGCATCAAAGCGCACTCTTTCCACCGACCGCTTAACGTAAACAAATGAACCGACCCATATTCACGACCCCGATAGCCGCCTGCCTGATCGCCGCCACCATGCTGTTTTCCGCCGCCGCAGCCGCCCAATCAACCGACGCCGACTTCGCACCACTGCTCAAGCTGCGCAACACCGCCGCGGTTGAATCGCTTGCCCGCGAACGTATCGCCAAAAATGCCGGTGACGATGTTGCACTTTGGTATCTGGGACGGGTGGTCGCCGGGGACGCAAAAAAACGCGAAGACGTGATGGTGCGGGCCGAGCAATGTATCAAGGACCTGCCGCAATCGGCACGCTGCCATAACATTCTCGGCTCGCTTTACGGCACGATGGCCATGGCGGGCGGCATGACCGGCGGACTGAAATACGCCGGCAAGATCAAGGAGATGTTTGTGAAGGCGGTTGAGTTGGATCCGCGCAATTTTGATATGCGTCGCGACTTGAACCAGTTTTACCTGCAGGCACCCGGCATTGCCGGCGGCAGCGTGCGCAAAGCAATCGACAACAGCGCTGAATTCGGCAAAATCGACGCGGCGCGCGGACAATTGCTGCGCGCGGAAGTACACATCTACGAAAAGGAATTCTCCAAGGCCGAGACCATTCTGAAATCGATCAAACCGAGCGCTGATATGGATCTTGCCGACAGCCTGCCCAATGCGATGAGTAATTTGGGATTTGCGATGATCAACAATGACGAAGCCGCCAAAGCGCAGAAATTATTCGAGCAGCAATTGGCCGGATCACCGGCCAACGCCACGGCGCACTTTGGACTCGGTCGCGCCCTGCTGGAGCAAAAAAACTATGACGGTGCAATCGGTGCCATCGAACGCTCTTTGCAAGTCGATCCAAAAATTACCGCTCATTACCGTCTCGGAATGGCCTATCAGGGCAAGGGCGACAAGGCCAGGGCAATGCAGGCCTTTCAGCAGTTCATCAGTTATCAGGCGACCGGCAAGGCGGCTGACGATGCAAAAAAACGCATCGATGAATTGAAGCGCGGCTAAGCATCGCGCGGGCGCTGTTTCAGTCGTGTTGACCATCGTTATCTTCGCCGCCGGCGGCAAGATGACGATTGTCGATTAAAATGGCACGAATGCGCACCTCCACAAGCGGGTCAGATCCGGCAACGCCGGTCTCTGCGGCTGATCCGCCCCCACACAAGCTTGACCGCTATTTCGGCACACTCTGGCGTCACCGTGATTTTCGGGTGTTGTGGATTTCGCTGACTATCACCCACTTTGGCGGTCAGGTCACGTTTCTCGCGTTGCCGCTAACCGCTGCGCTGCTGCTGCATGCAACCCCGACCCAGATGGGCATGCTGACCATGATGGCCGCGCTCCCGTACACATTATTTGGTGTCTTTACCGGTGTCCTGGTTGATCGGTCGCGCAAGTTGCCGCTGGTGATGTGGGCTGATATCGGCCGGGGCGCCATATTGTTGTTGGTGCCGATTGCTGCATGGGTGGGTTTCCTGGGTATGCCAATCCTCTATGTTGTTGCCTTTATGACGGGCTTGGGCGGAATCATCGGTTGGGCAGCGTATCAAGTATTTATGACCGAGCGCATCGGTCGCGAAAACCTGGTTGAAGCCAATTCGCGTATCGCCTTGTCGGACTCGTCCGCGCAATTGATCGGGCCGGGCATCGCCGGTATGCTGATTCATGCCCTGACTGCGCCGTTTGCGATATTGCTCGACGCGATTGCCTTTTTTGTCTCGGCACTCATGCTGCGCGGCATCAAGCCGGACGCGGGCGACGCGCCCAAACAAACCGGTCAGATCACCTGGGCAAGCATTTGGGGCGATGTCAAAGAAGGTCTTCATCTGATTTGGCACAACCCGATTTTGCGTTCAATCTCATGGGGGCTGGCGCTTTGGCAGTTGTTGCGCCATGCCTATGTGGCGATCGTGATTCTGTTTGCGGCGCGCGACCTCGGGCTATCCGCAGGCAAAATTGGCGCACTCTATATGCTCGCCGGTGTCGGCTTTTTGATTGCGTCCTTCAGCTGCCAGCTGTTGAATGCCAGATTCGGCGTCGGCAGGGTAATGCTGATGGGCATTGCCGCGACCGCGCTGGCATGGTTGCTGATGGCGGCCATCACGCCGCACGAATATTCCTTCCTCGCGCTGGGCGGCACACTGTTCATCTTCGACTTTGGTGCGATGCTGTTTTTTATCAACTATCTTTCCTTGCGCCAATCCGCGACACCCGACCATCTGTTGGGACGCGTTACCTCAACCATGATCTTTATGGCGCTGTCGTTGGCGCCGTTTGGTTCGATTTTGGGTGGCGTCATGGGTGAATGGCTCGGGCTGCGCCCGACCATTGCGATTTGTGG
>JANMNT010000117.1:0-2669 GCA_031368465.1 Burkholderiales bacterium
GGCCACGGCTCGGTGAGATGACCACCGGTGGATACGATTTGATCAACGCACCGATACCGGCCGCGACGCAAAAGCTGGTGCATATCCATGCAGGCGCAGAGGAACTTGGGCGGGTCTATCAAGCGGACCTGATGATTAACGCCACCATGCCGGAAATCGCACAGGTGCTGGCAGGGTTGCCGCGTATGACGTCAGTCGCCATCGATGCCAATGTTGCCGCAGCCAACGCCGACTATCAGGCGTGGCAGGGCCGCAAAGAGACCCCCGGCAACGTACAAATGTGGGACGTGATGCAGCATCTTGAACAGGTGCTGCCGCCCGATGCCATTGTCACCAACGGTGCCGGCAACTATGCGACGTGGCTGCATCGTTTTCATCGGTATCACACCAGCGCCGGGTTTCGCACCCAGCTTGCACCGACCTCGGGCGCGATGGGATACGGCGTGCCCGCCGCGATTGCCGCCAAGGCGGTACACCCGAACCGCGCCGTGATCGCGTTTGCCGGTGATGGTTGTTTTCTGATGACCGGGCAAGAACTCGCCACCGCCGTTCAGTACCAATTGAATGTGATTTTTGTCGTCGTCAACAACGGCATGTACGGCACCATTCGCATGCATCAAGAGCGCGAGTTTCCCGGCAATGTTCACGGCACCGCGTTAACCAATCCTGACTTTGCCGCGTACGCACGCGCATTCGGTGCGCATGGCGAGGTGGTCGAAAAAACGGCGGATTTTGCCGGTGCATTCGAACGTGCCACCACAGCCGGCAAACCCGCTCTTATTGAAATCCGCATCGACCCTGAAGCGATATCACCCAATACCACGTTGCAGGCAATTCGGGACGGTGCCCTCGCAACCAAGACGGCCAAGGCAGCCCCGGCGAAATAGGAATGCCGGTGACTAATCAAACAAATCCGACTGAATGCCATTTGCGTCGCGCCACCGCCGCTGATATTCCACGCATTGAAAACCTGATGCAGTTCTATAACTACGACCTGAGTGAGTCGTACCCGTTGTCGTTTGGCGAAACCGGTCTTTATGCGCTCCGGCCGAAACAGGCCTACTGGTCAACACCAACCGTGCATCCCTATTTGATCGACGTCGGCGGCGAACTCGCCGGATTTGCCGTGGTTGATCAGGAAGTTGTTGCACCGACTTCGACCTTTAACCTGGGCTACTTTTTTGTCGGCAGACGATTTCGGCAAAAGGGTATCGGTAAACAGATCGTGCGCCAGTTGCTGCAACGTTATCCCGGTGCGTGGGAGATTTATCACTTGCGCGAAAATGACGCCGCCCGGCGCTTTTGGACAAAGGCGCTCGCGGCGGAAGGCACCAATCGTGCCAGTGTTTCCGAACGTTTGATTGACGATGAGATGTGTGTCTTGTACCGATTTGCATACGGCGCGACTTCGGCGGCCGTTGATGATTGACCTGCGGGCGCAATCGACCCATGTCCACCACCGACGCTGATTCAATCCCACCGGCGGCGGCAATTCGCCAGATCGATCCGAACGTCAAGGCGGAAATAGACCTCGTCGCCGAACGCATGCGACTAACGTTAGTTGAAGTTGAGGGTGAGGCGAACGCAGCCTTGCTCCACAACCTCGCATGGCTGCGCGAGCGATTGCTCTGGCATGTGCATGGACAGGCAGATCTTGGCAGGGTCCTCGTCGCCACATCAGCGAATGGCGAGGTCATTGGTCACACGCTGCTTCGGCGAGAATTCACCGAAGACAAACAAGGTTATGGCTTGTTCGCGACAACTTATGTCACCCCGGCATCCCGTCGATACGGCGTCGCCAGCCAACTCCTCAACGCGGGAGAACAGTGGTTTTTGCAGCACGCGCTGACGTCTGCCGCCACGTGGACATCGTCCACCAATTTGAAGCTCATTTCGCTGTACAAGGGTTTCGGCTACGCAATCATCGAGAGCGGCAACAACGAGGTCACCAATACGCTGATGGTCAAGCTGGCTCGAACATTTCCGGCTGCGCCGGATGCGTCCTAATTCGTCATGCGTACATGCCACTATCACCGGGCAACTGATTGGCGATGAAATATGTGTTTTGTCCACCTTTGCATCGATTGGCGTGGCGCAAACAAATCCGCATGGCGGCTAATGCACCCGGTTGAGCAACAAGATCGTTTTCGCCGCGTTGGGCTGACACGATTCGCGGGCCCCGCGTCAATTCACGACAATTTCGATGAAAACAACTGATCAATGCTAATTCGTCCCTACATTCAATCCGACCAAGGCGCCGTCATTCAGCTATGGCAGGAATGTGGACTGTTGCGGCCATGGAACGATCCGCAAAAAGACATCGCGCGCAAGCTCACCGTTCAGCCCGAATTGTTTTTGGTCGGCGTGGTGGACGCAAACATCATCGCCAGCATCATGGCGGGTTATGACGGCCATCGCGGCTGGATCAATTATCTGGCGGTGTCGCCCGATCATCGTCGGCTTGGTCATGGTGAAAACCTGGTTCGGCATGTGGAGCGGTTGCGGGCCGCCGCCGGCTGCCCAAAAAGCAATTTACAAGTGCGAACAACAAACCACGATGCGATCACGTTCTATCAACGCATCGGCTACGTGCAGGATGATGCGATCAGCCTTGGTAAACGGATGATTGCGGATGAGCCGGTTTGATGAATTGCCGCAACAAGGGCAAG
>JANMNT010000129.1:0-14268 GCA_031368465.1 Burkholderiales bacterium
AGCGCCCAGCCGAGTGGAATCGATTCCCCCTTCTTGGCGGCAATCATCAATTTGCCGCGTGCAACTTCCGACAACGACAAATCGATCAACATTGGTTTTGCGTGTTCGCGTGGGAACGCGGCGGCAATCGGATTGGTGCCAAAGATGCCGCGTTTACCCCCCCATGCCGGCATGGCGCTGGGCGAATTGCTGAATGCCAAACCAACCATCCCTGCCGCCGCAACCGCCTCAACGTGGTACGCGGCGGCGCCAAAATGGTGGCTGTTGGTGATACCGACAAAACATGCACCGGCAACCTTGGCGCGCGAAATCGCTTCAGAAATTGCCAAATCACACGCCGGAAAGGCGAGCCCTTCACCGGCATCGATCAGGCACGCGGCCGCCTTGCTATTAATCACCTTCGGCACCGCCGCACCGTTGGCGCGACCGTTGCGTAGATGGGTGGCGTATTGCAAAATCCGCGACAGTCCGTGCGACGGCAGTCCACGGGTGTCGGCGTAGAGCAATGCGCGGATCGTGGCATCGGCCATCATCGGCGACGCACCGGCATTGGTCAGCGCCTTGATGCCGATCACGGCGAGTTCGTTAACTGGATATTTTGGCATTCGACAGAGGACCCGGTAACAACGTCAACGCAACGCAGCAAGTGACGCGGCGACACGCTCGGCGATCATGCTGCTGACCCTTGTGTTGGATTCGGCAGTCACGCCGGCGATATGCGGGGTCAGAATAAGGTTTGGACAATCCGCAAGTGGTGAACCGGCCGGCAAGGGTTCCGTATCAAACACATCCAACGCGGCACCACCGAGCCGGTTGGCCCGCAATGCCGCGGCAAGTGCGGTTTCGTCAATAATGCTGCCACGCGCTGAGTTGATCAGGATGGCGTTTTGTTTCATGCTCGCAAGGCGCGCCGCATTGATCAGGTTGCGGGTTTCGGCCACCAACGGAATATGCAACGACACAACATCGCTCTCAACCAGCAGTTGCTCGAGTGTCGGGCAGGTCACGCCGGTTTGTTTCCACACCGGTGCATCTATATCGATCATCGGATCGGTGGCGATAACCTGCATGCCCAAGCCTTGCGCAAGTCGTGCCGTCAGCTGCCCGATGCCGCCAAAGCCGACAATGCCGAGTGTCTTGCCGCCGATCTCGCGGCCGTTGGATAGTGGCCCGCGCGGCCATTTGCCGGCGGCAACCGCCGGCGTCGCGGCATAAGCACCGCGCAACAGAACCATTGCCGTGCCAATCACATATTCGGCAACGGCGAGTGCATTTGCTCCGGTCGCCGGAATCACCTCAACATTGCGCGCTTTACAGCCGGGCAGATCGATATTATCGAGACCCACACCGAGTCGGCCGACCACCTTGAGTTTTGGTGCGGCCGTCAGCACCGCCGCGTTGACTTGCGTGCGGTTGCGAACGATCAACGCATCAACGTCAATCAACTTCGCGAGAAGTTCGTCGTGGCGATCAACCAGGGTGGCGTCGTAAACGGTATCAAAACCCGCCTGCAACGAGGCGACCGCCGCATCGTCCATGAATTCGCTGATCAGTATTTTCATTGTTGACCCGTTTGGCTGTGGCGGCATCGCGCCGCCACCGAGGAATGCGAAAAGCGAAATGTCCTACGCGCTCTCGTATAGACGTGTCAGCACAAACTCGCGATGGCCCAACGCTTCTGCGGCGGTCAGCCGCCCGTTGGCGGTGCGCAACATCATATCAAGCAACTTGTCGCCCGCCTGATCGAGCACCATGTCACGCTGCAACAAGGCACATGAATCGACGTCGATGTGTTCACTCATGGTGCGCACGGTACGTGGGTTGGCGCAAATTTTGATCACCGGTACGATCGCGTTGCCGATCACGTTGCCCTGCCCGGTCGGGAACAAATGCACGGCAAAACCCGACGCCGCGCACAACGTAACCATTTCAGCAGCAGCAGACGACGAATCCATAAACCACAGGCCGGGACCGGTCGGTACCTCTGCTTTATCAATCACGCCATCAATCATGCATTTCTTGCCGATTTTTTGGATATTGCCCATCGCTTTTTCTTCGATGGTGGTTAACCCGCCGAGGATATTGCCCTTGGTCGGTTGTGAGTCGGATAAATCGCTGGTCTTGTGGTGGTTCACCACATCCTGATAGCGGTTGAACATCACCATAAAATCTTCGGCAACCTTTGGTGTGCGACAGCGCTTGATGATGACTTGTTCGCCACCGGTGATCTCGGTGGTTTCGCCAAATACCAGTGTGCTGCCGATTTCATAAAGTTTGTCGAATGCATTGCCCACGGTCGGGTTGGCACCGCAACCGGAAGTGGTGTCGGATTCACCGCATTTGGTCGACACCCACAATTCGTGCAGCGGGCATTCCTCGCGGTGTTTTTCCGACGCATTCTGCAGCAACTCACGTGCGGCCTTCGATGCACGCATGATGGTGTCGTGATCGCCGTGTTGTTCAATGCCGAAGCCGACGACCGGCTTGCCGGATTTTGCAATGCCTTCAACCACCTTTTGCGTCCAGCCATCCTCAATGCCGATCACCACCACCGCCGCCACATTGGGATTACAGCCGGCGCCGATTAATGTGCGGAAATGCAAATCCAAATCTGCGCCAAACTGCAGCCGGCCATAGGGGTGCGGTACCGCCATGGCGCCCTTGATATTGTTGGCAACCGCCTCGGCGGCGGCGTTGGAAAGGTCATCAACCGGCAGAATAATCACGTGGTTGCGCACGCCCACGCGGCCGTTTTCGCGCCGGTAGCCCCAGAAGCTGGTGTTCTTTGAAATCAATGACATGTCAGTCCTTTATATTATTCGTGGTGCGCGACGATGGATGGGATCGCGCGACGCTGCAAAGACCCGGCAAACTACCAGCGCTTGGTCTTGATGTTGTGCACATGCGCGTGCTCGCCGGCCTTGATCGGCGCGACCACACGGCCGATATCGGTACCGTATTTAAAAATGGTGTCGCCCACCGCCATATCCTTCAGGGCGATCTTGTGGCCGATCGGAATATCCTGCAGCGCCTTGATCGGGATCTGCTTGTCATCGTCCATGATCCACGCCGTCAGGTCGGTACCGGCCTTGATGCCTTCGACCACCGCAACGGCAACCGTGTCTTTTGCCTCGTGCAATACAAAATGAATCATGACAAACCTCTCAAAATGCCGTCTGTGGGATAACTGCCGGGCCGGTCGTGTCAGCAACTGATATTGGTAACCAAACGCCCAGATCAGATGTTATTCACTGGCACACACAATGTCAAATAGATCATCTATATGAGTTGACAGATTGCGGTATCATCATGTCGAATCAACCGTTTTGCCATCCCGGAAATCGACTTTTCACCGAGAATCACACCATGCGTAAATGGGAAGATCCCGCCAGACACCAAAAATTGGCCGCCGGCACGGCACTCAACACACCACTGTACAAAGAAATCAAGCGGCTGTTGACGGAAACCATCAGTGCAGGCGAATGGAAGCCAGGTAGCGCCATTCCCGCCGAACGGCTGCTTGCAGCACGCTACAAGGTGTCGATCGGCACGGTGCGCAAGGCGGTTGACGAATTGACCAATGAACACATTCTGATCCGCCAGCAAGGCCGCGGAACGTTTGTCGCCGCACACAATCGTGCCCGGCTGATGTTTCATTTCTTCCATATTGTGCGCGACGACGGCAGCAAACTGACGCCGGACGTGGTGATGCGCTCGTTTGACACCGGTGTGGCAGACAGCGAAGAAGCGGCGCACCTTGGCATCAAGCTCCGTGCAAAGGTTTTTCGCATCCGCAATGTCTTGCAGTTGGCGGGTGAACCGATTATTTTTGACACCATCGTCATCCCACAGGCGCTGTTTCCAAAACTCACCGGCGCAAAAATGGTCGGCAGGCCAAATACGATCTATCACCTCTACCAAAGCGCCTACAACATTACCGTGGTGCGTTCTGCCGAACGATTACGCGCACGGTTGGCCGATGCCGAATCCGCCGATGTGCTGGGTGTGAAGATTCGCGCGCCACTGCTCGAAATCCGACGGGTTGCCATGACATTTAACGATGTACCGGTGGAATTCCGACGCTCGTTGGTGAATACCGAGCACTACGAATATTTCAGCGATCTGGCCAAAAATAACCAGTGACATCCCAGACAGCGACTAACCAGCGACTGATACCTGCGCCAGTCCACCGTCAACAATGATGTTTTGCCCGGTGATGCCGTTGGAATCATCTGCCGCAAGGAACAGCGCACTACGTGCCACGTGCCCGGCGTCGAGACGAAATTTAAGGCACTGCAATTCAATAAATTTTTGATCTTCGCCGGCATCACGCCATAGCGCCTCCTGGCGTGCCGTGACAATTGCGCCGGGAACCAGCGTATTGACACGGATATTGCCCTCGCCGAGTTCGCGTGCCAATGTGCGTGACAGACCGGAAATGGCGGCCTTGGCCGAGGTGTAGCCAACCAGGTTTGGCCGCCCGCGCATCCACGACACCGAACCCAGATTAATGATCGAGCCGCCGCCTGCGGCCGCCATACCGGGTGCGACCTGTTGGATCGCGAACACCTGATGCTTCAAATTTAACGCCAGACAGTTGTCCCAATAGGCCGGCGTCAATTCAGCGAGCTTGTGGCGTGCATCGTTGCCGGCGTTGTTGACCAACACACGAATCGCGCCCAGATCTGCCTCAACCTGCCGCAGATGCGCCTGTAGCGCGTCGATATCACGCACGTCACACAAACCAAACCGCGGCGCGTGTTTACATGTCGCCGACAACTGCGCCACCAGCGCCTCGCTGGAGCCCTGGTCGATATCACAAAACGCCACACGTGCGCCCTGCCCGGCAAAATGTTCCACCAGCGATGCACCGATGCCCGAACCGCCGCCGGAAACAAACACCACACGATTGTCGAGACTCGGATAAATGGTTTTGGCGGTCATTGCGACTTCCAGATAATTGTCATTAACGTGATTATCCTACGCCATACCGTTTTTGTTGCATGGCGGCCAATGCTTGCGTCAGTCGACATAAAACGGCTCGGCGCGTCCTGCAACATCCAGTTCACAGGCGAAAATGCCACCGGCATATGGATCAGTCAAGCGTTCGGCGGCCGATGCACCTTCGCTGGCGGTGGTGATGTACATGGTCTTTAAGTCCGCGCCACCAAACGCCACCATGGTGGTGCGCTTTGCGGCGACCATGATTGTCTGGCGCAGTGCGCCGTCCGGTGCGTAACACGCGACCCGGCCGCCTTCGTACTGGGCGCTCCAGTAATTGCCGTCAAGATCGATCGCAGCACCATCGGGGCGGCCGGCGTAGTTGATGTTTGTTTTGTCGCTGTCGCGTACAAAAAACGTTTGTCGCGCACCAACCGTCCCCTTTGCCGCATCAAACGGGAAACGATAGGTAATGTGATTTGGTGTGTCGGATTGGTAGACCACGCCGCGCGCCGGATCAAATGCCAGGCCGTTGCTGACCTTTACACCCAGCCCATCTCCCGGTCCCCACGCTGTTTGCACATGGCCCTTCGTCAGCACAAACATGGCAGCAATGGCCTCGGTGCGTGGCTCGTACATCGCACCCGCCCAAAAGCGCCCCAGGGCATCACACTTACCATCGTTGAAGCGCATGTTGGTGGTGTCATATGGCGCATCAGCGATTTTTTTGCCGATGCCGACACTGGCGTCAAACAAATAAAAGCCGTCACGACACGCTGTGACAAGCCCCCCGGCTTTCCGCAAGGCAATACAGGCCGGTTCGGTCGGTGTGGGCCAAGCCTGGTTGGTGCGCTGGATTGGATCAAATCGGTTGATGGTTTTGCCGCTGATATCCACCCAATACAACACTTGTTCCTGCGGATGCCATAACGGACATTCGCCAAGCCGTGCGCGGCCGTCGAACACCAACTCAGCCTTTAATACCGGCCTCATGCGGGATCAACCGTGATCGTCATACTGATGTCAAAACTATCACCGCGACCAATCAACCGTGTACCGGTGTTCGCCACACCTTTCGCCGCGAGCGCAAAGGCATTGTTGATGTTGGAGACGGGCTCCAGCGCAATAAAGTTGCGGCCGTCATTGGGCGCAAAACAAACGATGTTGTTACACGCGCTGCTGGCCGTGACGATGGTGCGATGCGTCGCGCAGGCGAGTACCGCTCGGCGCGACCAGCCGACAAAACAGTTATCCACCTTCCAGTCGAATACACCACGCGCCTTTGCGAAATCAGCTTCAGCGGGTGTGGCAATAAGTTTGGTGGGCAGTTTGTCTTCGCCCATCTCCCACACACCGGTCCAATCAGATTGCAGCGTGGTGGCTTTGTCGATCGGGAAAAACGGGTGAAAGCCGAGACCAACCGGCATCGGCTGGGCATCGAGGTTTGTGGCACGTATCGCTAACGTGACCGCGTTGTTGGTGATGGAAATGGTTTGTTCAGCCTCGAAGGCAAACGGCCAGTCGGCATCAGGTGTGTGTTTGTAGGTCAGAACTACACGTTGTTTGTCTTCACGTTTGACCTGCCAGGCCCGCTGCCAGCCGACGCCATGGATGGCATGTGGCTCGTTCGAGAAGTTTGGCCGTAGCTGATAGGATTTGTCGCGCACCACCAATACGCCGTTACCGATGCGGTTGGAAAACGGCACGAGCGGATAACAGCACATCTGTCGTACGGCAGCGGTTTGGATTGCGGAATCTGCCGTTTTACGCAGGATATCCAGCCCCTTCCACGTCAAACGCGAAATTGCGCCGCCGATGTGCGGCTGCAGATCGAGCTGACAATCGCCGACAACCAGGGAAATGGCGCGCGGCGCGGTCACGTCATCCTCACGTCGCAAACAGCCGGATACGGTCGACCGAGATGCCGACCAGTTTGCCATCTTGCGATAGGGTCACGGCGTCGTTCATGACACACGGCGCAGCAGTGGCCTTGCCGAACACCCAGGCGGCTTCAATCGGGGTAGTCAGATCGATCTCACCGGTATGCATCACCGCACGGCCAAGACACAACACATGGCCCTCACGTCCCCATGCAGGCAATTGGTCGATTGCCTTATGCACTTTGCGCACTTGGCCGCCGGCAATCCGTTCACCCGTGTCCAGATCAAACCATGCCTCACCGGCCGGAAAATAAACTTCGACGTGGCCGCCCGGTTGAATAATGGGTGCCACCAACAGCGCATCTCCAAACAGGTATTGGCCTTCAAATGATCGCGCCAATCGATCGTCTGGAAACGCCAGCGGCATCGCCCGCATCAACGGTAGGCCGGTCGCCTCCGCTTGTGCCGAGGCACCCAGCATGTAAGGAATCAAGCGGTAACGAAACGCCAGCAGCTTCTTGGCTATCGACTCGGCTTCCGCGCCAAACGCCCACGGTTCACGTTCGCCAATGCCGTGATAACGAAAGTGCGAACAGAAAATGCCGTTGGCGGTCCAGCGTAAATAGAGCTCGGTATCGGGTTGTTGTGCGCCATAAAATCCACCGACATCGGTTGCGTAGTACGGCACGCCGCTCATGCCATAGCCGAGTCCGCCGCGAATACTTGCCGCCATTCCCTCCCAATCGGTTTGCGGATCACCGCCCCATTGCATCGGAAAGCGCTGACTGCCGATAAAACCATCGCGACCCCACACCATGGCCGGCCCGCGTCCGTTCGCATTGTTGTAGCGCTGCGTCGCATTCCACACACATTGGTTATAGAGCAAGGGATAAACGTTATGCAAACGCCTGCCACTGTCGCCGTTGTGCGCCACCATGTCGTCTTCGACCTGTTCGCCAAAATCGGTCTTGATCACGTCGACGCCATCGTCGAATAACCGGTCATGGCTGTCGGCCCAAAACTTTGCGGCTTCCGGATGGGTGAAATCGAGCACACCGGACGGCGGTAACGGCGTCAGCACGTTGCCAAACGGATCATCGGTCGGATCCTTGACCCAATCAAACACATATGCGCTGCCGTCTTGTTTTTTCAGCAACCAGCCTTTTTTGTCGAGTTCAGCAAACAATGGGTTGTGCACCGACACATAGGGGTACTCCCAGGCACACACCTTCAAATCATAGGCACGCAACGCTCCGAGGATTTTTTTCGGGTTGGTGTCGGGGCCATAAAAACGGCTTTTGTCCCATTCAAATGAAAAACGTGTGCGAACCTCCCACGCAGCGCGCCCATCCAGTGTGATGACATCACACGGGATACCGCGTCGGCGCACCTCGGCGGCGGTGTCGATTACCTCCTGCGGCACCTTGTAATAGGCGCGGGACAGCCACATGCCGTAACTCCACAGAGGCGGGATCGGCGCGCGTCCTGTCAGCGCCGTATAACGATCCAGAATATCGGCTGGCGTTCCGGTGAAGAGGAATAGATCGAGCACCTCGTCCTCTACCTCAAGCACGTAACTGCGGTGTGACCATTGCGGGTAACCCACACCGTGCCGTACCAACCCCGGCGTATGCGCGAGTAAACCCCAGCCGTCCGGGCTCCAGCAGAATGGAATGTTTTTGTACGACAACTCGGTATTAACACCCAGCGCGTCTTCGGTGCGACCGCGCACTAGTTGCCCGCGTTTATTGAGTGGACCAAATTTTTCGCCAAACCCATAAACAGCCGTGTCGCTGTCGAGCGCAAACGACGCGCACCAGTGTTGTGGTTCACCCGCTTCGCGTCCAAACGCCGGCAATCGTGTGCGGCCACGGAAATGTTGGTCGGTGATTGATGTGAGAACAGTCTTGCCGTCCTTGGTCAAAAAAATGCGCAACGGTGCGGTTTCGATGGTCAACGTCACGTCGTTAACGGAAACACACCACGCGCTTTCCGATGCAGCCACGCTGATCGTGCCGGACGCGGCCGCCAGCTGCAACAAACCGTAATCCGGCAACCGCGACTGTCCGATGGTCACACGCAGCGTATCTGCCGCGTGCGCGGACACCACCATCGGCACGTCTTCAACCAAAAAACGTGCATGCGTTGCGTCAGCGTCAATAAAATGCACGTCGCCGAGGCGCTTAAAATTTTGTTGTTGAAAACCATCTGACGCCAAAGCACTGCTCCTACAAACAATAACAAAAGTCTTGAAATGACGGCGCGTTTGGGGCATTTATTGCCCAAAAACCCCGCCGATATTCGGGCTTCAATTTCGCCCGGTCAGCGCCGTTCAATAGCCCATTATCCCTTCAAGCCGCCCGACGTCAGACCACTCACCACGCGCTCTTGGAAAATCAGTATCACCACCACCACCGGAATCATCGCAATCACCAGCGCAGCTGAGATGGTCGGCCACGGGAACGAGAATTCACCTTGATACATTTGAATACCAACCGGTAACGTGCGGTATGCGGCGGCAGAGTTAAACGATAATGCCAACAGAAATTCATCCCACGCATTGACGAAGGCGAGAATACCCGCGGTGAATACGCCGGGTGCTGCCAGTGGCACGACAATACGCCACAACGCACCGAGTCGGGTACATCCGTCTATCATCGCCGCATTTTCAAGATCACGCGGGATGTCCTGGAAGAAGCTCACCAGGATGAGTGTACAGATCGGCAGGTTCAACACGGTGTACGGCAGCACCAGCGCCCAATAACTATTGAGCAATCCGAGGCCGCGCATGATTTCAAATAACGGCACCATCAAGGTCACGAGCGGGAACATGGAGACGGCGATGATCGAGGTCAGAATTGCGCCGCGATATTTAAGGTTCAGTCGTGCAATCGCATAAGCGGCGAGTGCGCTGATAAATAGTGACAACGCCATTGCGGAAAGCGCCACGATGGCGCTATTGAGCAAATAGTGCGGCAATGGTTGATCACGAAACGCAGCGATGAAATTGTTCAAGGTTGGTGAATGCGGAATCCACGTGATGGGTTTTGCGGTCAGTTCGATCTCCGCTTTGAAGGCGGTAGCCAATATCCACATTGCCGGGAAAAAACCGTTCAAGAGAACAATTGCCGCGGCAAACCAGCGCAGACGTTTGCCGGTGAACATGCCTCCGCCCAGACCGGTGTTTAGGGTTGCGCTCATTTGCCGTCCGCCTTTACGTAGCGCAGGTAAATGAAAGTGGTTGCCATCGACAGACCAAACATTACCACTGCCAGTGCCGAGCTATAACCGAGATCGAGATAATCGACCGCGTTCATGTGGATATACATCGCCAGGGTCTGCGTTTCTTCGCCGGGGCCGGGCATGCTGTAGGGAATATCAAACGACTGAATCGCCGTGAGGGTGCGGAATATGAGTGCGACCAACATCGACGGCACCAACAATGGCAGCGTGATGTCAGTGAACTGCCGCCATTTGCTCGCACCGTCGACATCTGCCGCTTCGTAAAGCGACTTCGGAATCGTCTGCAATCCCGCCAACAAAATAAGCGCCATGAATGATGATGTTTTCCAGATGGTGGCGATACAGATCGCCATCATTGTTAAGATCGGCGAGTTAAACCAAATTTGCGGTGCCAGTCCCACGCGCTGCAGCAGGTCGTTAAACACACCGTACTCACTGTGAAAAAACCAAGCGAAGATCAGGCCGACAAAAGCGAGCGGTGTGGCCCACGGCAGCAGCAGCGACAATCGAATCGGCCCACGCCACTTAAACGGCATGTTTGCCAGCAGCGCCAACCCGAGCCCGACAACCAGAGAGCCGGGTACCGTAACCAACACAATGATCATGGTGTTTTTTGTCGCACGCCAAAACTGCGCATCCGCCAGCAGCAGTGTGTAATTCTCCAGACCCACCCAGCGCGACGGCGCGCCGGTGAGCAACCGGACGTCGTTAAAACTGTTCCAGACCAGCGTCGCAACCGGATACACAACGATGATGGAGATAAAAATAAATGCCGGCGCCAACAGCAGTGCCGCGAGTGTGGTCTCGTTCATATCGGCGAGCCGATCAAATAACGGGCGTTTAGGTTGAGTGGAGTTCATTGCGCGTTTACCGTAGAGCCCGCTTAATACGATGCTCGATTTCATCCAGCGCCGCATCGGGCTTTCGCGCGCCCGCCATGACCGCATTGGTGTTCAAGCGCAGCGCATCGGATATCGGCCGATACATGGGGGTCACGGGGCGGGGGCGCGCGGTTTCGACCACCGGCAGTGCATCCGCCAGCCACGGGTTCACACGCAACACATCGGGGTCGGTAAACACGTCGGCAAACACCGGTTGCATCGAGCCGCGGATGGCAAGTTGTTTTGCCACTGCCGGGCTGGATAACCAACGCACCAACTTCATGGTCTCAGGTTTGTTTCGTGAAAACGCGGACACCGCCCAACTCCAGCCTCCCATACAAGACACCGACTCACCACCCGGCATCGCGGGCAGTTTCACCACGCCGACCTTGCCCTTCACGCGCGAGTCGGCGCCACTTTGAAACAGATTCCAGCCGTAGCCCCAAAGTACGCCGAACACCACCCGACCAGCTTGAAACTCCTTGCGTGTATCGTCGGTACCGACTTCCGAAACGTTCGCTTTGCTAACGCCGTCACTAACCATTTGACGCCACATGGCAAGCCCCGCCTCAGCTTTCTGGCGATCGAACTGCAGTTTGCCGTCCTTAACCACTTCGCCGCCCATGCTCCAGTACGGCAACAAGAATGTGCAAACCGTGCCTTCGATGGCTTTGGCTTGGAAACTCAGCCCCTGTAGGTTTGGATCTCTTTCTTGCGCCATGACTTTCTTGGCGATTCGTGCGAGTTCGGGCCAGGTCGTTGGCGGTTTTTCGCCGACCTTTTCCAATAGATCCTTGCGGTAATAGAGGTACATCGCGTCCGAAAACGCCGGCAACGAAATCGTTTTGCCGTCGATGGTATTCGCTGCGCGGTACAGCGGCAAATAACGCGAAAGAAATGCCTCCCGTTCGTTGCCGAGGCCGAGATAGGGGTCGATGGGCTCCGCCCATTTTGCAGCCGCGTATTGCGCGGGCCGGACAACGTCGATCAAAAATGCATCGAGTGACGTATCCCGTGCCGTCAACACAGTATTGAGATAACGCTGGAGTAACTCGGATGTGGCACCGCCAGATTCGAGGGTGACCTTCACTCCCGGATTCGCCGCTTCGTAGTCCTTCAGGAGTTCGCGAAAAATATCCGGACGGTGTTGACCGCCGACGAGTACCTTGAGATTCGTTTGCGCCGGCACTTGCGCTTGCAGCGCGCTGCACATGGTCGCCAGTACTGCGGTCATGAGGACGAGCCGGATGGCAATCCGCGAAGAACCGAAAGACGGGTTGATGTTCACTAGAGAGCCACGCCGTTGGCGCGATCAAACAAATGGCACTTTTGCATATCGACGTAGATGGTCACTGAATCGCCGGGTCGATGGTTGACCGACGGCGGCATCCGTGCGATGACCTCTCCGCCGGCACAGGAGAACGTCACCAGTGTTTCGGCGCCCAGTGGCTCGGCGACCACGACAGTTCCGGACACTGCCGCCTTTTCTCCTCCGGCTTCAACACTGATGTCCTCCGGGCGAACGCCGAACTCGATGTCGAGCCCTCTCCCAATCAAACCCGCCACACGCGTTCGCCAGCTTGGCGCAAGTGGCAGTCGAACCCCCCCGGTCAGCACAACCGTTGCAGCGTCGTCAGACACCTCAAGGCTGCCCTGCAAAAAATTCATCGGTGGTGCGCCGGTAAAACCCGCCACAAATTTTGAAACGGGTTGGTTGTAGATCTCGTCCGGCGTGCCGACTTGCATGATGTTGCCACCAGAGAGCACGACAATGCGTTGCGCCAATGTCATGGCTTCAACCTGATCGTGCGTCACATAGATGGTCGTGGCGCCGAGGCGTTGATGCAACTTCTTGATCTCGGTTCGCATTTCGCTACGAAGCAGCGCGTCGAGATTAGAGAGCGGCTCATCAAACAAAAATGCCTTGGGTTGACGCACGATCGCACGACCCATCGCGACACGCTGCCGTTGGCCGCCGGAGAGTGCGCGCGGTTTGCGTTCGAGTAAATGTTCGATCTTCAAAATCGCGGCAGCGTCGTTCACGCGTTTTTTGATTTCATCTTCCGAAAATTTGCGCAAGCGCAGGCCAAATGCCAAGTTCTCGAATACATCCTTGTGCGGATACAACGCGTAGTCCTGAAACACCATGGCGATGTCGCGCTCGCGTGGTGCGAGATCGTTAGCGACCCGACCGTCGATGGAAATGGTGCCGCCGCTGATGGATTCGAGGCCGGCGATCATGCGTAGCAGTGTCGATTTGCCGCAACCAGACGGTCCGACAAAAACCACAAATTCGCCTTGCGTAATTTCCAAATCGATGCCGTGAATGATCTTGACACCCTCTTTGGTGCCGTTGTCGTAGACTTTGGTGACCTTCTGTAATGAGACGCCGGACACAGTCAATACACCGATGAGTTGACCGCTTTGGCCAGTGATGGCTTGAGCGCGCTAATTATCGCATTCGCCTGACGCATCATCATGCCCATATCTGAGGCAATCGCCACGTAGCTGTATCCCCAGTCGATGAACTGCCCGACCATCTCGGGTGTGGGGCCAACGATTCCGATCGGCTTGCCGATTGCCCTGGCGCGTGTGGCGGCATCTTTCAACGCCGCTTGCACTTTCGGGTCTGCAACGTTGCCGATGACACCCATGCTTGCGGATAAGTCACCAGGCCCCATGAAGAGTGCATCGACGCCTTCAACCGCGGCGATCTCCTCTAGCTTGGCAATCGCCGCCGGTGTTTCAAGTTGGATCATCTTGAAAATGCCGTCATTGGCGCGTTTGCCATAGTCCGGTGCAGTGGCGTAACGGCTGGCACGATGCATCGCGGCAAAGCCGCGTGTACCACTGAGATCGGTTGCGGTTGGATAACGCGTTGACGCCACGGCGCGTTTGGCGTCCTCCGCGTTTTGCACAAACGGGAACATTAATGTTTGTGCGCCGATATCGAGTGCGCGTTTGACCAGCACCATGTCATTCCATGCCAACCGCACCACCGGTGTGGCTTTGGTACCGGCGATGGCTTGCAGGATATGGTACGCGTCCTTGTAGTCAATCGGCACGTGTTCCATATCGACCACCAGCCAGTCAAAACCGGCGCAACCCATCGCCTCGGCGGTCGATTCCGCACCCGACATCAACCAGGTGCCGAGCGGAACGGAAGGCTGCTTGAGTAACTCGCGGAAGGGATTTACGAATGGGTCCATAAAGGCCTCAATAAATGGGTGGTTCGGGCGTTGCAGCATTGCCCATCAAGAAATCAAAATCGCAGCCCTGATTAGCCTGCGTGGTGTGATCAACATAAAGTCGTGTAAACCCAC
>JANMNT010000152.1:0-17199 GCA_031368465.1 Burkholderiales bacterium
ACCCAAGACCAAAAACACCAGTTGCCAGGGGCGGATCTCACCGACCAGCGGCAAGGTCACCGCACCGGCCGCCATCGCGAACTTAATGACCAGCCCGCCGAGCAGAAACGCAATGCCCGACCCCAAAAAAATCCCCATCGAATAAACGCTGATGGCGGTGGCGCGTCGCTCTGGCGGGAAGTAGTCGGCGATCATCGAATAGGCTGCCGGCGAGAGCGTTGCTTCACCCACACCGACCCCAACCCGATAGAGAAATAACTGCCAGTAAGTTTGCGCGAGCCCGCAAAGTGTGGTCATTGCGCTCCAGACCAACACACCCGCCGCGATCAAGCTGCGACGGCTACGGCTGTCGGCGAGCCTGCCCATCGGGATACCCAGGACCGTATAAAAGATCGCGAATGAAAATCCCATCAACAGGCTCATTTGTGTGTCGTTGATGCTGAGATCACGTCGAATCGGCCCGACCAGCAAATTCATGATTTGCCGGTCGACAAACGAGAGCACATAGGCCCCCATGAGTACGGCGACGACGAACCACGGGTATGCCATCGATTTGGTGTCGGGTTGCGCAGGAATATTCAATTCGTTGGTTATTACTTCAATGTTAGGGACGGCGCATCGGCATAGCGCGATCTGGGTTTGCGCTTGGCCGGGCGGGCTTTGTCTGACGATACAGTAGTTTGTCCTTGACGAAAAGAATGGTTGGGACAAGCGGAGGCGTTTTTTTGTTCAAGATATCAAGCCATGCGCCGAAATAAAGGAAAACCCATCGTCGTGTGGCATTGTCTGCCATGCCAATATCGGTATTTGCCATGATCAAACTTATTCCAACCCAGGACCTCAAGGTCGGCATGTACATCCATGATCTCAATTGTGATTGGATGGCGCATCCGTTTGCCTGGAGCAAGTTCAAAGTCGGTGAAGATAGCGAAATCACCAAAATTGCGTCCGCCGGGATTCGCGAAATCTATATCGATACCGCCCGCGGACTGGATGCCGTGCATGCGCCGACCAGCGATGAGGTGGGGCAGCAAATCCAAAACGATCTGGTGGCCTTGGCGGCCGAACCTTGCGCGCCACAGCAGGTTGGTCACAGCGAGGAGATCGAACGTGCCCGCAACATTAAGCACCAGGCCGAAAAAGTCGTTATACAGGCGATGCGCGACGTGCGGCTGGGAAAAGCACTTCTGATCGATTCGGTAGAGCCGGTCGTATCGAGTGTGATGTCGTCTATTTTGCGCAACAGTGGCGCCCTGATCGGTCTGGTCGGCATCAAAGACAAGGATCTATATACGTTCCAGCATTCCGTTGCGGTCTGCACCTTGATGGTTGCGTTTTGCCGTCACGAGGGCATGGATGATGAGGCGGTCCATCAGGCGGGTTTGGGCGGTCTGTTGCACGATATAGGCAAGACCCGCATGCCAAACGCGCTGTTGAATAAACCCGGCCGTTATACCAACGAGGAGTTTGCGGTCATGCGCCGGCATCCCGAAGACGGGCACGCGATTCTTCTAGCCAATGACTCGATTGGACCGACGCCGCTTGCAATCGCACTGCAACACCATGAGCGCATGGATGGAAGCGGCTATCCATTCAACTTGGGTGGCGGTCAAATCGAACGTGTCGCACAGATGGCGGCGATTGTTGATGTTTATGACGCGATCACCGCGGATCGCTGTTATCACCTCGCGATACCGCCGGCCGACGGGCTGCGCAAATTGATGGAGTGGAGCAAGTTCCATTTGAGTCCGTACTACACACAATCGTTTGTGCGTTGTATTGGTATCTATCCGGTCGGTACGTTGGTCCGTCTCGAAAGCCAACGTCTGGCGATTGTGACCGAGCACAATGCAAAAGACCTGCTCAAGCCAAAAGTGAAGGTGATTTTTGATGCCAAACGCAATCAGTACATTGCGCCGAAAGAAATTGATCTGGCGCGAACCATGGGTCACGGCGGCGCAGACTCGATTGTCGGTCATGAATCCGCACGCAAATGGTTTATTGATTTATCGTACTTTCAATAGCCCCGGACAAATGGTTACGGTTCAATAAGCCTGACCATGTCGTCCGGACTCACGCCAAGCTTACTCAACGCAAAAGCCTCGGCAATCTCCCAGTCAGCGGTTATGCCCCGACCGGCGCGCAGCGCAACAACTTGATCGATCAACAGGCCAAAGGCGGCAAGTTTGACCGGCGAGCCACGTAATTTCAGGGGTTCGCCCGACGGCTTGGCAATTTCATGGTGGCAGAGAATGGCGATGGTGAGTGATTCAGGCACCCGCCACTCTTTTGCCAGCGCGTAGCCGACATGCGCGTGATTGGTTTGATGTTGCTGCTGTTCAAGCTTCAAGGCCTCATAGGCGCGGCCTTCACAATGCGCCTGCCAGACGGCGGCGTAATCAGGAAACCGATTGATCATTACCGCCATGCCGCAATCACGAAACACCATATACGTCGTGGCTTCGTCGGGATTCAGGCCCGGTATGCGACGCGCGATTTCGGCCGCTGTTTCGGTCAGGCGGGAAGATTCTTCCCAGAATTTGCGCATGACTGTGCCCGAACCTTCCGGGAAGGCCTGCCGAAACAGCAGCCTGGACAAAAGATTTGCAGTGGCGCGCAGGCCGATGATTGTTAACGCCTGCTGAATGCTGCTGGTCGTACGTGAAAGCCCGTAGGCCGGTGAGTTGACGGTCTTCAGAACCGCCGCGCTCATGGCGAGGTCACCACTGACGAGTTGAACCAGCTTGTTCTGGTCGGCCTCGTCATCATTGATCGCCCGATGGAATTGGTCGAGCAGTGCCGGACAAGGCGGCAACTTTAATTCACGTGCAATGCGCTCTGCCTCGAGCTCGAGCTCAATGCCTTCTGGCGTGACGTTACCCGCAAAAGCGATGGTCGGCTCGGTGCCGGAATAGAATTGAGAGGCATGCATGGCGTTGGTGGTTCGCTCGAAGCGCATCTGCGCAAAATTGCGTAGATGCATATTAGCGATCATCGACAGCGGTTGAATCGCCGAATAATCGCCAATATGGCGGCCAATTCAATCAATTGGCGGGCCGAATAGTGCAATCACAGGCGGCCACTAGACGCCATGACTGAAAAACGCCAGTATCCAAAAGCCGAGCCCGCCGGCAGCCGCCAAACCTGCGAGGCCGAATAGCCATCGCCGTTGCGTTATGACACAAATCGCCGCAAGTGAAATGGCAATTTGAATGAGCGTCATTGCCTGGGCGAGTTTGTCGTGTGGATTCAGTGCGCTATCCGATTTTTTGTCAGCATCCTTGGAAAGCTGCTCGAATTTCTCGGCTTCTTTCTTGATGCCGGCTTTTTCTTCCTTGTAGCGGGCAATTTCTGCGGCGTATTTGGCCTTTTGTTCCGGGATGCTGGTGAGCGACTCGGCAAGTTCGGCCAGATTCTGCTTGGTGCTTTTCCCCTGGTAGTACGACCATTGATTGGCCGCATCGGTCTTTTTGAGCACCGCTTCATTCTTGAATAAAAGCGCCTCGTTTTGGGTGTGCCCGCCTTGGTAACTAACGATTGCACCGATGGTGGCAAGAATGGCCGTAAAGACGGCCACATACTGCGTGAGTCCATTGCCGCCGCCATGCGCAGCATGCTCGACCGCGTGATCGTGTGGTCCGTGAACGTGAAATTTTCCGCCTGACATATGTCTATCCTTTTGAATAATGATGTGGTTGATGCAGGCCTGCACAAACGACCGGCACGGATGATTTTTTCGAAAGCCTAATATCCATAAGCACTTTCAGTCATTTTTTTCGCAAATCCGCCGCCGAAACTAGACTTTCAATTTCGCTTTTGCCGGCGTCAAATCGGCGGATTACCTCTGCCAATTGCGCCCGATGGTGCCGGATGCTGGTGCGCGGATGTTTTGCCTGGCGCTCTGCATGGCTGTCATAAAGTGTGATCTCAACCGGCGCATCGTCAAAAAATATTTCGTAGGAATAGCCTGCCGCCGCACCGATTGGTTTGAAGCTTTTTTTGCCAGCGTGACGTTCCCGCCGATGTGAATGTTGGGCGCGATGTTCGCGAATGTCGAACTCAACGTCTTCGCCCAGCAAAAATAGTTCGAACGATTTTGCCTCGACGCCGATCAGTTCCAATTCAACTACGCTGTATTCATTGGCGGTACCGTTGAGCACACCACCGGTCAGCCACGGTTCAAAATGGGCCAGCCATTGCATGCTTTGACATGCCGCGATGCGCAGCGAATCTAGCGCCTGCAGCTGCGTTTCGCCGGCAAACAAGGTCAGATGCTCACGCAGTGCCGCCTCGATTTCGGTATTGCATGGCAGCACGTGATGGTCCGCCGAGTCGATGCCGATCGCTTTTGCCGCTTTGATCTTGGCGGCGTGGTAATCGCGTTGACCTTCAAAAATGAGCTGCGCCGCTTGTTGTGCGATGGCGTGGCGCAACGTTGCATTGCCATTTGCGAAATCATGAATTGGCAGTGGTGAGGGGACTGTCGGCTGTTCAATATCGCGGTCAGGCGAGGTTGCCGGAAGGCCGTTGGTGAACGGCGATGCGGATGTCGCGCGCCGTCGCCGGATCGGATGTGCAGACATGGCCGGTCAGAAAATCTGATTCTTGACTTCTTCTGACGGCTTGTTGGCTTCGCGCAGTGCCGCCGGCGCGTTACCGACGTTTCCGGCATTTTCCGCATAGACGTATTCACTGAGTGGTGCGCCATCTTTGCCTTCACCACCAATGGCGACGTTGACGATCCCATCTGGCGGCACAAATTCGTTTTCCTTGACACCTTTCATGGAGCGCGCCATGTAATGCATCCAGATCGGCAACGCCGCCTGCCCACCGGTTTCGTTGTTGCCAAGATCGGCCGGATTATCGAATCCTATCCAGGCAATTCCAACCTGGGTCGAACTGAAACCAGCAAACCACGCGTCGTAATGATCGTTGGTCGTGCCGGTTTTGCCACCCAGATCGTTGCGCCCCAAATTCATGGCGCGCGCGCCGGTACCGTAACGCACCACGTCGCGCATCAGCGATGTCATGATGAAGGCGTTGCGGGGATCAATTACCCGCTCTGCGGTCTTGACGGCAGATTCGTCAGTGGTGGCGCGCTCCGGCAGGGCGGTAAACAAGACGGCACCCTTGTCGTCAGTAATTTTCGTGATGAAGTATGGTTTGATGCGGAAACCACCATTGATAAACACGCTATATGCGCCCGCCATTTGCAGCGGAGTCGTTGATCCCGCTCCCAATGCCATCGTCAGATAGGCGGGGTGCTGTTTTGCGTCAAAACCGAATCGTGTAATGTAATCTTGTGCATATTGCGGTGTGATTGCCTGCAAAATCCGGATCGACACCATGTTCTTTGATTTTGCCAGCGCCTGTCGCAAACGCATTGGTCCCTCATACTTGCCGTCGTAGTTTTTGGGCTCCCAGATTTGTCCGCCATTACGGCCGGGGTCAAAAACAATCGGCGCGTCGTTGATGATTGTCGCTGGCGTAAAGCCTTTCTCAAGTGCTGCGGAGTACACAAATGGCTTGAACGAGGACCCCGGCTGGCGCATGGCTTGGGTGACGTGGTTGAACTTGTTCGCCGTAAAATCAAAGCCGCCCGCAAGCGCCCTGACACCGCCATCGAGTGGATCGATCGCGACAAACCCCGCCTCAACCTTTGGCACCTGGGTAATTGTCGGGGCACCTTTTTCATCCTGACCGATCCTGATAATCGAGCCGCGCTTCAGTTTCGCCGGCCCGGCTTTTTCTGCCATTGAACGCGCGACAAACTTGAGCGCATCGCCTGTGAGCGTAATGATTTCAGCTTTCTTGGTGAGTGCAATCACTTGCTTCGCATCGATATAGGTAATAACAGCCGGCATCAGTTCGCCAACAATATCCCTTGTTGACAATGCCTCCTCAACTGCTTCTTCGATCTCATCCTTGTTGTTCTTGGCATCTGGCAAGTTAACAAACCCTTCCGGTCCCCGGTAACCATGTCGGCGGTCGTATTCAAGTACGCCCTTGCGTAGCCCCGTGGTTGCCGACTCTTGGTCTGCACGGCGGATAGTCGTATAGACCCTTATCCCGCTGACGTATGCTTTTTCACCATATTGCTCAAATACCTCTTGGCGCGCCATTTCGGCAACGTACTCGGCATTCACCGGGTACATCGTACGATCGCGGTTGAACTTCAATACTTCGGCGCGCGCAGCCGCAAGCTTGGCCTCGTCGAGAAAATTGAGCTCGCCCATGCGCCGAAGCACATATTGCTGCCTGAGGGTTGCGCGTTTCAGGTTGTTAAAGGGGTTGTATAACGACGGCGCCTTGGGCAGTCCGGCAAGCATCGCTGCCTCGGCGGCGCTTATCTGGCTGACATCTTTGTTGTAATAGACGCGGCTGGCCGCTGCAAATCCATGTGCGCGATTGCCAAGAAAAATATGGTTCAGGTAGATTTCAAAAATCTGATCCTTAGACAGGTTGGCCTCAATTTTGTAAGCAAGTAACCACTCTGACATCTTGCGCGTTGGCGTTTGTTCGTTGGTCAAGAAGAAGTTTCGTGCGACCTGCTGGGTGATGGTCGACGCGCCGCCCTTGATTTTTCCTGATGCCAAAATTGCGGTGGCCGCTCGGGTCAGGCCGATATAGTCAACACCGCCGTGCTGGTAGAAGCGCTCGTCTTCGGCCGCCAATATTGCCTGTTTCATTACCTCAGGGAAATCACCAACCTTGACGAAAGAGCGTTTTTCCTCACCAAACTCGCCGATCAAATCCCCTTCTGATGTGAACACCTTTAGGGGAAGTTTGGGGCGGTAGTCGGTGACCGCATCGATTGAAGGCAGGTTTGGATAAAGTAGCGCCAGCGTCAAGGCGACAACGCCAACAGCAGCCAAAATCAGCGAACCCAACAAAATCAGGGGGTAGAACCACAATCGAAGAACCATGAGTACTCGAATCCAAAAAAACGCCAATCATTATGTTGGCGGGTTGATTATATCGGCACCCCCCAATCGCCAAAGCGTAAAAATTCGCCAAAGGTGGCAGGATTCGGGCAAAAAAAGCGGTATTCACCATAGGCAAAACGCCGACAAGCCTTGCCGAAAATGGCTTCATCAGCGTATATTTTGGCATGCCACGAATGGGGCGGTTTTTAAGAAAATGCTTTACACGTCCGTTACTTGTTGCTAGGATTTAATGTAAATTGTATAAAGTTGTTTGTAATGAAGCCGGTTTAGTGCGCTGATTTAATGTTTGGTATATCGTTTGGGGCGTGTTTTTTCAGGCATGTCCTTTGCAACGTATTACAAAATGTTCTAGATAGACTGTTTAGCGTCGGGGTAAAACCCGCGTCCACACGAAGGCTTAACCTTCCATGCTTAAAGAAAAACTGGCGGATCAGTTTGAATTCCTTCGGGCAAAGACGCCGCCATTGGTCGGAGTCGATATCAGTTCGTCTTTTATCAAGATGGTTGAAATCGTCGAAGCCGGAAAGGGTTTGTATCGTGTCGAACGGTATGTGATCGAGCCGTTGCCCCGGGATACCGTTTCGGACGGCAACATTGCCAATATTGAAGCTGCCGGCGAGGTGATGAAACGCGCCCACAAACAGCTTGGCACAAGGATAAAGAACATTGCGCTGGCGTTACCGTCGGCCGCCGTCATTACCAAGAAGGTGTTGTTGGCGGCGAATCAACGCGAAGAGGATATGGAGTTTCAGGTTCAATCCGAAGCCAACCAATACATCCCTTTTAGCCTTGATGAGGTCAATCTGGACTTTCAGGTGATCGGACCCGCCCCCAACAGTGAAACTGAAGTTGAAGTGCTGATTGCGGCGTCAAGAAAAGAAAAAATTGAAGATCGTGTTGCCGTCGCCGAGGCGGCAGGATTAAAAACCATCGTCATGGATGTCGAATCGTATGCCTCGCTTGCCGCCTTTGATATGATCAAGGGGAATGCGACCGGCATCAAGGACAAGGATGTTACGGCGATTATCGACATTGGTGCCCAAACCACGCGTGTGACGGTGATGGCTGAAGACCAACAGGTCTATTCGCGCGAACAACAACTTGGCGGTTACCAATTGACCCAGGATATTTCCCGTCAGTTCGGTATGCCCGTTGAAGAAGCCGAGGTTGCAAAAAAAGCCGGGGGACTCCCGGAAAACTACGGCCCGGACGTGCTTCATCCATTCAACGAAAAAATCGTTCTGGAAATTTCGCGGGCGCTGCAATTCTTTTTTACGTCGACCCAGTTCAACAAGGTCGACCACATTGTTTTATGCGGCGGTTGCGCGATGCTCGACGGACTTGAAGACATGGTTGCGCAACGCACCCAGGTTCATACCGTGGTGGCAAACCCATTCGCCAACATGGCGCTTTCGTCAAAAATCAAGCCACGCCAGCTGACGGTCGATGCGCCGGCGCTAATGATTGCCTGTGGCCTTGCGATGCGGAGGTTTGACCCTTCATGATTCGCGTAAACCTACTCCCGCATCGCGAAGTTCGCCGCAAGGCGCGACAGCAACAATTCGCAATTCTCGCTGGCTTAACATCAGTGATAGCGCTTGCCATTGTCGGTCTGTTGTGGACGGTGTTTGCCGCGCAGGTCGACAACCAGAAAGGCCGAAACCGGTACTTGAGCGACGAAATTGCAAAGCTGGACAAACAAATTGAAGAAATCCGCAAGATTCGCGAAGAAACGGCTTCATTGCTTGCCAAGAAGCAGGTGGTCGAAGGGCTACAGTTGAATCGCTCAGAACCGGTGCAGTTACTGGATCAAATGCTGAGGCAGCTTCCCGAAGGCCTGTATCTAAAGTCGATCAAGCAGACGGGCAACAAGATCAACGTGACCGGTTACACGCAATCGCAGGCGCGTGTATCGGCCTTCATGCGCAACATAGAAGCATCACCTTTCTTGGAAAACCCCAACCTGATTGAAATCAAAGCTGTTACGGTTAATCAGGTTCGTGCCAACGAGTTCAATCTCGACTTCTTCGTCAAACGCGCCAAAGCCGATGGTGCCAAGGGCGGGGCGCCGGCGAAAGCCGCGCCAGGCGCGCCAGGCGCGCCGGCCAAGGCCGCGGAGAAAAAAGCATGAACGCGCTGAATAAATGGATTGAGGAACTCAAACAGCTTGACCCGAAAAACCCGGGAAATTGGCCCTGGCTGTTTAAGGTTGGTGCGTTTATTCTCTTGTTCGCGGGTATTTTTGTCGGCGCATGGTTTTTGCTGTTTGACGCGCAACGCGCTGAACTCGACAAAGAAGAGAAAAAAGAAACCGACCTTAAGACGACATTCCTGGAAAAGAAAAAACTTGCGGTCAATCTCGAGGCCTACCAGCAGCAACGTGCCGATATTGAACAGTCATTTGGCGCGCTGTTGAAACAATTGCCGACCAAGTCGGAGATCGAAGCCCTCATCATTGACATCAACTCGGCGGGGTTGGGGCGAGGTTTGCAGTTCGAGCTTTTTAAGCCTGCGCAGAATGAGGTGTTCACGGAGTTTTATGCCGAGAAGCCGGTTGACCTCAAGGTGACCGGAAATTATCACGACCTTGGCGCATTCGCCAGTGACGTGTCGAAACTGCCGCGTATTGTGCTGCTCAATGAATTAAAAATCGAAAATATGCGAGACGGGTTGTTGTCGATGGAGGCCAAGGCCAAGACCTACCGCTATCTCGACCCTGAAGAAATTGCCTCGCAACGGAAGACCACAGCGGGCGCCAAGGCCGGCGCGGCAAAAGCGGGAGGCAAATAATCATGCGCATCCTGCTTCCAAGAGTCGTTTCGACGTTGTTGCCGCTGCTGATTCTTGCCGGTTGCGGCGAGGGATTTTCAGACTTGAGAACCTTTGTCAAAGAGTCTGAAAAAAATGTCCCGCGCAAAATCGAGGCGTTGCCGCAGGTCAAACCGTTTACGCCATTTGCCTACGAGGGTTTTGACCTGCCCGATCCCTTTAAACCGCGCAAATTGGCCATCAAACAAGATAACGCGGGTGCAAATGCGCCCGATTTGAACCGGCGCAAAGAACCGCTGGAAGTCTTTTCGCTGGAGCAACTGAAGTTTGTAGGCACACTGACACAAGCTGGTTCAACTTATGCACTTGTGCGCGCGGAAAAAACCGTCTATCGCGTTAAAAAAGGCAACTATCTCGGTCAGAACTTTGGCTTGATCGTCGATATAACAGATTCCGAAATCAAACTTAAAGAAATCGTGCAAGACACGGCGGGCGACTGGGCAGAGCGTGAAAGCGTTCTGCCGTTGCTCGAAGGCCCTGCGCCGGGAGGAAAATAGTTATGCATGCCAAATCGATTTTATCCACGTTCCGATTGCCGGAGATGGCGAGTTTCATCAAACCGGCAGTGGTGCGCGCCGTTGCGGGCCTGCTGGTCCTCATGCCGCTGAGCGCACAGGTCAATGCGCAGGATAAGAATGCCGTTGAATCCATCACCGCCTCCACCCAGCAGGGGGGCAAAGTTGTGGTCCGCGTTAATTTCAAAGCACCGTTGGGCGCAATACCAAACGGATTCACCGTCACCAACCCCGCACGTATCGCCATCGACCTGCCAAACGTCGCAAACGGCTCGGGCAAAACGGTTGTTGACATCAGTCAGGGGGATGTCCGGACCGTCAATGTGGTTGAGGCCGGCAACCGCACTAGGCTCGTGATCAATCTGTCGAGGGCATTGTCTTATGTGCCGACTCTCGAGGGGAATGCTTTGGTGCTCGCGATCGACGGCATTAGCCAGAGCGCATTAAAGGAAACCGCACAAGTCACCCGTTTTGCCGAACCGACACCGGCAACGACGTCCACCCGTTTCGCCATTCGTGACGTTGATTTCCGCCGCGGCAGCAATGGCGAAGGCCGCGTAATTGTTGACCTGTCATCTGCGACAACAGGAATCGATATCCGTCAGCAGGGAAAATTGGTTATTGTCGATTTTGTCAACACAACCGCACCGCGTAACCTGATCCGCCGTCTCGACGTGCTGGATTTTGCGACGCCAGTGCGTACCGTTGATTTGATCGACCAGGGTGCCAACACCCGCATGATGATCGAGCCGCGCGGCAATTGGGAATACTCTGCATACCAAACCGACACCCAGTTCATTGTTGAGATCAAGCAACTGAAAGATGATCCGAACAAACTGGTGCAAGGGACCGGCTATAACGGTGAAAAACTTTCACTGAATTTCCAAAACATTGAAGTTCGGGCGGTATTGCAGGTGATTGCCGACTTCACAGGGCTGAACATCATTACCCGCGATACCGTTGGCGGCAGTTTGACGTTGCGACTAAAAGACGTTCCCTGGGATCAGGCGCTTGACATCATTTTGCAGTCCAAAGGATTGTCCAAGCGCAAAAATGGGAACGTGGTGTTGATCGCGCCGTCGGATGAGCTGGCGACGCAGGAAAAACTTGCACTCGAAATTGCACAGCAAACAACCGAACTTGAGCCACTTCGTACCGAAAGCTTTGTCCTTTCATATGCAAAGGCAAGCGACGTTCGATCATTGTTGAGTGACGGTCAGCAAAAGATTTTGTCCAAACGTGGTTCGGCAACGGTTGATCCGCGCACCAACACCATGTTTGTGCAAGACGTGCCATCAAGACTCGACGACGTGCGACGGCTGCTTGCGCAACTGGATATTCCAGTGCGGCAGGTATTGATTGAAGCGCGGATCGTCACGGCGGATGATAATTTCCGCCGTGAATTGGGCGCACGATTTGGTACCGGTGCGGGTGCAACCGCCGGCGGTCGAAATATCGGTGTTGGCGGCAATATTGGCCAGTCAAACAGCATCGCCCGCGGTACGGCAACCAGCGCCGCGTCACTTGGCGATCTCAACTTGAATCTGCCGGTGGCCGGTGGCGGCGCGCTTGGCCTGACGTTCCTTAACTTGGGTAACGGTAATGTTGTCAATCTTGAATTGTCGGCACTGGAAGCCGACAACCGGGGCAAGATCGTATCGAATCCAAGAATTGTCACTGCGGACAAGCGCAAAGCGACCATCACCCAGGGTACCGAAATTCCATTCCAGACACAGGCTGCCAGCGGCGGAACCACGACACAATTCAAGCCGGCTGTTTTGTCGCTTGATGTCACGCCGCAGATTACGCCTGATGACAAAGTCATCATGGATATCGAAATCAAGAAAGATGCTGTTGGCGCTTCTTTCGGCGGTGTGCCATCGATCGACACGCGGACACTGAAAACACAGGTGCTCGCCGAAAATGGCGAGACGATTGTGTTGGGCGGAATCTATGAACAAACCACCCGGACGGACGTGACCAAAGTGCCGTTGATCGGTGATATTCCAATCCTTGGCAACCTGTTTAAGTCGACCAGAAAGCGCGATGAAAAAACCGAGCTGCTTATTTTCATCACACCGAGAATCATCAAGGACCAGCTCAACGTTCGTTAGCAGGCGCCACAGCAATTGAAAATGACGGGGCACCAGAGGTGCCCCGTTTTTGTTTCCCCCGGTTCAATCCGTTAGTCGCTTGGCAGGCGGCAGATTAAGTTTCCCCATATGTCCCGATTTCAGAACATTTTTCTTGTTGGCATGCCCGGTGCCGGAAAAAGTACGGTCGGAAAATCGCTGGCAAAGGCGCTTGATTTTCAATTTGTTGATACCGATGACGAAATTGTCAGCCGCAACGGTGTCGGTATTCCAACCATTTTTGAGATTGAGGGTGAAGCCGGCTTTCGCCAGCGCGAAACGGCGATCATTGCCGAATTGACCAGCCGGGCTGGCATTGTCATGGCCACCGGTGGCGGCGCAATTTTGGACAGCGACAACCGAAATGTGTTGGTGGCGCGCGGCGTTGTCGTTTATCTCAAGGCGGATCTGGATGTGCTGGTGCAACGTACGTCGCGAGACGCCGGTAAGCGCAAAAAGCGACCATTATTGGATAATACTGATGTGCGCAAACGGCTTGCCGAGCTGCTTGCAACACGCGAACCGCTATACAATGAAATTGCCCACATCACTGTGAATGCAAATCAGACCAACCGGTCAACGTTTCTGCGCGAACTGGTCGTTGAAATTACCAGGTTTATGGCAGTCGGTGACGACGACGATCAGACCGCCAACAAAATCAACAGCAAAGCATAAGGCGCATGAACCTTCCGGTCGCAAATCATTCAGCCGTGCCCCCCAAAGATCAAATCCGCGTGCATGTACGTTTAGGTTTACGGAGCTATGACATCGTAATCGGCACCGGCTTGTTGGCTGATGTGTCGTCAATTATCAACCTCGCTGCCGGCGCACGCATTGTGGTCGTTTCAAACCCGTTGGTTTCGGGATTGTACGGTGGCGCCTTCGCCAAAAAACTCACCGCTGCCGGTGTGGATGTCATCCAAATCGAGCTGCCGGATGGTGAAGTACATAAGGATTGGCAAACACTGAACATGATCTTTGATGCAATGCTCGCGCGGGCATGTGACCGCAAAACGATGATGGTCGCGTTGGGCGGCGGGGTGATAGGCGATATGGTCGGTTTTGCCGCCGCAGTCTACCAACGCGGCGTACCATTTGTTCAGGTGCCGACAACTTTGCTCGCGCAGGTTGATTCCTCCGTCGGTGGCAAGACCGCCATCAATCATCCCTTGGGAAAAAACATGATTGGCGCGTTTTACCAGCCAAAAATGGTCTTGATCGACACCGCCACACTTGCAACGCTGCCGGAACGTGAATACCGGTCGGGCATGGCGGAAATCATTAAGTATGGCATTGCGTTGGACGCCGACTTCTTTGCGTGGATCGAGGCCAATCTCGACGCCTTGAATCAGCGTGACCCCAACGCGCTTGTTAGCGCAATCCGCCGTTCGTGCGAAATCAAGGCGGCCGTCGTTGCTGCTGACGAACATGAAACCAACGGAGGCCGCGCACTGTTGAACTTTGGTCATACGTTTGGTCATGCCATCGAAACCGCCTTGGGATATGGGACCTGGCTGCACGGTGAGGCGGTTGGTTGCGGGATGGTAATGGCGACCCGTTTTTCAGCCAAGCTTGGCCAGATCGACGCGGCAACAGGCGACCGCATCATCGACGTCATCCAACGGGCGGGCCTGCCGGTAAAAGCGCCCTCAATCGAGGCGGATGTGATGCTTGATCATATGTCACGGGACAAAAAAAATGACGCCGGGGTCATTCGCCTGATCTTGCTTGATGCGTTGGGAAAGTCCCGGCTGGCTAACCGTGTTGACCAGCAAACCATCCGCCACTTTTTGACGACCGGCCAATAACGCTTTCCGTGCCCGGAAGCGTTCGGATAAACCCGGAAACACGCTGCGTAGCCGCCGGAATATCAATTGACGAGCGTCAACGCCTTAGGCGTTTCAGAAATACCGTCATTTCCTTTGCCGCTTGTTTGTCACCCCTGCCGACGGCGGCAGCCAGACCATTTTCATATGCCGAGACGGCGCTATCAACGTCGCCATTCGCGGCATGGGACTTACCCAGCAATTTCCACGCCGCCGAATAGCCGGCGTCCTGCCGCACTGCAGCAGCCAGATGGGCAATTGCCCGCACGTTGTCGCCTGTCTGCAGGTAAGCGTTGCCGAGCGAAAAACGCAACAAAGGCGTGTCTTTGCCGGCAGCAAGCATTGCTTCAAAGTTTTCTATCATGCCCACCTCGCAAACCGCCTCCGCCGCAGTAGTTTCAGCTATTATCATCGGTTGCCAAACAAAATTTCAGCCCGGAGTAAATATGTTTAGAGCGCTAACCGCATTCACCTTCACCATCATCGCGATGATGATGACGACGCAAAGCCCCGCCGCCTCAGCACAAACCAAAGTGCGGGATATTTCGATAGGTCTGCAGGCGGCTATTACATCGATGGACCCCCACTATCACAACATCGGCCCGAACAACGCCATGCTGCGGCACGTATTTGAGTCGCTGGTGACAACCGATGAGAATCAAAAATTTACGCCCGGTCTCGCCACGTCATGGCGCGCAATGGATGATCTGACCTGGGAGTTTAAGTTGCGCAAAAACGTGCGTTGGCATGATGGCTCGCCATTCACTGCCGAGGATGTTGCGTTTACCCTTAAACGCGCACCGACGGTTCCAAACAGCCCTTCGTCGTTCGGCACATTTACCCGGTCGATCGTCGATGTAAAAATTGTCGATCCGCACACCATCATTTTTAAAACCGCCACGCCGCACGTGTTGCTGCCGTCTGATTTATCGGCGGTCCGGATTGTCTCCAAAAAATTCGGTGAAAAAGCCACAACCGAAGACTACAACGCCGGACGAGCGGCCATCGGCACCGGACCGTACAAGTTTCAGGAGTACGTTCCCAATCAGCGCATTGTGCTCAAGGCGAATTATGGTTACTGGGGCGGCGAGGAGCCATGGGATGTCGTCACATTCAAGATGTTGACCAATCCGGCGGCGCGTGTCGCCGCCCTGCTGTCGGGTGATGTGCAAATGATTGAAACGGTGCCGACGGCCGATATCGCCAAACTTGGCAAGGACCCTAAATATGGCCTGACGGACAAGATCTCGAATCGGGTGATTTACGTTCACCTGAACCAGAGTACTGAAAAGTCGCCGCCATTCGTGTTTGCCAAAGACGGCAAGCCGTTGGATAAAAATCCGTTTCGTGATGTTCGGGTAAGAAAGGCGCTTTCGATGGCGATCAATCGCGACGCGATTGTCTCGCGGGTGATGGAGGGCAAGGCGCAGTCCGCCGCCCAGTTGCTGCCGGATATTTTTTACGGCACCAGCAAGAAACTGAAGCCGATGAAATTTGATGCCGAGGGCGCCAAAAAATTGCTCGCTGAAGCGGGTTATCCCAATGGTTTTTCCATGACCATTCACGGGCCCAACAACCGTTACATTAACGACGCGGGAATTGCGCAGGCACTCGCCCAGATGTATACCCGCATCGGCATTGATACCAAGGTCGAGACCATGCCGTCCGCCGTTTATTTCACACGCGCGACCAAGCTCGAGTTTGGCTACATGGTGCTCGGCTGGGGAACTGAATCCGGCGAGCAGGGCTCGGCAATGCGCTCATTGCTTGCGACGTTTGATGCTGCAAAGGGCATGGGTGTAACCAATCGCGGACGTTATTCGAATCCGGCGTTTGACACACTCCTTTCCGAGGCGCTGCTGACCATGGACGACAAAAAGCGCGAGGTCGCCATTGTCAAGGCTGCCGAGATGGTGATGGACGATGTCGGGCTGATCCCATTGCACTACGAGGTGTCGACATGGGCCGCCGTCAAGGGGCTCAAATACACCGCCCGCACCGACCAATACACGCTGGCAATGAGTTTGAAGCCGTCAAAATAGCGCATAAAAATTGACCGGCATCGCGACGCGTTGCCGGTCTCGCGCCCACGCATGCTCGCCTATCTCCTTCGCCGTTTAAGCCAATCCGTCTTTGTGTTGGTGGTGATGTCGCTCATCGTTTTTTTGGGTGTTTATGCGATCGGCAATCCAATTGAGCTGCTGGTCAATCCGCAAGCCGACGAGATTGAGCGCACCCGCGCCACCATTGCGCTCGGGCTCGACAAAACGCTCTATGAGCAATATTGGGTGTTTCTAAAGGGGGCGGTAACAGGGGACCTTGGCAAATCATTTGTGTTCGGTGTGCCTGCACTGGAGCTTATTCTGTCAAAAATGCCGGCGACGATTGAACTCGCCTTGTTTGCGATGTTGTTCGCGGTGCTGGCCGGCATTCCGCTTGGCCTGGTTGCCGGCCTGAAACCTGAATCGTTTATCGGCCGCGGCATCATGGCGCTGTCCATCGTCGGCTTTTCGTTGCCAACGTTCTGGGTTGGGTTGGTGCTGATCATGTTTTTTGCCGTACAACTCGGCTGGCTGCCATCAAATGGGCGGGGTGAAACGACCTTGCTGTTCGGCCTGCCGGTCAGCTTTTTGACCATCGACGGCATGTCGCATCTATTTCTGCCGGCGCTGAATCTTGCGTTGTTCAAACTCTCTTTATTGATTCGATTGACCCGTGCGCAGGTGCGCGAAACAGTATTGCAGGACTACGTTAAATTTGCCCGTGCCAAAGGCTTGACCCAATCGCGTGTGATCGGTGTGCATGTGTTGAAAAATATCATGATTCCCATCGTTACCATCATCGGTCTGGAATTTGGCTCGGTGATCGCTTTTGCCATCGTCACCGAATCGATCTTTGCCTGGCCGGGTACAGGCAAACTGTTGATCGATTCGATCAACCAGTTGGATCG
>JANMNT010000182.1:0-3416 GCA_031368465.1 Burkholderiales bacterium
AAACAAAAATAGATTCCAACAGGAGACAACACATGAGACTCGGTACCGACATTGATCCGGTGAACCCGCTCGTCAACCCAATGCTTAACGCCGGAAATACTGATTCGGTCGAATCGCGCTATCTGGATTACAAGATTATTCGTCGCAATGGCGCCGTTGCATCTTTTGAACCACAAAAAATTGCCGTCGCCGTGACCAAGGCGTTTATCGCCGTCAATGGCGGCCATGAAGCCGCGTCTGCGCGCATGCGCGACCAAGTGCAGCAAACCACCACGGTTGTGGTCAGTGCGCTGCTGCGTCACAAACCATCGGGCGGCACCTTTCATATTGAGGAAGTGCAAGATCAGGTTGAACTGGCGTTGATGCGCAATGGCGCACACGAAGTCGCCCGGTCTTATGTGTTGTATCGCGAAAAGCGCAACAACGAACGCGCCGCCGAGCGCGCCGCAAAGTCGCCCGAAGCAACCGCCACATCAACCGCGTTGAATGTCACCATCGCCGGCAAGAAACGTCCGCTTGATATCGCCGCGCTCACCGCATTGATTGATTCTGCGTGTGAAGGGCTGGGTGAATTTGTCAACGCCAAGGCGATTCTCGACGGTACCCTGCGCGATCTTTACGACGGTGTGCCGATTGACGAGGTGTTTAAAGCCGCAACCATGACCTCACGCGCCATGATCGAGCGTGATCCTGCCTACAACAAAGTCACGTCGCGTTTGTTGATGCATTCGATTCGCCGTGAAATTCTGGGTGAAGAAGTCAGTCAAGCAGAGATGGCCACCCGCTATGCCGAATATTTTCCGCTTTACATCAAGAAGGGCGTGCAAGCCGAACTGCTAGACGAGCGCATGGGTCAATACGACCTGCAGCGCCTCGGTGCCGCGCTGAAATCAGAGCGTGATACCCAATTCACCTACCTCGGCTTGCAAACACTGTACGACCGTTATTTCATCCACATTGAAGAAGCGCGTATTGAGCTGCCGCAGGCGTTTTACATGCGTGTCGCCATGGGTCTGGCGCTCGGTGAAGTTGACCGCGAAAGCCGCGCCATCGAGTTCTACAACGTGCTGTCGACGTTTGACTTCATGTCGTCGACGCCAACATTGTTTAATTCGGGCACGCGTCGTTCACAGCTGTCATCGTGTTATCTGACCACCGTCGCCGACGACCTCGACGGCATCTACGAAGCGCTCAAGGAAAACGCGTTGTTGTCTAAATTTGCCGGTGGCCTTGGCAATGACTGGACACCGGTGCGTGCGCTCGGTAGCTATATCAAAGGCACCAACGGCAAGTCACAAGGCGTCGTGCCGTTCCTGAAAGTGGTCAACGATACCGCGGTCGCGGTGAATCAGGGTGGCAAACGCAAGGGTGCGGTATGTGCGTACCTCGAAACCTGGCACCTCGATATCGAGGAGTTCCTCGAGTTGCGCAAAAATACCGGCGACGATCGGCGTCGCACCCACGACATGAACACCGCAAACTGGATCCCGGATCTGTTTATGCGGCGCGTCATGGAGGGCGGCGATTGGACATTGTTCTCGCCATCAACCACGCCGGATCTGCACGAAAAATTCGGCAAAGAATTTGAAATCGCCTACACCCGCTATGAAGAAAAAGCGGAACGTGGTGAGATCAAGCCATCCAAAAAAATTCCGGCGCTGTCGTTGTGGCGCAAGATGTTGTCGATGCTGTTTGAAACCGGCCATCCCTGGATCACCTTCAAGGACCCTTGCAATATCCGTTCACCGCAAAACCATGTAGGTGTGGTGCACTCGTCAAACCTGTGTACCGAAATCACGCTCAATACCAATGAAAGCGAAATCGCGGTCTGCAATCTGGGTTCGGTCAATTTGGTCGCACACATGAAGACCGATGCAAGCGGCAAAAAAGTACTCGACCACGAGAAGCTGCAGCGCACCATCACGGTCGCCATGCGTATGCTCGACAACGTCATCGACATCAACTACTACGCCGTTGCCAAGGCGCGCAATTCAAATCTGAAACACCGTCCGGTCGGCTTGGGCATCATGGCGTTCCAGGATTGTCTGCACGAACAGCGTATTCCATACGCCTCAAACGAGGCGGTTGAATTCGCCGACCGTTCGATGGAAGCGGTTTGTTATTACGCCTATTGGGCCTCGACACAACTGGCTGAAGAGCGCGGCGCCTATTCGTCGTTCAAAGGCTCGTTGTGGGATCGTGGCATCCTGCCGCAGGATTCATTGAACCTGTTGCGCGAAGAGCGCGGCGGTTATGTGGAAGTCGATATGTCATCGTCGATGGATTGGGATGCCCTGCGTACTCGCATCCGCCAACACGGCATGCGTAACTCCAACTGCGTGGCGATCGCACCGACCGCAACCATTTCAAACATCATTGGTGTCTCGGCGTGTATCGAGCCGACGTACCAAAACCTGTTTGTGAAATCGAACCTGTCGGGTGAATTCACGGTGGTCAACGACTACCTGGTGCGCGACCTGAAGGCGCGCGGTCTGTGGGATGAAGTGATGGTCGCCGACATCAAGTACTTTGACGGCTCACTCGGCCAGATCGACCGTATTCCGGCCGAGTTGCGCACCCTCTACGCCACCGCATTTGAAGTCGACACCACCTGGGTGATTGAAGCCGCATCACGCCGTCAGAAGTGGATTGACCAGGCGCAGTCACTCAATATCTACATGGCCGGCGCATCGGGCAAAAAACTCGACGACACCTACAAGCTGGCGTGGATTCGCGGCCTCAAAACCACCTACTACCTGCGCACCATGGCAGCGACCTCGGCTGAGAAATCAACCGGTCGTGGCGGCGAACTGAATGCGGTTGCCATCGGTGGCGGCTTTACGCAGGGCGCATCGGCAATGAGCGCCAATGTCGGCAGTGCAGGCGGTGCCGGTGACGGTGCGGCAGAAGGCGCCAAGTTTTGCTCCATTGACAACCCGGAATGCGAGGCTTGCCAATAACGCCTCAGTGCCCGCCAATCCACCGGCGGGCGGCGGCCAATTGAAGACATAACTATCTTTTCACCACCCGCAGCAAACACCAACGAGAGAGGATCAACGATGCAATTTCATATCTTTCAAGATGCACGATTCGAGTGGCGCTGGCAACTTTCCAACGATGAGGGCAAAAAGGTCGCCGATTCGGGTGAAGGTTATCGTGAGAAAGATGACTGCCTTGAGTCGATCGCACAAACACAATGCTGTGATGATGCGCTGGTGCTCGAGAATGTCACGAGTCTGATGGATACCGAAATGCTGCAAATGCCCGGCCTGTTCCACAAACACTGAGCCTCAAGAAAATAGCCGCAGGCAACAAAAATCGCCCCCTCGTCATTGCAGGTTGAGGGGGCGAAATTCTTCAAAACAAAACACACATAACCGAACGCAACAAGAAAAACCGGAGCCACACATGTCACT
>JANMNT010000199.1:0-8299 GCA_031368465.1 Burkholderiales bacterium
CCACACCGCACGCGAAGCCTTGCGGGTGTTGATACAAGATCATATGGTCGAACGCCGTCAGGGTTCGGGCAGCATGGTTATCGCCAGTTCGCGGCAGCGCTTTAACCACAGCATCAGTTCGGTTGCCGACCTTCTGCAATACGGTGCAAACACGCGCCTGCGTGTGGTCGAGTCGAAGCGTTTGACGGCAGAGGAAGAACTTTCCGAACTGATGAATTGCACGCTTGGCACGCCGTGTATTCATATTCACGGTATGCGCAGCGCGCAAAAGGGCGAATCGCCATTTTGTGTCTCAGACATCTATCGGGTCGCCGGCAACGATCCACTCACCAAACGCCTGCTCGACGTCCGCGGCGCCGTGTATGCACTGATAGACGAACTCGAAACCGGCCACATCGGCACGGTTGAGCAAAATATAAACGCAACTGCCATCTCACTCGCAAGCGCAATCGAACTTGCCGTACCAAAAAATTCGGTTTGCCTGCGTATCGTCCGCCGATATTTTGGCACCGATGGCAAGTTGACTTTGGTGACGGTGAATCTGCATCCGGGATCAGACTTTGTTTATTCGATGTCGCTTAAACAAGACAAGAATTGACGGCTTGGTTTGGCGCAATGTGTTGTTGCGTATTGTTGTCGTTTTTCCTGCGGGGGTTTGTTAACGTGTCAAGGGCCCTGCCCTCTCCGGCTGGAAGATACGGCGCCTCGCCCGACACCAACCACGATGATCGCGCCCGATTCAATTTTCTGGCGCAATTAAAAACCCATCTTGCCACCCACGTGGCGCCCGGCAACGCGCACGCCGACGAGAAACGCGTCAAACCAGAGATTGAGGCAACCCACGGACGGGCGCCGGCAGACCGCCACGACGTTCGCCGTGCGATGCTAAAAATTCACACTTCCAGATGATCGATGAAACACACGTAGCCATTCAGTGGCGCGGTATTACCCTGCCCGGCGATGCCGGCGATCCGGTTCCCGCATAACCTGCGACAAGGTCGCATTGCCGCTAGCGGCGCGGCTGGTGCTCAACAGGGCGACGGATGAGAAGTATGCAACCTTCCGGGCTGGAAACAATCGGATGACGTGAACCGGTTCGCGAAATCTGGAAGTCTCCACGACCGACGACAACGCCATCACAAAGATACGATCCGTCAATCACATAACACTCTTCGTCGGCGTGGTGATCGTGCGACGGAATTGCCGAGCCGGGGTGCATTTTAAGCAGGAACGTTTCCATCATGTCGTCGCGAAACAGCTTTTGTATGTCGATTTTTGGTGCAAACGGCTGCCAGTCACAGGACGCACCGTGCACAGTGGTGATCTGATTGAGCGTGTCGTGTTTTGCCGCGCCAGGCTCATCCCTCGCGGCGTGGATTCGCGCCAGCACAATTGTCCGCAGCGTGGCCGCCCGCTTTTTTGGCGGTGCTTTTGCCGGTATTGCAATGAGCAATCGCCCGATAAGCGACTCGGGCAGATTATCGCTGTCCAGCTTTGATTTTTTAAGTTTTGCAGGTGCCATGATGTCAATCCTAAAAATGGTTGACCGCATCGTCGCCGAGCGACTCACGCAGTTTGGCCAGGGTGCGGCGAATGCAGGTCTTTATTGTGCCAAGTGCCATGCCGGTATGTTGTTCAATCTCGACGTGTGAAAAACCACGGAAAAATGCAAGCGCAAGAATCTGGCGTTGCAACGGGGTTAATTGTTTGATCGCCTCATGCAGCGCAAGGTTCGATCTTGATTGAGCCAACCAGTCATATGGCCCGCCAATCGCAAAACTGGCATCGTCAACAAGTTCATATGGATCTGGGTGACTGAACGCCTCGTCCTTCCGTCGCAGCAGATCCAGTGCGCGGCTACGGGCGATGATCAGCAACCATGCCAAAACCGATCCGCGCGATTTGTCATAACGAGAGACATCCCGCCAAACCTGCATATACACATCCGAGACAATTTCCTCGGCGGCTTCCGGTGTTCTGGTAATCCGCAATGCAACCGCATACACGCGGTTGACGGTTGCATCGTATAGCCGGGCAAGCGCAGGTTCGTTTTTTTCGGCAATACCCGCCAACGCAGACGCCAATTCACCAGCGATTTCTGCATCAGCATCATTATGGCCGGCCGCCTCGGTGGGCACCCGTCCATTTGACTTTACAACCGGCGTGGCAGCGACTTTCGGCGTGCGGTGGTCCCGCGCAAATGACGATATTGAGGAAGAATTGGGCATACCCCCCAGTATAAATGTCACCGGCAACCTTGGCAATAAAATGGGCCTGAGAAAGCGCGATGAATCAGCATACTGCCGATCCGATCACGCCACGCCGCCAATGCTTGATGCTATTTCGTAATGATGTCGCGATGCATCGGTGCAAGCACTGCCAGCAGGCGGTTCTGCGCGCGAAACGGGACGTTGTTTTTGTCCATGGCACGCTGCAGTTGTTCGACCAGCGCATTAAAGTTTTCGCGGTTGATGCCCAATTGGGAATGTATCGGTTTCATCGCCGCGCCTCCATAGGTGCATCCGCCGTTGAGAATCTCGCAGATTTGTTCGACCAGCTTGTCCTTGACCCGCACCTGATCAGCATCCTTGAAGAAACTGGCAGTTCTTGGGTCGGCAAGCAAGCCGACCATAAAATCATCCATTATGCGAACCAGCCCTGGTTTCGCGCCAAACTGCTGAAACAGCGCGGGATCGTCGGTGATTTTGGCGCGCTCTGGTGCCGCCGGTGCGCCCTGTGCCATTACGCTGCTGGTGACAATACCGCCAGCGCAAAGAATGCCCAACGCCGCCAAGATGTATCCAAATTTACGAAACATGTTGTTCTCCATTATTTAAAACCCGACCTGTAGGGACAGGTAGGTGCCTTTCTGGTTTTCCTTGATCACGATATTGCCCAAATCCACATAGGCGAGTGTCAACGTGACATTCTTCGTTGGTGAATAGGCAATAAAAATGTCATACCAATTCTTTTCCTTGAACGGCAGGTTGTCCGGCTTCTGGCGAAATTCCGCGCCGATTGCCAGGTCGCGCCTGAGCAACAAGGCAACCGATCCCTCCGCCATGGTTTGATACTTGTCTTTCACGGCGGTACCAAAACCAAGAATGCCGGTTTGATTGGCCTTGGTCACCCGAAGTGTGCCGTTGACCAAAAGTGATTGGTCAAGGTAGAGCTTGGTGGCCGAAACGTAATAGTCCGTGCCGCTATCCCGCTTGATGCCAAGCGCATTGAGCAGTGCACCGCGATCATTTTCCTTGCGCTGCAGCCCTATTGAAATTTGTGGCAACCAGGAATCTTGTTCGAGCACCGCATCACCAATCAACCGCACCTTTACGCCGGCCACTTTCTGGGTAAACGTGAATCCGTTGCCCAAACCGAGTGCGCCGCCTACTGCACGTGTGTCAAAACGTTGTTGGGCGTACGATAGTTCGACCCGGTCGTAAAAGCCGATGACCGCGCCGGTGACATTCAGCGTGTAGTCGTTCAAACGCACCTGTGTGGCGAATATGTTGCCTCCCACCTGATCATTTGTGCCGTAGCCGCCAATCACCGCCCACGGCGTCAGGCCACCACCTGCAGTACCCTCAATGGTGTTGACACCGCCGGTCAGCAGCAGCTTGCTTGAAAACGTCAAAGGTTCTTTATCAGCGGCCTGCGCATTAGCCAATCCGATCCCGCCCAATGTAAGCCAGACACCCGCCATGATCGCGCCGCCCAACCTGGTATTACCTGAAACGACATTCTTCAATTTATCCCCCGAAGGTAAGTCAATCTGATTGCTTCAGCCGCATTACGCAGACGTTTGCAAACTGGATTCAGATTGTGTGGCAATCAGTACCGGCGTGTGGCGCAGAGTGCAGGCCGGTTGACGCAACGTCGTCGTCAATACGCTGCCAAATTGTGTGCGCCATCCCCCGCGCGACGACGGGTCACCAGCGGCAACAGCGATCAGCCGGCACCTGCGGACGAGATTGCCTTGCGAATGAAAGCGCGCCGCTCGGTCGGTTCGGCGATTTCATCGGCGAGTAGCAAATAAAGTTCGCTTTCATCACGTGCCTTCATTGCTGCTTTCTTGACAACAACGCGCGCGATTACGCCCAGATATTGCGCCAAACGTTTTTCCGCTTTTTCGAGCACGGCGAGGTCAAAGCGTGAGCTTGCCAATGCGGTCGCGACTTGGGTTTGCCCGCGCGCGTCACTATTGGGTTGTGAACGCGGTTGTGTGTTACCAAGGTGCCGGCGGGTATGTTTGGAAAACGTGGTGCGCTCTTGTTCGTCTTCGATCTCACCGGCAACGGCAGCAATCACCGCCTCAAGTGAAGTGTGTTTTTTTGCAGCACGCTTCACCAGTACCGACGCCATCGGGCCGATGCGTTGCGCAAGCTCAACACGGATTGCCTCGAGTGCCTGCTCATCCAATGGTTCATTTTGGTTGTTGGCAGCATCACTGCCATCCACTTTCCGCGTTGTGTCAAATTGCCCGGGCTGCGTCGACGGGGCCAGTTTTTGCGTGATCGTGACAGGGGAATCATCAACTGTTGATGTTGTGCCGGTCAGACGCGCGACCAGCATTGCAACGTGTTGCGGGCGGCTTTTCTCATTTGGCGACAGCGCCCAGTCGATTGCACCCAAAAATTCCGCTGAAAATGCCGCACGATCTGCCATGTCGGCCGCCGCTGGTTGTGGATCAACACCCAGGCGCGCCGTCGCGTCAACCGGCTTGCGGCCGGTGACCAGCCAGTACATGACGCCGCCGAGCGCGTAAAGGTCGCTCCACGGGCCCTGCTGGCTTTCCGCCGAATATTGCTCTACCGGTGCGTAACCCGGACTCACCAGCGCCGTCAACTCGCTGCCACCGTTGGCTTTCCGCGCGGCACCAAAATCAAGCAACACCGGGCTGCCGTCGGCACGCATATAAATATTGCCGGGCTTGACGTCACGGTGCAGGAATCCCGCCTCATGGATCACCCGCAGACCATCGAGCAATGGTAGAGCAATCGTGGCAACTTCAACCTGTCCAATGCCCCCGGTCGCGCGCCGCGGCTTGGCCCAGTCCGGCAGTGCAGATCCCTGCACAAACTCCATCACCATATACGCGCTGCTATTGGCTTTGAAAAAGCGCATGACGCGAACGATGTTTGGATGCCGAAAGCTGGCGAGCGTTCGTGCCTCGTCAAGAAACCGGGATAGACCCCAATCGAAGGATTCGACGTGTTCAGGTGCGGCGGCAACAATCTCGCCTAGTGGGCCCCGTATCGCAAAATCCGCCGGGAAGTATTCCTTAAGCGCCACCCGCAGGTCAAGATTGAGATCGGTCGCGAGGTAGGTCACGCCAAAACCACCCACACCGAGCAATTTCTCAATACGGTACTCGCCAACCACACTGCCTGGACTCAACGTCGATGGTGACACAGCCACACTACCCGCCTATGATTCAATCAAGGCAATTGCCTTGGCGAGGCTGCGCCGCATTCGGTTAAATGATTTGGCAAGCATTGCCATTTCATCTTTTCCCTGATCGGCAAACTCCGGTATTTCCATGTTTCCGGTACTGATCTCATTGGCAGCTTCAGATAAATCGGTAATCGGCCGGACAATGAGGAACGATAACATCACATTCAGGATCACAAACAGAACCACAAAAACCGCCGTTAAAGATGCCATAAAAGTCACAAAAGCCCGATTGGCATTTTCAATGGGAAGCGCCATCGGAACTGACAGCACCTGGGCACCAACCGTCTCGTTTTTTTGCCAGCCAAAGCCATTGCTGGGACCATACTTTGCGACCATCGGTGCGGGTGCCATCTCAGCGTTGGTATGACACTTCAGGCAACCTTCGTCGGTAATACGAATCGGCCTTGCCAGATAGAGCGTTTGGCCGGTTGCCGACAGCCGCTGTCCGCTAATCTCCGTTTTTGCGGGGTCACTGCGAAAGGCGTTGACAATATCGGCCTCCCAATCGACCGCGCGATCACGTGGATTGGTTGGATTCAAAACCGCTTCTTTGTAGCTGTAATCGTTATAACGTTTGCGCAACTCATTCATCATCTCGGTCGCGGCAAACGCGGGAACCGTTTGCGGGAGAAACGTATCCGGTTGATAGTCGAGATTCGGGCTGACGTGTTTCTGCGTGTATTCACGCATCGAAAGCGTCGCCTCCATGATCAGCCCGGCGGTACGCAACACTTCTTCCCGGGCATTGTTTTGCAGCAGGTTGTATGACACATAACCTGTCACACTCAGCCCGGCAATAAACACTAAAAGTAGCACCAAATTAAATTTTGCACGCAGTCCCATGTCCCACCTCCCTGGCGAGTTTTACATTAACGATGTTAGCACTACGCGGGTAGCAAGAGGTTGGATTCACTTGCGATCCGGTACGCGTTGAATTCAACGGGCTTTTATTGCACGCAGCACCGCTTCCATTTCGAGGTCACCCCCGCCACCCGCGCCGCAAACGTGCGGTTAATGGCAATATCCGGCACCAAGCTAGTGTCCGGTGTCCCGGCGGCATAGGTCGCTGCCAGCAATGGAATATCCACGGCAACCCCCGAATGGGCGAGGGTCACCCAGGCTAATTCACCGCCATTGAGGCCGCGTTGGTTGCCGCCGGTGATTTGGCCAACGAGGGTCAACGCGCCACTGCGTTTGGCGAGATCTGCAAATTGAAATGTGGCCGAGCTGTTTTCCGGGCCAACCAACAGATATGTCTTGCCGCGATAGGTCGTTGCATTCAGCACAATTTGGCGATCCGGCAATGCGCGTGCTGTAACAATATATTTGCCGACAGCGGTCCCCTCGGTGACTTTTTCAACCTGACCGGTGCGGTCAAAAAAGCGATAGTCCCAGGTATCGAGATACTTGGCAATCGGATATGGCACCCGCTCATAGGTGGTGATGGCCTGACTCGACTTGTAGTTCAACGGTTGTTTGATCAGGTATGACCACAGCGGATTGACGCGTCGAGTTCGGTACCGGCAAGATACATTTCAGTGGCCGTTCGCGCAGCGAGGCCGCGCGCCTCAAATTTTTCGAATGCCGCGTCACTCTCAGCCTGTGTCAAATACTTGGTCAGCGCCGGATGCAGCGTTTGTAGCGCACGCTTGAGCACCCTCACGTCAAGTTTTGCCTGCTCGGCGGTGAGCGCACCACTCTCAACAACTGCCGCCGGGCTATGTGCAGCAGCACTGGTGTTCACTGCCGCGCCAAGCATCACAGTGAGGCTAATCGCGATCAGGCGAAATACACCGTTCGCATTTGATTGCCGGTCAGCACGGAAATTTAATACTACAAGGTGCATAACGGCCACTTGGAAAATTGGGAATGAACAGATCCGCTCAATTCGAATCGCCGCGTAAGAATAATCGAATCAGGCTACCTTGCGCAAAAACAGCAGATGAAGAACCAATATCCGCAAATGACAGTACCGGAACCATTTCATCACGACAGGCGTACACTTGACGTCATGATCTTGCGCCCAACAGACTGAAGCCCATATGACGATGCAGACAATTCCCGCCGCCTCGCCGTTGATTCGGGCGGCACTGATGGTGCGCAATCTTGAACGCAGCCGCGACTTCTACATGGCGGTGGTTGGTTTGACCCAGGAATATTTTGTTGGCGACATGGCGGGGTCGACGGCGGCAGAAATCATCGGTGTGCCGCGAAAATCATCAATCCGTGCGGCGATCCTGAAAGCACCCGGGGTCGATTATGGGATGGTCGGCCTGTTTGAAATTGATACGTCCACCCCGGCGGTCAAACCGCGAACGGGTGGCGTGTCACTCGGCGAAGTTGTGCTGGTTTTTTACACTGAGAACATGCAAAAGGCGCTGGAAGCCGTAGCGCAGCACGGCGGCAATATTGCCACACCCTTGCAAACCTTGGACGGCCGCAAAGAAATTGCTGTGCGTGACCCCGATGGCGTGGCGATCAATCTGATCGAACGATCCATCAGTGATGCGTATCGGCAGCGTGCGGCCGGCGACCCGATCACATGGCCGCCAAAATAGTAAGACCACGGCGGCTTGTGTCGATTTTCTTTTGATTTCAGGGATCGCTGCGGCGGCCGACGCAGTGGTTTCGGCAAACCGACCTGAACGACTAGCCACCCGATAGGGCGTCGGGCGGACAATCCCTGCCGCAAATCCGACACCGCAAATTCGGTCCCCAACCCGCCAAGCCGGTTGGACCGCAGCAAACCCGACCGCTCAATCCGCCTCAAACAATTGATAAACGTCAATTTCCACGGCCTTTTTGCGCGATTGTGCGCTACAGAACATAACTAATATGCCGTTAC
>JANMNT010000206.1:0-16036 GCA_031368465.1 Burkholderiales bacterium
GTGTTTGGTGTCGCACCGGCGGAGGCCGGTGCCCAAGTTTCAAACGGTAAATTAGGCACCGGCCTCCGCCGGTGCGACAGTACAAAGGACCTCATAAAATGTCAGATTCCATCGTCATCGTCGCCGCAAAACGCACCCCGATCGGTTCCATGAACGGCCAACTGGTCGGCCTCACGTCGCCACAACTCGCATCGATTGCCATCAAGGCGGCGGTTGCGCAATCCGGACTGAAGCCGGCCGATATTACCGAGGCGCTTATTGGTTGTGTATTGCCTGCCGCCCTTGGCCAGGCGCCTGCGCGTCAGGCCGTGTTGGGTGCGGATTTGCTGAAGACCACCACCTGTACCACCGTCAACAAAGTTTGCGGCTCGGGCATGAAGACCACCATGATGGGCTATGACGCCATTCTCGCCGGCTCGGTTGATATCGTCATCACCGGTGGCATGGAATCGATGTCGAATGCGCCGCACATGTTGCCCAAGGCGCGTCAAGGTTATCGCTACGGCCATTTCAAGGCGCTCGACCACATGGCGTTTGACGGCCTGGAAAACGCCTACGACGGAAAATCGATGGGGATATTTGCCGATGCCACCGCTGCAAAATACGGCTTTACCCGCGCCGATCAGGATGCCTTTGCCGCAGAAAGTGTCAGGCGTGCGCAGGCCGCCGTTGCCAGCGGTGCATTTGCCGCCGAAATCGCACCGGTGACCGTATCCGGCCGGGGTGGCGACACCGTGCTCGCGACTGACGAGCCACCGGGCCAATGCAAGCCGGACAAAATCCCGTCGCTAAAACCGGCGTTTAACAAAGACGGCACCGTGACCGCTGCGTCGTCGTCGTCCATCTCCGACGGCGCGGCGATTTTGATTCTGATGAAAGAGTCGGACGCCAAAGCACGCGGCATCACGCCGATTGCGCGCATCGCCGGCCACGCCTCGAACGCGCATGAACCGGAGTGGTTCACCACCGCCCCGGTTGGTGCGATCGACAAATTGCAAAAGAAACTCGGCTGGAGCCCGGCCAACGTGGATCTGTACGAAATCAACGAAGCCTTTGCGGTCGTGACCATGGCGGCGATGAAGGATTTGAACCTTCCCCACGACAAGGTCAACGTCAACGGTGGCGCGTGTGCGCTGGGCCATCCAATCGGCGCCTCTGGTGCGCGTTTGATTGTCACCCTGTTGCATGCGCTCAAGGCGCGTGGCGGCAAACGCGGCATTGCGTCGTTGTGTATTGGCGGCGGCGAAGCCACCGCACTTGCGGTGGAAATGCTCTAGTTGTTTTGAAACACCAAGGTGGACGGGCGTTTTCAGGCATTTGTGGCTGAAAACAACCGCCCAATAAGGACTTTGACTTCATGAAATCCGTTCTCATCATTGGCGCCTCGCGCGGCCTCGGCCTCGAATTTGCGCGGCAATATCGCAAGGATGGCTGGTTGACGCTCGGCACCTGTCGTTCGCCCGAACAAGACGCCCTGCTCACCGCTGTTGGTGCGACGGCGATTCGACTCGATGTCAGTCAGCCCGACAGCTTTGCCGGCCTGCAGCGCGCGCTAGATGGCGCGAGTATCGATGTCTGCATATACAACGCCGGCGTATTCGGCACCCGCGACGGGCCGTCGGTTGCGCCATCAATGACCATGTTTGATGAAGTTATGCACGCCAACGTATTTGGTGCCATGCAGGCCATTCCGGTGGTGGCACCTGCATTGATTAAAACCGGCGGCAAATTCGCCTTTGTCACAAGCAAGATGGGGTCGATTTCGCTCATGACGAGTGCGGTCGCCCCGACCTATCGTGCCAGCAAAGCGGCGCTCAACGCCGTGGTCAAGGCGGCATCAATTGAATACGGGCCACAGGGCATCACCGCGTTTGTCATGCATCCGGGTTGGGTAAAAACCGACATGGGTGGCAACGATGCCGATATCGACCCGTCAGTCAGCATTGCCGGCATGCGCAAGGTGATTGCCAACGCCACCGCGTCATCCAACGGCGCGTTTTTTAATTACGACGGGAGTCCGCTGGCATGGTGATTATCCCAATCAATCGTTTGTTGTTATTGATTGTTTTGGCACTGTGTGTCGCGGCTTGTGGCAAGACCGCCGAGCCAACCGAAAAATCGGCCGGGCAACTCAAATCTGAACGCGGGGCATCCGCGGCCAAGGCGCGTGAAAGCCCCGTATTTGGCGATCAGCTCAAAGCCATGGATAAAGCCAAGGCAACCGCCGATGAAGCCGCCAAGGTCGCCGAAGACCGTCTGAAAAAAGCCGACCAATAAATGCATTCAACCGATCATTTTCTGACCGAAGACCAGCGCGCCGTACGCGACATGGCGCGTGAGTTTGCGCAAAACGAACTCGCGCCGAACGCCGCAAAGTGGGAGCGCGATAAATGGATTCCGGATGCAACCGTTGCCCACATGGGTGCGCTTGGTTTGCTTGGCATGACGGTGCCGGACGAATGGGGTGGCTCATTTTCCGATTACGTCGCGTACTCATTGGCGATTGAAGAAGTCGCGGCAGCCGATGCGTCAACATCAACCTTGATGAGTGTGCACAACTCGGTCGGCTGCGGGCCGATTCACGCCTGGGGTACCGATGCGCAAAAACAAATGTATTTGCGTGAGCTGGCGGCCGGCACCAAGATCGGCTGTTTTTGTTTGACCGAACCACAAGCCGGTTCGGAGGCCAATAACCTCAAAACCCGCGCCGAGCTTAAGGACGGCAAATGGGTCATCAACGGCGCCAAACAATTCATCACCAACGGCAAGCGTGCGTCAGTCGCCATTGTGTTTGCCGTGACCGACGCCGACCTCGGCAAAAAAGGCATTTCGTGTTTTATCGTGCCAACCAATACGCCCGGCTTTAACGTCGGTCCGCCCGAAAATAAACTCGGCATACGCGCCTCCGATACCTGCCCGATCACGCTTCAGGATTGCACTGTGTCGGAAGACCATTTGCTTGGTCCGCGCGGCAAAGGCCTGGCCATTGCCCTGTCGAATCTTGAAGGCGGTCGCATCGGCATCGCCGCACAAGCGCTCGGCATCGCCCGCGCCGCCATGGATGCGGCACTCGCCTATGCCAAAGAGCGTGACCAGTTCGGCAAAAAAATTGTTGAGCACCAGTCGATCGCGAATTTATTGGCCGACATGCAAACGCGCATCAACGCGGCGCGTTTGATGATCATTCATGCCGCCAAGATGCGCGACGCCAATCTGCCGTGTCTATCCGAAGCGTCGCAGGCAAAATTATTTGCCTCAGAACTCGCCGAATGGGTTTGCTCGAAGGCGATTCAGATTCACGGTGGTTATGGTTATCTGGAAGACTATCCGGTGGCGCGTTATTACCGTGATGCCCGCATCACACAAATCTACGAGGGCACCAGCGAAATTCAACGCATGGTGATTGCACGCGAAATGGCCAAAGACAAGGGGTTTATTGTGAACAGACTGCTGACCACCATCACCGCCGGTAGCGTACTGGCAACGTTGCTGACTTGTGTCGGCGCGCTTGCGCAACCCGCCCCGCCACCCGGCGAAAGCCCCGACCGTCCCGACCCGGCTTATCAGGTGTTTCCGGATCCGGCGCTGGCGGGCTTCGAAAAATTTGTCGATGCCGAGCTCAAGAAATGGAACGTACCGGGCATTGCCATCACTGTTGTCAAAGACGGCAAAGTCATTCTCAAACGCGGCTATGGCTTGCGCGACGTTGACAAGAAACTGCCGATGACGGAAGTCACCGTGCAACCGATTGCCTCGGTGACCAAATCGTTTACCGTTGCCGCGCTGGCGTCGTTGGTGCGTGAAGGCAAGTTGTCTTGGGACAAACCGGTGCGCGACTATCTGCCGGACTTCAAAATGTTTAACGATTACACGACGCTTAATGCAACGCCGCGCGATCTGGTCACCCACCGCACCGGTCTGCCGCGCCACGATGCCTCGTGGTACAACGCGACGGCCTCGCGCGAAGAACTCTACAAACGTATCCAATACCTCGAGCCTTCCGCACCGCTGCGCGCGACCTGGCAGTACAACAACTTTATGTTTATGACCGCCGGCTATATGGGTGGCAGGGTTGCAGGAAGTGATTGGGAAACCCTGGTACGCAACAATATATTCAAGCCGATCGGCATGCTCAACTCGACCTTTACCATCGAAGACATGCTCAAAGCGCAGCACGTCGGCAAGGGCTACAAATGGAATGAACTAGAGCAGGCGGTCGAAACGCCATACCGCGGATTGGCGGCGATGGGCCCGACCGGGTCGATCAATTCGAATATGGAAGACATGTCGCGCTATTTGCGCATGTACCTGGCGCGCGGCCAATTCGAGGATCGGACCATCATAAACGCCGCCGACATTGTTGAAATGACCAATCCACAAATGGTCATGGCCGACGCCCGCCGCTTTGAGGAAATTTCGTCGACCCAATACGGCATGGGGTTTTTCCTCACCCATTATCGTGGCGAACGTCTGGTTCACCACGGCGGCAATATGCCGGGCGCATCATCCTTGTTGTCGTTCCTGCCATCAAAAAACGTCGGCGTCTTTACCACGGCCAATTTGAGCGGATCGTCCCTGCCAACCATTGTGACTTACGCCATCTATGATCGATTGTTGGCCATGAAGCCGGTTGATTGGAGCGCACGTTTTTGGGAGATTAAGGAGAAAGGCAGACTTTCCCAGGAAAGCGCCAAGAAACAAAACCTCACACCGCGCAAAAAGGGCACCAAACCGGCGCAAGAACTCGCCGCATACAGTGGCAACTATGCCCACCCGGGCTATGGTGTTATTGGTTTTAAGCAACTTAACGACGGACTGGTCGGGACCTACAACGGTCTTTCCTCGGCGTTTCCGCATTTTCATTACGAGGTGTTTGAAGCGCCCGACGACAAGTTGAACGATCTGGCAAACACCAAGGTGCAATTTGTCACCAATGTCGACGGCGAGGTCTCGGCTGTGTCGATTGTGATGGAGACGTCGGTGAAGCCGATCGAATTTATCCGCCAGCCGGATGCAAACCTGACCAAGCGCGAATTCCTCCTGCCGCTTGCGGGCGAATATGAACTGGGCGCCAACAAAGTCACCATCACGCTACGCAACGACAACGTCCTGACGCTGTCGATCCCCGGTCAAGCCGTTCGCGAGCTGGTCGGCTTGCGCGGCATGAAATTTGCACTCAAGGGGCTGGATGGTTACACAATTGAATTTGTCGCCGACAAAGCGGGAAAAATCAGCCAGGCCGCTTTCTACCAGCCAAACGGAAATTTTGTCGCAACGAGAAAATAACCATGCCGCAAATCAAATCAAAGATTGATACGCTGTCCCCTGCCTTTCTGGCGAATCAGACGCATTTGCGTAGCATGGTCACGACACTGCAGGCCCACACGGCGATCGCGGCGCAAGGTGGTGGTGAAGCCGCCAACGCCAAACATACCGCGCGCGGTAAATTGTTGCCGCGTGATCGGGTCAAGGCGCTGCTCGACCCGGGGTCACCGTTTCTGGAGCTTTCGCCGCTGGCCGCATGGGGCATGTACGGCAAGGATGGATTTGACGCACCTGGTGCGGGTGTCATCACCGGTATCGGGCGGATATCCGGTATCGACTGCGTGATTGTCGCCAACGACGCCACCGTCAAGGGCGGGACCTACTATCCGATGACGGTTAAAAAGCATCTGCGTGCGCAAGAGGTGGCGATGCAGAATAATTTGCCGTGTGTTTATCTGGTCGATTCCGGCGGCGCATTTTTGCCGCTGCAGGATGAGGTGTTTCCGGACAAGGAACACTTTGGTCGCATCTTCTACAATCAGGCCAACCTGTCTGCCAGGGGGATTCCGCAAATTGCCTGTGTGATGGGCTCATGCACCGCCGGCGGCGCCTATGTGCCGGCGATGTGTGATGAGTCGATTATCGTCAAGAATCAAGGCACCATTTTTCTTGGCGGCCCGCCGTTGGTTAAGGCCGCAACCGGTGAAGTCGTCACCGCTGAAGAGCTGGGTGGCGGTGATGTGCATTCACGCACCTCGGGTGTGACCGATCATCTGGCTGAAAACGACAAACACGCACTCGGCATCGCCCGCGAAATTGTCTCGCATCTGAATCGTGAAAAGTTCTCGCCGCTGGCAATGCGTGACGTGGTCGAACCGGCCTACCCCGCCGACGAGTTGTACGGCATCATCCCCAAAGACACCAAACAGCCATTTGATATCCGCGAAGTCATCGCGAGAATTGTTGATGGTTCGGACTTTCACGAATTCAAGGCGCTTTACGGCACCACACTGGTGTGCGGCTTTGCCCACCTGTACGGTCATCCGGTCGGCATCATCGCCAACAACGGCATATTGTTTTCCGAATCGGCGCTTAAGGGCACACACTTTATTGAACTGTGTAACCAGCGCGGCGTGCCGTTGATTTTCCTGCAAAACATCACCGGCTTTATGGTCGGCAAAAAATACGAAACCGGCGGCATCGCCAAGGACGGCGCCAAGATGGTCACGGCAGTCTCATGCGCCAAGGTGCCAAAATTTACCGTCATCATCGGCGGCTCGTTCGGCGCCGGCAACTACGGTATGTGTGGCCGTGCGTTTAATCCGCGCTTTTTGTGGGCCTGGCCAAATGCACGCATTTCCGTCATGGGCGGCGAACAGGCTGCCTCGGTGTTATCAACCGTCAAGCGCGACGGCATCGAAGGCAAAGGCGGCGTTTGGTCGGCCGACGAAGAAGAAGCCTTCAAAGCGCCGATTCGCGATCAGTATGAAAAACAGGGCAACCCGTACTACGCCACCGCACGGCTGTGGGATGACGGTGTCATCGACCCCGCACAAACCCGCATGGTGCTGGGACTGGCGGTTTCTGCTTCGATGAATGCACCGATTGAAAAGACCGATTACGGCGTCTTTAGAATGTGAATCTTAAGCGGCAAGTCATCTGCCGCGAACTGGCGAATAGGTTTGATGTCGCGGCAATCCCGGTTGGACAGTTTCGGCGCGTCATCACCCCACCGATTCCGCCTGAATTTGACGCTGATTCTCCCGACGTTTCATCTCCAGATACGCGGGCTTTTCCAATTCATGCAACTGCAATGGATAGCGTTCAACCGCATTGATCCAGTCATTTATGCGTTTCTCAAATCGAAGCGGCGCCGCTATCGACTGTGCGCCCAGGAATGATTCAATCGCCAAATGGTAGCGCATGGTATTTCTCTCAATGAGCCCACGCAAGCCATCCACATAAGTTGGTACACCATTCTTTTTCCCCGACACGGTGAAGCCAACCTTTGAGCGGCCGGCTGTTGCCAAATACGCCTCCGTGGCGATCTTGCTGGCGAAACCAAAACCGTAGGAATAAGACAGCCGCAGGAAAGTTTCGCCAGACGCCAAAGGCACACCATCGAGTGCAATACGATAATCATGGGTGCCCAATGGTCCGCTGGCGGCACTTAACAGTACCTGCATGTATTGTGCATTCTTTGCGGTGACTTGCCATTGAAATGTGATTCGAAACGTTGCTCTCAATGGCTGATCGGTTTTTTCACCCAGGTTAACCAGCAATTGTGTCTGCGTGCTGGACAAGTCGGCGCGGCAGTACTTGGTATTGAGATGCAAATTTAGAATGGCGCACCATCCATTCGGACTGGTGAGATCTTCGCTCAATGCCGGGAAAGCGTGGGGAACGACCGCATACACCTCCCCCTTTAGGCTATTTGCCGACAGCACCGACTCCAACAGTAATGGCCGGTTGAACGCGCTGCCCGCAAGCTGACTGTGCATCGCCTTGTAGCGCGTTAGCAATTCGAGTGCAGCCGCTTGCGATGCCGCCGCGTTGAGCCTGGGCTTTTCGCCATTGCCGACGCCCGTTTCGCCGTTATTGTTGGGTACCTCCGTCGCCATCAAACGCGACGAAAACATCGCCATACACAACGCAACGGTGGCAAAACCGGTTGCCAAACGTCGCAAGGTCATCGATTGGTGACTACCCATTTGTCTCTGCCATCGTTAACATCAGCGATACCCGGTCGCGGAACGGTGTTTTGTGTTCATAACCAATACACCCACAATCTTGCCGATTGCTCCATCAGACGGAGCAACAGTGAACGGTCCTGCCAAGTCGTGGCGGTGATTTCAGTCGACGCCGCCAAATCTTTTTCAAACATCGCGTTCATCTGTTGACCAAAGCCGGTGCCCAACACAACCGCATTGACTTCGTCGTTGTGCAGAAAGCTGCGCCAATCCAAATTGCTCGAGCCGACGGCTGACCAGACACCATCGATCAGTGCGGTCTTGGCGTGCAACAATGCTTGCTGACGCTCAAAAATCCGCACGCCCGATTTAAGCAGCGCGGCATAGTAAGATCGACCGGCGTGGAAGATGAGCGAAGAATCAGTCTTTCCCGGCAAAATAATGCGCACCTCTACGCCGCGCGCAACCGCAGTGGCGAGCGCTGTCATGATGTATTCATCAGGCGCAAAATAGGCGTTGGTCAGCGCAATTGAGGTTTCAGCGCTGGCAATTGCCGAAAGTAACGTCTGGTACATCTGCCCCCCGCCATCGTCTGACGAACTGGCAATTGCGCGAACCACTTCCCGGCCACGCGCAATTGGCGTTGGAAAGTAGTTTTTGTCCGGCAGCGGCTCGCCTTTTTGCTTCGTCCACGTTGCGATGAACATGCGCTGAAAATCCGCGACCACCGGGCCTTGCAACAGCAAATGTGTATCCCGCCATTTGGTTTTGGTGTCTGACCTCGCTTTTTTTGCACGCATACCGGCCGAACCGCTGGAATACACACTACTGATGTTTACGCCGCCCAAAAACACGCTGTGACCATCCACAATGAGCAATTTACGGTGGTCACGCTGGTTCAAGTCCCAGCCCTTTTTTGCGTTTAGCGGGTTAACCGGATTAAATTCGAGCGTCCTGACACCGGCATCGCGGAGGCGGTCAAAAAACTCTTTTGGTGTCTGCAGCGAACCCACGCTGTCATAGATCAAGCTAACCTGCACGCCCCGCCGCTGCTGTTCGATAAGCGCGTCCGCAAACTGTCTGCCGATTTCGTCGTCCTCGATGATATAGGTTTCGATATTGATGTGATCCTTTGCCGCGGCGATCATCTTGAACATCGCGGCATAGGTTGTGTCACCATCTTGATACAGCGTTGTACTGTTGCTCACAACCAGCGACGTGCCGGCAATTTTTTCTTCAATCGCCAGGTGGCGCTCGAAAATCGCTGTTTCATCGCCGTGTTTACTCAGCCTTTCCAAAACGGCTCGGCTTGCCGCCTCTGACAACGTTCCGTTTGCCCCCGCCATCGCGCTTGTTGGCGCCGTCGGTGTAACACTACGTGACGCGTTACCTGTGATCGTTTGTGTCGCCGACCGTTCGCCCCCCGTTGTTGATGGTCGAAGCGATGCGCAGCCGGCGAGTCCAATAAGGCCCACTGCCAACAATACGTGACACCACCACTTGGTCAACAAAGTAAAGTAGCCTGTTCCACCGCGCATCCGCCATCTCCTGCCAGTTGCTAAGATTTACGTTGGTTGACGAGGTTGATGGCGACAACAATGATCGCGACAACCAACAAAATGTGGATGAGTCCGCCCATGGTGTAGGACGTGACCAACCCAAGTAACCACAAGATAACCAGCACAACAACAATGGTGTACAACATCGCAATTCTCCTTTTACTGTTTTGACAAGCCGGCAAGATCAAGCGTATTCTTCATTTGCAAGAGCCCAACCCGACCCATTGGTATTGCTGACAAATCGCCGATCCCGCCCGCTCGGCTGGCTATTCCCAATAGGGCGGGTGCTCATAGTATTTGCTTATGTCACGATGCCATTGTTCTTCTGCCATCGACGGCCAATTGTCGGGGCTGAAGCCGGGTGCCGCTTCAAGCCGTTGCTTTGAAATGTCGAGCACATACGCGCCGCTGCCAGGGTTGTATTCGAATGCGCCAAACGGAATGGCAAATAGTTTCTCGCCCACACTGAGAAAACCGCCAAACGAGACCACAACATAGGCGACCCGGCCGGTATTCGGATCAATAACAACTTCCTTAATGTCGCCCAGGTTCTCCCCGCCGGGATCAACAACGTCGGTACCGATAATTCTTGAGGCTTTCACCGGCGAATTTAAAAAGGTCTTGAATTGATTCATGATTAGTTTGTATGCATGATGATTGATAATTCCGTTTGCAAAAATAAACCGTCGCAAGCGATACCCGCCAATCTGGCGAAGCGACGGTCTGCTTCGATCCCCTGCGCGGCACAAATTTGGCTGGAATCAATCGGCAGGAAGCCCACGCATTACCCCAGGAATTGCGGGTTGTGTTGCCACACCGAATAATTGAGCGCTGCAGCAAAACTAACCCAAAGCAAGTAGGGAATGAGGAGCAAGCCCGCAAGCGGCTTGATACGCAAAAACGCGCCTATTGTTGCCATGACCAGTCCCCAAAGCAGCATGATGTCTATAAATGCAAACGCGCCACTGTGCCAATGGAAGAAGAGCCAGCTCCACAGTACATTGGCAAACAGCTGCATCACGTACAGGTTAAGTGCGCCCCTTGCCTCCGCATAACCGCAGACGCGCCAGACAAGCCAGGCAGCGATGCTCATCATGATGTACAGGACGGTCCAAACCGGGCCGAAAATATTTGACGCTGGCGCCCATTCAGGACGTGCGAGCTGCGAATAGAACGTGCCGGCATTCAGCGACGCCAGGCTGCCGAGTCCGGCGGCAATAAAACTCACCGCAAGAATTGCCAAGAGGACCGAGATCTGCCTGCTTTTCGAGAGTTGACTCACGCGATCATTGCACGGCACGCTGCGGCACACCGTCCGCAGGAATCAGCGCAGGCAATGCAATGATCGGCTTTGTGTTTTCCACACTCGGCTGAGCAGGTTTCGCATACGTTTGCACAAAGTGCCGTGATCGCTCTCGAATGGGCATCGCCGCGGGCAATAGACGCTGCGGTAATTCGGCAAAAGTCGGCACATTCAAGATCGTGAGCGATACACGAGGCCATCATCTTTACATCTTCGCTGCGCACACATGCAGCCGCGCAATACAAACACGCGGCACCACATGCATTCAAGGCGACTATGCAGTCTTGTTCCGTCTGACTCAGCATCACGCTCTCCATTGGCCGCCAACCAGCCTAGACAGCATATTGCAGGGGCATCGCCGGCTGGTCTGTTCGCCAACCAACAATTGCCGGTTTCATGCGCTCGTCCGATGCGACGCCCGGAAAAATCGACACCAACGGGTGCGATGTTCTATTGTTCCAGTGCGGCTTGGCCATCAATCAAAGCGCTGCAAAAAACCGCCAGGGCCGGCGGTTCAAGTTTGGGGCAGGTTCTTCGTCAACAAATGGACAAGATGTCGCGACTCTCAGCGACCTTTATCGCGGTAAATTTGGCGACTTACAGTGTCGAAGGGCAAGCTGAAATGGCTGATAGTTTTCGTTTTCGGCAAGATGCAGGTAGCCCATCGCGACCTGTTTGACTTGGCGGTTGAAGTATTGCGATGCAAACATGCAACTTGCCACTTCCCACCGTCACTTAAGTCATCGCACTGACGAGTTGAATCCGCTCGCCGCCACGCGTTACCCCATCTCCGCTTGGTCACGATATTTATCGCCGGGTTTCGCGTATTTGTCGTTCAGGGTGATCGTCATCATTTGTGGCTCGGAATTACTCGCATCATAGCCTGGCAGAATGGCATTTTCACCCTCCGCCAACATCCCGCTGCGAGGATGATAAAGTTAAACAAATTTGAACCGGACTGGACTCGCCAGGCATGATCAACAGGTATTTCGAATACCTCCCTCCTTTCTGTCAAGTCTCGCTCATTAACGATACGCTCTCCCCAACAAAGACCCGACATGAGTTATGTCATTTCCGAAATAGATGGCCCGATCGCCATCGTCACGCTCAACCGGCCCGACAAACACAACGCCTTCGACGACGCCTTGATCGCCGATTTGACCCAGCATCTGAAGGCGCTGGATCAGTTGCCTGACGTACGGGTGGTGGTCATGTCGGCCAACGGCAAATCTTTTTCCGCCGGTGCCGACCTGAACTGGATGGAGCGGGTCGCCGCCTACAGCGAGGCCGAAAACACCCGCGATGCCATGGCGCTTGGCGAACTGATGCACACGTTACACAACCTGTCGAAGCCGACCATTGCACGGGTGCAAGGTGCGGCGTACGGTGGCGGTGTGGGGTTGATCGCGTGTTGCGACATCGCCGTCGGCACCCATGACGCCGCGTTTGCCTTGTCCGAGGTGCGTTTGGGACTGATTCCGGCGGTGATTTCACCCTACGTCATTGCCGCCATCGGCGAACGCGCCGCACACCGCTATTTTTTGACCGGTGAGCGGTTTGACGCCGGCGAAGGTTACCGTCTCGGCTTGTTATCGGAATTGTGCAATAGCGACGATGACATGGATTTGAAGATTGAAGAGATCATCGCCGCCATTTTTGCCTCAGGCCCGACCGCCATTGGTGAGGCCAAACAATTGATCAAGGCTGTCGCCAATCAGCCGTTGTCGCCCGAATTGATTGGTGACACCGCCGCACGCATTGCCCGTGTGCGCGTCAGTGCGGAAGGCCAGGAAGGCCTGCGTGCATTTCTGGATAAACGTAAACCCAACTGGACGATAGGGGCCTAAATGGACGCCAAACTCATACTGTTTCCCGTGCTGGCCATGTTTTTGCTGGTGGTGATTGTTGCGGTGACGATGTTTCGCCGACGTGTTGCCTTCTACAAGACCAATCGTATTCATCCGCAGAAAACGGCAACATCCGCAGAAATGACGGCGACCATGCCGGACTCACGTGGCCCCGACAACTTTCGGAATCTATTTGAAGTGCCGGTCATGTTCTACGTGTTGTGTCTGGCATTGCTTGCGACCGGATTGACGTGTCTGCCGCAACTCGTATTTGCATGGGCCTATGTTGTGGCCCGCTATGCACACAGCTACATCCATCTCACCAGCAATACGGTGATGCATCGCTTCTACGCATTTGCAGCAAGTTGCCTGGTACTGCTGGCGGCGTGGTTGCTGTTTGCTTATCAGTTGTTTACCGCCACAAAGGCATAACGTGTTTCGAAAAATTCTCATCGCCAACCGTGGCGAAATCGCCTGCCGGGTCATTCGCACTTGCAAACGCATGGGCATCAAGACGGTTGCCGTTTACTCCGATGCCGACATTCATGCGCAGCATGTCAGCCAGGCCGACGAGGCATACCACTTGGGCGGTCCGCGACCGGTTGACTCGTATTTGAAGGCCGATGCCATACTGGCGATCGCCAAACAATGTGGCGCAGAAGCGGTGCATCCCGGCTATGGCTTTTTATCTGAAAATGAAGCGTTCGCCGCCGCTTGTGAAAACGCCGGTATCGCCTTTATCGGTCCGACCCCCAAAGCCATCGAACTGATGGGCTCCAAAAGTGCCGCCAAGGCGTTGATGGAAAAGGCCGGTGTGCCGGTGGTGCCGGGTTATCACGGTGACAATCAGGATCCTGCGTTTCTGGCTGAACAGTCGAAAAAAGTCGGTTATCCGCAGCTGATCAAGGCGGTTGCCGGCGGCGGTGGCAAGGGCATGCGGCTGGTTGAACACGCCGCCGAATTCATGACGCAACTCGACGCCGCCAAACGCGAGGCCAAAAATGCCTTCGGCGATGACGATGTGTTGATCGAGCGTTATATCCTCGGCCCGCACCATATTGAGTTTCAGGTGTTTGGTGACACGCACGGCAATTACCTGCATTTGTACGAACGCGAATGCTCGATCCAGCGTCGCCATCAAAAGATCCTCGAGGAAACACCATCGCCCTACCTCGATGCGGTCGATGACGACATGCGTGAAAAAATGGGCGACGCCGCGGTCGCCGCCGCCGCCGCCATCAACTACCGTGGCGCCGGCACCATTGAATTCATCGCCGGTGAAAACCGTGAATTCTATTTCATGGAGATGAATACGCGCCTTCAGGTAGAGCACCCGATCACGGAGATGACCACCGGCGAAGATCTGGTGGAGTGGCAGCTACGCGTCGCCAGCGGTGAACCATTGCCGCTCACACAACATGAAGTCATCACCGGCGGCCACGCCATCGAAGTACGGATCTGCGCGGAAAATCCTGACAACGATTTTCTACCCGAGACCGGCACCATGGCGGTGTTTGCCACACCATACGCCGGAAGCGACGACGATGTGCGGCTCGATACCGGCGTCGTCAGTGGCGACACCATCAGCGTCTTTTACGACCCGATGATCGCCAAACTGATCACCTGGGGCGAGGATCGCGCCGAATCGACCCGCCGCATGCAACAGGCGCTGGCTGAAACCGAGGTGATCAGCGTTAAAACCAATCTGGCGTTTTTGCAGACATTGGTGCAGCACCCCGCGTTTCTGGCGGGTGACACCGATACCGGCTTTATCGCCAAACACAAAGCAACGTTGCTGGCCGCCGCCCCCATCGATGCATTTGTGCTCGCCGCAGCGTGTGCTGCGGTGATTGCCGATGAGGCCGATGATGCTGACGACGAGTCACCCTGGTCGTCGCCGATTGGCTGGCGCTTAAACGGTGTTGCCTCGCGGCTGATTGAATTCAAAACTGCCACGCATGGCGATCCGATCGAGTGTCACGTTGAAATTGCCCACGGCATTCGCTATTTTGTCAACGGTACGACCCGTTTGCCATTCAACTGCATTGAACGCGCCGATGGTGCGCTGCAAGTTGAGCTCGGCGGGCAAAAAAAGGTGTTGCGGGTTATCGGCGCGGGCAATGACATTAGTGTGCTGACGGCATCCTCACGCGTGGCATTAACCCTGTTTGACCCGTTCCATTTTGAAGGTGATGACAGCGTCAATGAAGGCCGCTTGACGGCGATGATGCCCGGCCGTGTCGTCAAACTCATGGCTGCCAACGGTGACATCATCAAGAAAGGCCAGCCGTTGATCATCATGGAAGCGATGAAAATGGAGCACACCATCGTCAGCCCGCGTGACGGCGTGATTGAACGTGTCGCGTTTCAAGTCGGCGAAATGGTGCCGGCGGATGCCGTGTTGTTTGCGTTCGCGGAAAAATAAGCAAACTCCGCGCCTGTTGCGCGGTTTGAGCACCTTTTTCCGCGAATGGCTCGTGGTTGCTGGTGTTTGATAATATGAAACTTCTGCAAACCTCAGTCGACCGTCATTCCCACGCATAGCCTGCCCCAGTATGTTTAAAGCCGGGGCAGAAATGACGACAACACTGCCCTTCACCGGAGCAGCGAAACAGCTTCATCGTTTCGCGCCCGTCCGGTGCCCAAGTTGGGTTGTCACCTTTGCAAAATCAACTTGGGCCCCGGCCAGATGCCGGGGAAGGTCAAAAACACGGCGCCATGCACCAAATTCGGGGAAGGGCAAAAACCCCGCCCGCACCAAATGCTGGGACGGGCAAATGCACAGCCCCGCAGCAAATGCCGGAGAAGACACGTCACTGTGTTACCGACACCGGTGAAGTCGTATAATTTTTACTCGCGCATCCAATCATTTTTTGCAGGAGAACCACCATGTCCGCAGTCTTGAAACCCTCCCCCGCCGCTGCCTCAACTGTCAAACTGCTGATCAACGGCAAACTTGTTGAATCCAAGGCCAAGGCCTGGCGCGATGTTGTTAATCCGGCAACACAGGAAGTGCTGGCGCGCGTGCCGATGTGTGATGCGGGTGAAGTTGATGAAGCCGTCCAAGCTGCCGCCGCCGCATTCAAGACCTGGCGAAACGCACCGATCGGCCAGCGCGCGCGCATCATGCTGAAGCTGCAAGAGCTGATCCGCCGCGACACCAAAAAACTCGCCGCCACGCTCACCGCCGAACAAGGCAAGACGCTGCCCGACGCGGAAGGTGATATTTTCCGCGGCCTCGAAGTGGTTGAACACGCCTGCTCGATCGGCACACTCAGCTTATGCGAAATGGCCGAAAACTTCGGCACCGGCATCGACACTTATTTCATCCGCCAGCCGTTGGGTGTGTGCGCCGGCATCACCCCCTTCTAC
>JANMNT010000210.1:0-3120 GCA_031368465.1 Burkholderiales bacterium
GTTAATGGCTGTGCTAAACACTTCTAGCGGGTCTTTGCCAGATTTTTTCTGAATCTGATCAAGCGCTCCGTAAATAATGCGCTCAGCGACTGATTTTTTACCAGCAGTCATTAACACATTAACGAACTTTGACAGTTCGACGTTTTTGAATTTCGGATCCGGCAGGATCTCGCGTTTGGGGACTTCGCGACGACGAGGCATGATTGTTTCCTCTTACAAATTGCTAAATGAAATATTGGTGACGCTTACTTCGCGCCACCGGCTTTTGGCCGCTTGGTACCGTACTTGGAACGCGACTGTTTGCGGTCTTTTACGCCCGCAGTATCAAGAGAGCCACGGACCATGTGATAACGGACGCCGGGCAAGTCTTTCACACGGCCGCCACGAATCAGCACAACTGAGTGCTCCTGGAGGTTGTGGCCCTCGCCACCGATATATGAAATGACTTCGTAGCCATTGACGAGGCGCACCTTGGCGACCTTACGCAAAGCCGAGTTCGGCTTCTTTGGGGTCGTGGTATAGACGCGTGTGCAAACGCCACGTTTTTGCGGGCTGTTTTGCAAGGCGGGCGACTTGCTTTTCACGGTGACTTTGATGCGCGGTTTGCGCAGCAATTGATTGATGGTTGGCATAGGTAAATCCGCTCGATGAAAATCGAATAGTGGTCAATGACTAAATTTTTTCCTGCTCGAAACTTGGCCCACCAAGAACAGACGGTGAGAAGCTCCGGGTTCGAATACAGGTCTCCCAATGCGCGCTTAGACATCAAGCGGTTTTTGGAGAGCCTTACATTTTAAGGCGAAGCGCATAGGTATGTCAAACACCTAATCAACTATATGCAACGAACCGACGCCAATTCCGACAAAAGGCACTCAAAATAGGTCCGTTCTGCGCAGTTTTCACGTTCGAAGCGCCTGCATTTCGACAGAATCGTTGGCAAAAACAGAAAAACCCGCTTGATGCGGGTTTTTCTGGGTTCTACACCTTACTGTGGCGTGACAGGGTCGAAACGTATCCTGACCCGCATCTTGCCCGTTACGCCGCCTCCTCGGTTGTTTTTTCTTCTGCATCTTCGATTACAAAGCCGAAATCCGCAGATGACGACGACGCCCGCGGCCCGACACGTTTTCGCGCACGGTGGTAGGCCAATCCCGTACCTGCCGGAATCAATCGACCAACAATGACGTTTTCCTTGAGGCCGCGCAGATCGTCTTTCTTGCCCATGATGGCGGCTTCGGTCAAGACACGGGTTGTCTCCTGGAACGATGCTGCCGAAATGAACGAGTCGGTCGATAGTGACGCCTTCGTAATACCGAGCAGGTTGTAGTTGTAATGCGCAGGTTTCTTGCCTTCTTTTACCATGCGATCATTTTCACCAAGTACCTCGGCACGTTCCAACTGCTCACCCAGGATAAAGCGAGTTTCGCCCGGATCAACGATCGAAACCCGACGCAACATCTGACGAACAATGACTTCAATGTGTTTGTCGTTGATTTTCACGCCTTGCAAACGGTAAACATCCTGAACCTCGTCGGTGATATACCGTGCCAGCGCTTCCATCCCTTGCAGGCGAAGGATATCGTGCGGATCTGCCGGGCCATCGACGATTGTTTCGCCTTTGTTGACAACCTGACCATCGTGCGCAGTCACGTGCTTGTCCTTCGGAATCAAGTACTCATGAGGCGTTCCGTCGAAGTCAGTGATTACCAACCGCTGTTTGCCCTTGGTTTCTTTTCCGAACGAAACGGTACCTGTGACCTCAGCGAGGACGCCGGCATCTTTTGGTGAGCGCGCCTCAAAAAGCTCTGCAACACGCGGCAGACCGCCCGTAATGTCGCGGGTTTTTGACGACTCCTGCGGGATACGCGCCATGACTTCGCCGACGCCAACCTGCTGGCCGTTTTTGACGGTGATGATTGAGCCGATCTGGAACGTGTAGGCAACGGGCGCATCGGAATTGTTCTGCTTCATTTCCTTGCCGCCGGCACCAAGCAATTTGACTGCCGGACGCAACCCTTTGGACGCCGCAGAGCCGCGGCGTTTTGGATCAATAACAACCAAGCTCGAAAGACCGGTTGTTTCGTCGATCTGCTTGGCGACGGTAACGCCCTCTTCGACGTTGTCAAAACGAACCTCGCCGGCGTATTCGGTAATGATCGGACGGGTATGTGGATCCCACGTTGCAAGGGTTTGTCCGGCCTTGATTTTGTCGCCGTCTTTGGAAGCCATCATGGCACCATACGGCACTTTATGACGTTCACGTTCGCGGCCTGCATCATCGGCGATGATCACTTCACCACTTCGGGAAATGACAATCACCTCGTTGCGGACGTTATTCACGTGGCGCATGGTGTTGATGAACTTCAGGGTACCGGCAGACTTCGCCTCAATGCTGCTTGATGCGGCGGTACGGGACGCTGCGCCGCCGATATGGAAGGTGCGCATGGTCAACTGGGTACCTGGCTCGCCGATCGACTGCGCGGCAATTACGCCGACCGCCTCACCCAGATTGATCATCGAGCCACGACCCAAGTCGCGGCCATAACACTTCGCACACAAGCCGTAACGGGTGTCGCAGGTCAACGGCGTACGGACCTTGACTTCATCGATGCCGGCGGCATCGATTGCGTCCACCATATCTTCATCAAGCATGACGCCGGATGCGATCAAAACCTTGCTCGTTTCAGGGTGCACAACGTCACCTTGCAGAACGCGACCAAGAATTCTTTCGCGCAGCGCCTCAATGACTTCGCCACCCTCAACCAATGCTTTAACAACAAGACCATTCTCAGTCTTGCAATCATCCTCGGTCACCACCAGATCCTGGGTAACGTCAACCAGACGGCGCGTCAGATAACCGGAGTTCGCCGTCTTCAATGCCGTATCCGCCAGACCCTTACGCGCACCGTGTGTCGAGATGAAATACTGCAACACATTCAATCCCTCGCGGAAGTTTGCAGTGATCGGCGTTTCGATAATCGAACCGTCCGGCTTGGCCATCAGACCGCGCATACCGGCCAGCTGGCGGATTTGGGCAACCGAACCGCGCGCACCAGAGTCCGCCATCATGTAAATGGCGTTAAACGATTCCTGCGTGGTTTTTTTGCCGTCCAGCGTTGT
>JANMNT010000220.1:0-23817 GCA_031368465.1 Burkholderiales bacterium
CCCCGGCCTGCGCCGGGGAAGCAAGGTTGAGAGGGCGGATTTTACGGCAAAGCCCGACCGACAAACCAAGTGGTGGTTATGGGCGCACCGCCGGCGAGTCGACCAACATGCCTTTGGCGCGCGACGCAAGATAGACCTCAAGCGCAAGCATTTCTTCGCTGCCCGGCGCATAGGGTTCGGCGCGCACCCCCACCATGCAGTTGCGCAACCGCCGCTGCAATGAGCCAACCCCTTGCCACTCAAGACGGTAGATCGGGTAGCCGGTCGGATGCGCCTGCGGAATCACATTTCCCGCCAGCGATTTGCCGGCCTGATCAACGTGGCAATCCTTGCAGCTCAAATCGATCTGGCCGATGCGTTGATTAAACAGCGCTTCGCCGCGTGTGCGTGCGGCGTTAAGTTTGGTGTCGATTGGTGGCGCGATCGGCATCCTGCGTGATTGCAGCGCCAAGTACGCTTCGATGCCGAGCAGGGTTTGGTCTTCAGCCGGCAGCGCGGGTACTTGTTGCTCTTTGGTGCGACACAGGTTGATTTGTTGCTGAAGATTCACCGGCCGCTTGAGCGCGGTGGAAAACGCCGGGTAACGCGCCGCCACGCCGCGCATGGATTTAACGGCGTTGCCGTGGCAATCCGCACAGGACTTTTTAACCACACCCTGCGGGCTCGCCCAATGTGCTTCGCCATCTTTGACCCATAACATCGCCGGATTTTGACTGTCGTCTTTTTGCAGCGCCTGCGTCGCAGGCTGCATGAATTCATATCCCGATTTGCGCGGCTGGGTGGTGTCGGCGGCGGCGAAGGCGAAACCACCCACACACGGCATCAACAACATCATCACAAGCCGCACAAAGAGCCGCATCATCTCACCGCACCGTGATGGCTGCGCGTTCAGTCTGCGCAAAACCGTTGTCGCCATCCCATTGCATGACAAACACACCACTGCTGCTGACCACGGTATAAAACGACAGATACGGATTGGCGGCGATCGCCGCGTACAGTGTGGCGCTAAAGACGTTTTCAGCATTGCCGGGCGACGTGTTGGGTTCAAACCGACAAACAAATCGCCGGATCAAATCACGCGTCAGCATCGCGCCTTCGCTCGAACGCCTGTAGCCGGTTTCCATCGGGTGTTGAATCAACACCCGGATTTCAATGGTCTCGCCGCGTTTGGCGGTGGCCGGAATGGTGATGACGGTGCGCGCCATATGGTTAATCTTCAATACACGCGGCGAGGGTGACAATCACCTCCACCGTGTGTGTCCAACAACTGCCGTCGTTCATTTTTGCCACGGCAACCAGTTTTTGTGTGGTCGCCAGACGGATGCGGGTGGCAACCCGTGCACGACCGGCATTGGGGCCGAGCACAAATAACGCCACATCATGCTGCGGATTTTTTTCGTTGAACACCGCAATGCCAACCACGTGCTCCGTCGCGGTCATCGGGCTGTCGACCACCACCTCGATCGGCACGCTATTACCGTTGTCCACCAGTGGGGCAACGTTGAGTTTGACGCGCCCTTCGCGCGGCGTTGCACTGCCCGCATACGCTTTCACCAACGATGCGAGCACGTCATCCTGCGCCAACAATGTTGCGGGGCGTACCAACACACCCGCCGTTATCGCGGTGCCGGCGGCCAGGAACTGTCGGCGAGTGGCGGTCATCGTCATTTCAGCGTCACCAGGTACGCCACCACATCTTCGATTTGTTGCGCATCAAAAATGGGTTTGCCTTGATACGCATTTGCAACACGTGTCAGGCCATCAAGCCGATGATAAGCGGGCATCACGCTGGAAGGATCAAGCCTGCGACTATCGACCAGACGCAGCCGCAATTGCGCGGCGGACCAACGACTGCCGGCACCGGCAATGCTGGTGGCGATGTTGCCTTGAGATTTGTTGTCGGAAGGGAGTTGATGACACAACACACATAACCCAATCTGCCGGTTGGCGACAATCGCCGCACCACGCGCTGCGTCACCCGGCGTGGTGGTGAGCGGTGTGACGATGGCATCACCAACAATGTTGATGGCAGCGGGGTTGGCGGTGGCGGCTGTCATCGACAACAACGCCGACGCCAACAAAATTTTCACCCCGCCTCCCGCACCAAATGACACTAGGCCTTCAAGCTGTGATTCTTCAGTGGCAAATCACGGATACGTTTTCCAGTCGCGGCAAAGATTGCGTTCAACACCGCCGGTGCCGCCACCGCAATGGTCGGCTCGCCGACCCCGCCCCAGAAACCACCGGACGGCATGATGATGGTTTCAACCTTTGGCATATCAGCGAGTTTTAACGACGGGTACTGATGGAAATTGGTCTCGATGATGCGACCATCTTTGACGGTGCATTCCTGATACAGCGCCGCGCCGAGTCCATACACAAACGAGCCTTCCACCTGCGCTTCGATTTGTTGCGGGTTCACCGCATGGCCTGAATCGGTCGCTGCGACGATGCGGTGAATCTTCAGCGCGCCATCTTTGCTGACCGACACTTCGGCACACGCTGCAACATAACTGCCGAAGCCGTGGGTTTGTGCCAGTCCACGGAACACGCCAGCAGGTGCGGGTTTGTCCCAACCAACGTGTTTGGCAACCGCGTCGAGCACCGCCAAATGTTTTGGATGCTTCGCCATCAACTTGCGCCGCAACGCCAGCGGGTCTTGTTTCGTGACATGGGCGATTTCGTCGATAAACGATTCCATGTAAATCGCGTTTTGATTCAAATTCACGCCGCGCCAGAATCCCGGCGGCACATGCGGGTTGCGCATCGCATGATCGACCAACAGATTTGGGAAGGTATAACCGATCGCCGTTTCCGGCCCGCCGAGATTCAACCCTTGAAACACCACCGGGTCTTTGCCGTCGCGAATCGCCTCGGGGCGCAGGCCGGCCAAAATCGATTGCCCGGATATACGCATATGCAGTCCGGTGATTTCGCCCTTGTCGTCGAGGCCGGCCACCATCTTGCATTGGGTGATCGGGTGATACTGTCCATGCGCCATATCTTCTTCGCGCGACCAGATCATCTTGACCGGCGTGCCGGGCATTTGTTTGGCAATCAACACCGCCTGGCGCACGTAGTCGGTGCCACCACGCCGCCCAAAGCCGCCGCCCAAATGAATTTTGTATACCTCGACCTTGGACGGCGGCAATCCCGCCGCCTCGGCCGCCACTGCGTGTGCGGCCTCACCGTTTTGTGTCGGCACCCACGCCTCGCACAGCTCGGGCGTCCATCGTACGGTGGCATTCATAGTTTCCATACACGCGTGGTTCTGATGCGGATATGAATAGGTGGCCTCGACGGTGCGTGCTGCACTGGCGATAGCTGCGGGTGCGTCACCAACAGTACTACCGACCACCGCGTCTTTAGCGGTGAGACCGGCTTTTAAGACTTCGGCAAAGGTCGCACTCGACAATTTTGCATTGGGGCCTTCGTCCCATTCGACCTTTAATGCGTCCAATGCGGTCTTGGCGCGCCACCAGGTGTCCGCCACCACCGCCACTGCGCTGTCGTTAATACGAATCACCTTCTTCACGCCCGGGCGTTTTAAAACCGCCGCGTCATCAAACGATTTTAGTTTGCCGCCAAACACCGGGCAATCCAACACGGCGGCATTTAACAAGCCAGGCATGGTGATGTCCATGCCGTAGATTTGTTTGCCGGTGGTTTTGTCGACGGTATCGAGTCGTGCGATGCGTTTACCGGCGATCTTCCAGTCTTTTGGATCTTTGAGTTTGACGTCGGTTGGTGCGGTGAGTTTTGCGGCGGCTGGCGCCATCTTGCCGTAGGTGGTGGTGCGTGATGATGCGGCGTGGCTGATGACACCCTTGGCCACGCTGCATTCTGCGGCCGGCACTTTCCATTCGTCCGCCGCCGCCTGGATCAACATCATGCGTGCGGCCGCACCGCCCTTGCGAACGTAATCTTGTGAACCGCGAATGCCTTGGCTGCCGCCGGTACCAAAACTGCCCCACGGACGTTTGCGTGCAACACTTTGGCCGGGCGTCGGGTATTCAGTGGCGACCTTTGCCCAATCACACTCGAGTTCTTCGGCGACCAACTGCGCCAAGCCGGTCAAGGTGCCCTGCCCCATTTCCGAGCGGGCGATACGCACCACCACCTGGTCATTCGGTTGAATTACCACCCAGGCGTTAATTTCCGGCGCGGTTGAGGTGATGGCTTGTGCGTTGGCGTCTTTCAAAAACGGTACGTGAAAGCCCACCACCAGCGAACCCGCAACGGCGGTGGAACCCTGAATAAACTGGCGACGTGAAACGTTGACGGTGTTCATGCGGCACCGCCTTCAACGTGCTCAATACTTAGGGCGTTGGCCACTTTTTTGCCGGCGGATTTGGGGGCGGATTTGGCCCCGGCCATTTCGCGTGCCGCGGCGTGAATTGCGGTGCGCACCCGGTTGTAGGTGCCGCATCGGCAGATATTGGTCATGGCGTCGTCGATGTCCTTGTCGGTCGGGTTCGGCTTGGATTTGATCAGTGCGGTGGCGGCCATGATCATGCCGGATTGGCAAAAGCCGCACTGCGGCACATCAAGCGCGACCCAGGCTTTTTGAATCGGGTGCGAGCCGTCTTTTGACAGGCCTTCGATGGTGGTGATCTTTTGTGTTGCCTTCACCGCCGAGGCGGGCATCACACAAGAGCGCACCGGCACGCCGTCGATATGCACCGTGCACGAGCCGCACTGGGCAATGCCGCAACCGTATTTGGTGCCGGTCAAACCGAGCTGCTCACGCAACACCCACAAAAGCGGCGTGCCTTCGTCTGCCGCATAGTCTGAAACTTTGCCATTCACGTTCAGTTTTGCCATGATTCGCTCCTTCGCGCGGATTCATTAAATCGTTGATGCCCTGATAGCTTGATTATGACCGGAACGCGACATTTGAGAAGGGGTCGATTGACGGGTATCAAGCGTTTTGACTGCACAAATTGGTGCAAAAAGAATAGATTATCAACGCTGACGTTCGCCACCCAACCCGAGGATCATCATGCAACAAGTTATCGCCAAAAAGACCGCCGCTGATTTTGACCCCGAAGTGATGAAATTGTTCGACCAATATGTGCATGGTGTGATCGACCGCCGTGGCTTTTTGGCCGGTGCGACCAAATACGCCGTGGGCGGTGTGTCGGCCACCGCCTTGTTGGAAATGTTGAGCCCACAATTCGCCGCCGCGCAAGTTGTAAAAAAAGACGACCCGCGTATCGTTGCCAAAATGGTTGAGTACGACTCACCAGACGGCAGCGGCAAGATGAAGGGCTACCTCGTCATGCCGGCGAAGATGACCGGCAAATTGCCGGCGGTGATGGTGGTGCATGAGAACCGCGGACTGAATCCACACATTGAAGATATCACCCGCCGTCTTGCGCTGGATAATTTCATCGCGTTTGCACCTGATGCGTTGACGCCATCAGGCGGTTACCCCGGCGACGAAGACAAAGCGCGCGAGGCGTTTGCCAAGCTCGATCAAACCAAGGCGCGCGCCGATTTTGTCGCCGCGTTTGGCTTCATGAAAACCATGAAAGACATCAGCGGCAAGATCGGCGCGGTCGGATTTTGTTATGGCGGCAGCATGGTTAATTACCTCGCCACACAATTGCCGGATCTCGCCGCCGCCGTACCGTTCTACGGTAGCGCCGCCAAAACCGAAGACGTGCCAAAAATCAAATCGCCGCTGCTGATTCATTACGCCAGCAACGACGAACGCATCAACGCCGCATGGCCCGCATATGAGACGGCATTAAAGGCGGCCGGCACAAAATACGAAGCGTTTATTTATCCGAACACGCAGCACGGCTTCAACAACGACACGACGCCGCGCTTTGATACGGCGGCGGCGAAGTTGGCGTGGGATCGCACCATCGCGTTTTTCAACTCCACGTTGCGTTCGAAATAGAAAGTGCAATATTGGCGGGCATCTTCAGGCATAAATGCTTGAAAATGCCCGCCAGAAAACGACTTCAAGGTCAGCTTGTTTCGTGGCGTCTACGTTGTGATTCTGTTGTGTAAGAACGAACGCGATTTGTCTACCTCCTTACGCCGATCTGACCGCAAGACAGGCTGACTGATATAGTTTGTGTCGACAGACATGTATTAACGTCGGCCTCCCACCGCTTCACTTCGCGCAGACAAAATTGCGCTTCAGAACCCCACGTGTCCCAAGCGCCCCAAACACCCCCAACGCCGGCAACTGCAAGATCGATCCACTCCGACGCGCCGATCTTACTGCTGGATCGAGAGGATTATTCGGCGCAGATATTGTTATCAGATCTGAAGGCTCGCGGGTTTAGCAATGCTCATCGCGTGGCGCTTGGCGAGGATCTTCCTGAGATGTTGCGTTTGCATTCGCCGTTAGTGGTCATCTTGAATTTTCAATACCAGCACAGGGAGAGCCTTGCCGACTGTGCCATTGCCAAGAAATTGGCGCCTGGGGCAGCGATCCTGGTCATTGCCTCAGCGGGCCCCGCGGTCAAGGCGGTGCGAAGTTGGGCGAAAGAGTCGCAGTCGGTGGATGTGGTGATCGAAAAGCCGCTTTCAGACGAGCGTTTTTTTCTGGTGCTGCGTGACCTTGTCGAAGCCCGACAAACCTCGATTCAACTACAAACGAGGGCGCGGCAGCTGGAAAACCTGTTGCCGTCCGATGCGGTGGCAGCGATTGATCAAAAGCGCAGCGAAGAGGCGGAAATGTTTCAGGCGACAGTATTGTTTACCGATATCCGTCGCTCCACCGACTCGATTACGCAACTTTCGCCGGCGGCATTTTTTGCATTGTTGAATCGCTCATTAAGCGCACAATCGGTGCAAATCAACGCCTTTCAGGGAGTTGTCATCAAATACACCGGCGATGGGGTGTTTGCGGTATTTCGCGGCATGGGGCATTCCTTCCTTGCCTTGCGTAGTGCCATCGCGCTCGCGCAAAGTGAAAACCAGAATCTGCTGCCGTTTGGTGTTGGCGTGGCAGAGGGCCTCGTGCTGGCGGGATTCATCGGCGACTCAAACAAAGCCGGCTTGCGCCGGCAATACGATGTGATTGGTGCAACCGTTAACCTTGCCGCCAGGCTGTGCAGCACCGCCAAAAGTGGCGAGGTCGTTACCACGGCGCAAGTGCAGCGCGCGGCACGCGTCATGTCACCACCAGCACGCGACGTCGGGGTGATCAACGTCCGCGGTTTTGATGCCGGCGTCAGTTGTGTTGCCTTTGGCAGTGATGCGCGCAACGCAGCGCCGGATTAATGTAAGCGATGTATTAGGAGCCCGAGCCATGCACCAACGTTATAACGAAACGCAACTCAGCCAGGTGATCGACCAGGCCCTCATTTATCAATGCGCCTGTCCGGCGCAGGTTTGCCGCGCTATTTTCGAGTTGCGCGATCTATATGAGTACCAAATGAGTTGCGCCAACGACACCGCCAATGACCGGCTGGTGCATGAGGCAATTGCGAATACGGCAAAACAAGCGCATGAGGCAATGGAGTTGTGCCTAGATCGTGTGCTCGAGATCGAGGGCTGGGACCCAATCAACCTGGTCATGCCAGAGGCGCTACGCAAAAAGCCGGCGAGGGCATTGTAGCGATGTGATGCGCAACCCTGTCAGGACCGTAGGCGGTATTGGGTAGCGACGGCAGTGGTTTTCGGATGCCCGCCAGTATCAGAGCTTTTGTGTTAATCCCAGATCAGCCGAATGCGCCGACAGTTTTTCCAGTCCCGGCCGTATGCAAAGCCCCGCTGTCAAATTACTGCAACATCGTCGTCACATACTGTGCACAGGTGCAGCCGACATCGGCTGATTTTCCCCTTGGCTGATTAATAGGACACGACGAATATGCAGAAAATCTCAATAGCCGCCGCGGTCATCGCAGCAACCATGTTGTCTGCTTGTGCAGATATGAAAATCACACCAAACCCGGTGGTTCCGGATACCCGCATCGCCGCGCCGGTCGTTGTAAACCCGGACGTCGAACTGGCTGAAGCCGTTCGCGCGCAGCTCCGTAGCATGGGTGTTCGTGGTCTCGCTGTCACTGTTGCAAAAGGTGAAGTTACGCTAAAGGGTGATGTCGAAAACGGCCAGGAGTTGGCTCGCGTGGCCAAAGGGGTGCAGGGCGTTAAAGGTGTGACCGCCGTCGTGCCAGACGTGAACGTCAAGCGCTAACCAGTAACGACACATAAAAAGCCCGGTCATGCCGGGCTTTTTTCGTGGGAGCGCTGGCGAACTTGCGCGATTAGAAGCCCGCCTCATGCGCCATTTGGTCTGCGTGATATGAACTACGCACCATCGGTCCACAAGCGGCGTGCACAAATCCCATCTTATAAGCTTCGGTTTCAAACATCTTGAAGTCGTCCGGGGTGACATAACGTAACACCGGCAGGTGATGGCCGGAAGGTTGTAGATATTGGCCGATGGTCAGCATATCGACGTTGTGCGCACGTAGGTCGCGCATCACTTCCAAGATTTCTTCATTGGTCTCACCGAGTCCCACCATCAAGCCGCTCTTGGTTGGCACGTTGGGGTGTTCGGTCTTGAAGTCCTTCAACAACTTCAATGAGTGTGCATAGTCGGAACCGGGCCGCGCTTGTTTATACAAACGCGGTACCGTTTCGAGGTTGTGGTTCATCACATCCGGCGGTGCTTCGCGCAGAATGCCGAGTGACCGGTCGAGCCGTCCACGAAAATCCGGTGTGAGAATTTCGATTTGTGTCGTCGGTGAGAGTGCACGCGTCTGACGGATACATTCCACAAAATGCCCGGCACCGCCGTCACGCAGATCGTCGCGATCGACGCTGGTGATGACGACATACTTGAGTTTAAGTTTGGCGATGGTCTCGGCGAGGTGGCGTGGCTCTTCTTGATCGAGCGGCAGCGGCCGGCCGTGGCCGACGTCACAAAATGGGCAGCGACGCGTACACAGATCGCCCATGATCATGAAGGTGGCCGTTCCTTTGCCGAAACATTCGCCGATGTTCGGGCACGACGCTTCTTCACACACGCTGTGCAGTTTGGCTTCGCGCAGGATTTCTTTGATCTCGTAAAAACGCGACGACGTCGATCCCGCCTTGACGCGAATCCACTCGGGCTTTTTTAAACGCGGCGCATCCGACACAACCTTGATCGGGATTCGTGCAGTCTTGAGACCGGATTTTTCCTTGACGCCTGCTTCAGCCATAAAAATTTGCTTTCAAATGCCCAACCAGTTTTGCTGCAATCGTGTCCATTTTATCGGGGATACCAAGTTCGCGCATCTGTGTCACGGCCAAACCCGCATAACCGCACGGGTTGATGCGCGCAAACGGCGCCAGATCCATATCGATGTTCAACGCCAACCCATGATACGTGGCGTGATTGGCGACCCGTAACCCGATGGCGGCGATTTTGGCGATGCCCGCCGGTCGTTCCACATAAACGCCCGGCATCCCCGCCTGCCGCACACCATCGATACCATATTCTGCAAGCAAATCGATCGATGATTGCTCGATCCGGTTCACAAGGCTTTTGACGCCGTAGCCGCGATTGTGCATGTTGAGCAACAGATAGACCACCAGCTGCCCCGGCCCGTGATAGGTCACCTGCCCGCCGCGATCGATCTTGACCACCGGAATGTCGCCGGCATCAAGTAAGTGTTCGGCTTTGCCGGCCAGCCCCTGTGTGAACACCGGCGCATGTTCGAGCAACCAGATTTCGTCGGGTGTTGAATTGGTTGATGCGCGGTTGTGCGCACGCATGGCGTCGAGCGTGGCGGCGTAGTCGACCAGGCCGAGGTGTTTGACGATGGGAGCGGACATCAAAACGTTACAACGCCATCAGCACATCAGGGTGGGCGGTCAGCTCGAGATAGATGGCGTCAATCTGCGCTTTTGACGTGGCATTGATGGTGGCGGTGACCGAAACAAAATTGCCGTTTTTCGACGGGCGCATTTCGAGGCTGTTGGCGTCAAAGTCCGGCGCGTGTTTTTTCACAATGGCCAGCACCGTCTGCGCAAAATCAATATTGGCCGGTTGGCTGTCGTTGGCCTTGATGCGGCCCATCGCCTTGATCGGAAAAAATGTCGGGAACGTCAACAGCGTTTCTTCGCCTTCACAAATATTCTTGGGTCGATCATTCATCGCGTGTCTTGAAATCGTTATTCCGCTGCCGCCAGCGCATTGGGGGCCACCGGCAAATCGCGTTTGTAATCTTGAAACAGCTGATACATCTTTTTGAAATGTGGTCCGGGTTTGCCGGCGCCGGTGCCGTGTCCGACCGGGCGTTGGTCGAGCGTGACGATCGGCACCACCTCTTTGGTCGACGACAATATCCACAGTTCATCGGCGGTTTCAACTTCACGCCGTGATACGCGGCGGATCTCCAACGGCAGCCCGGCTTTTTGCGCCAGCTCAATCATCAACACATAGGTGATCCCGCCCAGAATCAGGTTGTCCATCGGCGGACACAGGATCACGCCGTTTTTGACCACCGCGATATTGGAGGCGGTCGATTCGGTCAAATAACCTTCGCGAAACATGACAGCCTCGTCACCACCATCCATGTTTGATTCGTGTTTGAGCAGCACCGCGCCCAGCAACGCGGTTGATTTGATCTGGCAGCGCAGCCAGCGCGAATCATCGATCGAGACGCCGGCAATACCGTTGGCGTAGATCTCCGGTTTTGGCGTCGGCAACGGGTTGACCATCAGAAACACGGTCGGGGTCAGCCCTTGCGGCGGCGGGAAATCGCGTTTGGCGACGCCACGCGTGACCTGAATATAGACACCAACATTGCCGCCGCCGTTTTTGGCGATCAATCCGCCGATTACCGATTCCCATTGTTCGATCGAATACGGGTTGGTCATGTAGAGTGCGTCCATCGAGCGCTGCAAGCGCACCAGATGTTCACGCGCGCGCAGGCCGCGACCGTTGTAATAGGGGATCACCTCGTAGACGCCGTCACCAAAAATAAAACCGCGGTCGAGCGGTGAAATTTTGGCTTCCTCAATCGGCATGTATTGACCGTTGAGATAAACCGTCGGCAGACAAAGTGGTGCGGGCTGAGGCGTGGACATGCAAAACCCCTGATGGTTATTTGGCAAATAACAAGCGGATGGCATCCCAGCCGCGGCCGAGGAACCCGGCCACTTTGACCTCTTCGAGCGCCACCACCGGGATGTCGGCGACGGGTTTGCCATCGCGTGTCAAATTCATTATCCCTGCTTTCTGCCCCGCTTGCAGCGGTGCCAGCAGCGGTTGCGTGGTGGTCAGTGTGGCTTTGAGGCCGGTGAATTTGTCCTTCGGCAGGGTCAGCCAGATGTCGCGATCAAAGCCAAGTTTGACGGTGTTTTGTTCGCCCTTAAAAATCGCCGGCGTGGCAATCGTTTCGCCCTTTTTATAGAGGCGCTGCGCATCAAACATCTGGTAGCCATAGTTCAACAGCTTCTGGCTTTCCTGGGTGCGCGCCGCGTCCGATGTGGTGCCGAGCACCACCGAAATCAGCCGCCGCTCACCGCCGGTGGCGCCAGGCAGGGTTCGCTTGGCAGTGGCGATCAGGCAATAACCGGCGGCGTCGGTGTGGCCGGTCTTGAGGCCGTCAACCGTCGGGTCGAGCAGCAGCAGGCGGTTGCGATTGGGCTGGGTGATTTTGTTGTGGGTGAATTCACGTTCCTTGTAATACGCAAACTCGACCGGGAAATCGCGGATCAATGCGTTCGACAACAGCAGCAAATCCTCGGCGGTCGAATAATGCTGCATATTCGGTAACCCCGTGGCGTTGAGGAACTTGCTGTTTTTCATGCCGAGTTTTTCGGCTTGTTTGTTCATCATCTGTGCAAACACATCTTCAGACCCCGCCACCGCCTCAGCCAGGGCGATTGAGGCGTCGTTACCGCTTTGCACAATCATGCCGCGAATCAGCAACTCGACCGAGGGCGTTTGTTTGGGGTCGATAAACATCCGCGAGCCCTCCGCTTTCCAGGCGCGCTCGGAAACGGGGACCGTTTGGGCGAGCGTGAGCTTTTTGGTTTTTAGTGCGTCAAACACCAGATAGGCGGTCATTAACTTGGTGAGTGAAGCCGGTTCAAACCGCTCGGTACTGGCCTGACTCGCCAACACCTGTCCGCTGGATGCGTCGTATAACAGAAAGGCGCGCGCAGCGATGGGCGGCGGCGGGATGTCGGCTTGCACGGCCGGCAACTGTGCGGATACATTAAAGATGGTCGCGGCGAGCAACGCAGCGGGGGAAACGACGGCGAACAGAAATGGGCGAAGGTTCATTGATTTGAGAATGAAATTAGTAAAGGAATAAGACGCGGGTCAGGGTTTGGAAATGATTGGTGAAAAATCGTGTGACTGTTTTACCCGTGCCTGAATAGCGTCTGCCTCGAGACGGGAACTGTATGGTCCCAGCCGCACCCGCCAGAGACCGTCGCGTAGCGTGACGATGACCGGCTCACGGTTCCAATCGAGCTCGCGTGCCATGCGGTCACGGAAAATATTGGCGTTGTCCTGCGAGCCAAACGCGCCCAGCTGCAGATATAGCTGGCCACCTTCGGCCGTGATCGGTGAGGCAATGATTTGTGGCGCGGGTGGTGTCGAGGCGGATGGTTGCGGCGCAATCGTCACCGGTGCCAATGCGGTTGCGGGTGCTGCCGTTGCACGCGGCGGTTCGCCGGCAAACACGCGCTCGATCAGCACATTGCCGCTGCCACGCCGGGCAATATCGAGCCGGTGTGCCGCGGCAAACGACAGATCAACGATGCGGTCTGAATGGAACGGGCCGCGATCATTGACCCGTACCACCACCGATTTCATGTTGGCCGGATTGGTGACACGCAGATACGATGGCAGCGGCAGCGTTGGGTGGGCGGCAGTCATGGCATACATGTCATAAATCTCGCCGATGGAGGTCATGTTGCCGTGAAACTTGCGGCCGTACCACGAGGCGATACCACGCTGACGGAATGGGTCGTTGTTTAACGCCGGCACATAGGTGCGGCCAAATACGGTGTACGGCTTGTTGGCGCCGCTGTGAAATTTTTCGTTGCGCGGCACCGCATCGGGAATGGTGTCGAGGTTGGCCGGTGGATTTGCGCCGGGGCCGTCGTCAAGATAGTAACCGCCGGGTTTTGATGGTGACGTCGTCGGCCCTGGCGTGTGCGATTTTTTCGGCGTGGTACCACACGCGGTAAGCAGGCTCACGGCGGCAATCAATGCCATCATTGCCGCCCGCTTCGGCGGCACGGAAAAAAGAAACATCATGTCGTGTTCACCGGCCAAAAGCACAAATGAAGATGCAAGAAAGTATGAATTATCGGTGAAATTGGCGTCGCCGCCCGTTCGCGGCGCGAATAACCCGCGCGCTACATTTGTTTGAAGCGCCCCGAAAATGCCGCTGACACCGGCACCAGTTCCCTGCCGCCGCGCATTTTGACCTGCATCCGGCCGACGTCGTCTCGTATCACCCGCTCAATTGCCGCCACCTGAATGACCGAGCTGCGGTGCACCTGCCAGAATTCGTCTGGATCAAGCACGTTCAACAACTCTTTCATCGGTGTACGGATGTAGCGCTCCTTGTCGGCGGTAATGACCGCCGTATATTTGTCGCGCGATTGAAAGAACAGCACTTCAGAGGTGGCAATCACGTCGATATCGCTGCCCTGCCCGCAGTTGAGCCAGCGCAGATATTTGCGCTCGGCACCGGCAAGTTGCCGCAGTGAATCAACCCAGGCTTGATCAATCTGCGGCGGACGCCGGTGGGCGCCCTTCAGACGCGCCACGGTTTCGGCCAAGCGTTCGGCGCGAACCGGCTTCAACAAATAGTCGACGGCGTGAATATCGAACGCGGCAATGGCGTGTTCATCAAACGCGGTGACAAATACAATTTGGGGCGACGACTCACCGCCGGCAACCTGACGTGCAACCTCAATGCCCGACAAGCCGGGCATGCGGACATCGAGAAACGCAATGTTTGGCTCGTGATCAGCAATGACCGCCAGTGCGTCGCCGCCACTATGCGCCAACGCCACCACGTCGAGTTCCGGCCACGCGGTCTTAAGCATGTCGCGCAGCGCCTCAGCGAGGCGGGGTTCATCATCACAAATAATCGCGGTTGTCATGATTTCGCTCCTGCATAGAGGGGTGGCCCTTGCATGGGCCACCCGTCCGCCGCGCGGCAAGACAAAGCAGTTTGTCTCGCCGAAACCCGCGGCGAACTATCATCGACGATTATTGCTGAGGTCATATCGTTCACGCTACCGGCAGAATCAACTCGGCGATTACACCGGTTGGCGTATTGGCCGTCAATAAAAATTGCGCATCGCTGCCGTAAGCCGAGAACAGACGTTCGCGAATATTGGCCAGGCCGACGCCGGTGCCGCCCGAATTGGCGGCACCAAAGCCGACACCATCGTCGATCACGCGAAGGTGCAATCTGGGCGACCCGGTTGTATCGATGATATCCGCGCGGACGTGAATCGACACAGCGCCGATTTTCGGTTCGAGCCCGTGTTGAATCGCGTTCTCCAACAGTGTTTGCAACAACAACGGCAGGATCTTGACGTTTGCCGCACCCTCGGCCATTTGTATATCGGTCGAGAGCCGCCCGCCCATGCGCAATTTGGCTAGCGCGAGATAAGCGCGGGCGAGCTCAAAATCCTCGACAACAGTGGTGCGGTCGGCGCGCAGTGATTTCAAGCTGGCACGCAAAAAATCCGACAGCTCGTCGGCCATTTTTTCAGCCGATACCGGATCGGTGGCAATCATCGACTTCAAATGCGCGAGCGTGTTAAAAATAAAGTGGGGCTCAATTTGTGCCTTGAGCGTTTGTAACTGCGCCTCGGCGAGTTGTCGCTTTTGTTCGGTATATTCGACGCGCAGAAAAAAATGGGATCGGTTCTTGTATCGCCAACCGTCCAGCGCAAACAGCAGTGCGGCACCAAAACCATATGCGATGGTTAGAGGCGCGTAATCGTTCGGCAACCCAAAATATCGATTGGCAAAAAGCGCGCAGATTGTCGCGGTAAGCGTAAAACCCGCCCAAAAACCGTTGGTAATTTGTCTGGGAGCCTGATTTGCAGACAAACGTTTTCCTTGTTCAGACCGCGCTAATCCGATCAAGCAAATGATGAAGTAAATCAGCGATGTCGCCTCAGCGACGCTGCCAATTTTTACCGGCAGCGCCCACGCCAGACCAACAAAGGCGACGGTGCCCACCGCGCCAGCAATGTAGAACAACGGCTTCGACAGCAAGGACCACAACCAATAGCGTTCCAGCGCAGCAACCTCCCGCAATAGCTCGCGCGAAATACGCCAGCCCGCGGTGAAATCTGTCCAACGGGGCAGACCGATGCGTGCGCGCTCCTGGCGATTCCAGTCACGAATCGCTTTGATGCACAGCCACCCGGCAATACCGGCAATGGTCCAAATGGCAAATTGTGCCGGCAACGCAAGCGCGAGGAGTTTTTCGCCAACGTCATTGAACTTTGATGCGATCGCCAGCCCCGCGAGCGTAAGAAAAATGCCCAAACTTAACGACAATTTTAGTGTGCGGAACAGCCAGTAGCCTTCGTTGGCACCCCAAAGCGGTGGCGGGGTTGTCGGGCGGTAACGCAGGTATTGGCGATACCAGAACGGTGCCACGACGTCGGCTGAAATTTCGTACTGGGCAAGTACGTCGATCGCCGTTTGGACTTTGGGTGGTAATGTCATGAAAATTCCCCGTATGAATGATGGGGTGGATTTTGCTGGCAGCTCGGCCAAATCTGGGCTGGCTGCGACCAACACGGCCAAATGACGGATGAATGCAAGTTGCCGCCGATGGACTAAGCGCCTGCCGGTTGGCCAATTGCCTCAAGTTTCTCGCTGGTCGAGAGCCATTCCCACTCAACATCACTGATTGCACCCGCCACTTCACCCTGGCGTTTGAGCATTTCCTGCAATTGTGGTTTCTTGTCGTCGGTGTAGGCGTTTTCGTCGGCCAACCACGCTTCGATGTTGCTGCGTTCGGCGGTGAGGGCCTTGAGTTTGCTGTCGAGTTCGGCGAGTTTTTTCTCCAAGGGCTTGCGCGCCGCCGCGAGACGTTGACGTGAATCGGCTTCAACGCGTTTTTGCTCCTTGCGATCCGCCGGCGAGGTTGTGGCCACCTCGACTATTGGCGCGGGTTTCGGGGCACTTTTGGCTGGTTCTGCCCGCCCTTCCTTGGGTTTGGCATCGCGATATTCCTTGAAGCCTTTGGCCTTGGCGGTTGCATACTGCTTTGCCCATTGTTTGTAGTCATCGAGATCGCCGTCAAACTCTTTGACTTCGCCATCCGCCACCAGCCATAACTGATCGGCGGTCGCCTTTAATAAATGCCGATCATGCGCCACCACCACCAGCGTGCCTTCAAATTCTTGCAACGCTTCGGCCAACGCCTCACGCATATCGATATCGAGGTGATTGGTAGGTTCATCGAGCAGCAACAGATTTGGTTTCTGCCAAACGATAAGCGCTAACGCTAAGCGCGCCTTTTCGCCGCCGGAGAATGGGCCGACCGGCTCGTCACAACGCGACCCACGGAAGTCAAAGCCGCCGAGGAAGTTGCGAAACTCCTGCTCGCGGGTGGTCGGGTCGAGGCGTTTGAAATGCATCAGCGCCGATTCATCTGTGCGCAGCTGCTCAATCTGGTGCTGCGCGAAGTAGCCGATCTTCAAGCCCTGACCTTCGTAGCGACCGCCTTTTTTCTGCGCCAGTGTTCCTGCCAGTGTTTTCACCAACGTCGATTTTCCTGCGCCGTTGGGGCCAAGCAGGCCGATCTTGTCGCCGTAAAACAAACGCCATTCAACGTGCGGCAACACCGTTTTGGTGTCATAACCGAGCGCTGCTTCTTTTAAGTGCAACAACTGGCGCGGCGCGGCAGCAGGCTTGCGAAACGAAAATTCAAACGGCGAATCGACGTGCGCGGCGGCGATGATTTCCATCCGCTCCAGCGTTTTGATACGGCTTTGCGCCTGCTTCGCCTTGGTCGCTTTTGCCTTGAAGCGATCAATAAAACTATGCAAATGCGCAACCTGACGTTGCTGCTTGACGTGCTGCGCTTGCTGGTTGGCCAGTTGCATGGCGCGGGTGCGCTCAAAGGTTGAATAGTTACCGGTGTATTGATTGAGTTTTTGATTCTCAACGTGCACCACCTGATTGACCACCGCGTCGAGAAAATCGCGATCGTGGGTGATCAGAAATAGCGTGCCACGGTATTGTGCCAACCAGTCTTCGATCCACATTACCGCATCAAGGTCGAGGTGGTTGGTCGGCTCATCGAGCAACAATAAATCGGAGCGGCACATCAGCGCCTGCGCGAGGTTCAAACGCATGCGCCAGCCGCCGGAAAATGTGCTGACGGCGAGCTCTTGTTGTTCTTCGTTAAAGCCCAGGCCGGACAGCAGTGAGGCGGCGCGCGAGCGTGCGGCGTAACCGCCGATTTCCTCAAAACGCGTGTGCAAATTCGACAGCTCGGCGGCCAGTTTTTCGTGCTCGGATTCGTCGTGCCATTCGGCGGCCTCGGCGTTGGCCAGCTGCGCCTCGATCACACGTAGTTCATGGTCGCCGTCGAGTGTGTACTCCAGCACCGACAGCCGGCTTTGCGGGGTGTGTTGGGCGACGTGCGCGATCACCCAGGATGGCGGCATTTCCAGCTCGCCGGCGTCTTGATGCATTTCGCCGCGCATCAAGGCGAACAACGTCGATTTGCCGATGCCGTTGGCGCCCACCAGCCCGACCTTGTGGCCGGGAAAGAGCGTCAGATTGGCGTTGTCAAACAGTCGTTTGGTGCCGCGCGCGAGCGTAAGGTTGGAGAGTCTGATCATTCTGTTTACTTATTCAGGGTTTGGTGGAGGCTGCCGTGGCTTGTGCCGTTGGGCTTTTCCAGCATTACCCGCATTTCAAAGTGCGTAGTCGTAGTCAATCGACAGCGGCGCGTGGTCACTAAACCAGTTGTCCTTGTAAATCCGTGCGTATTCCGCCGTGGCGGCAATAGCCGGGGTGCATATGTGATAGTCGATGCGCCAACCGACGTTGTTTTCGCGTGCGTTGCCGCGATTCGACCACCAGGTGTACTGATCCGGCAGCGGAATCAACCGTCGGAAGGTATCCACATAACCGACTTCATCGAACAATTTGGTCAACCAGGCCCGTTCTTCCGGCAAAAAGCCTGAGTTCTTTTTATTGCCGCGCCAATTCTTTAAATCAATTTCCTTGTGCGCGATATTCCAGTCGCCAACAATGACATATTCGCGCCCGCTTTTCTTGAGTTTTTGCAAAAACGGCATAAACACCGCCATAAACCTGAATTTTTTGGCCTGCGCTTCGTCGGACGCGGCGCCAGACGGCACGTACAGCGAAATAACCGACAGGTTGCCGAACTGCACTTCGAGGTAACGACCCTCGTCGTCGATCCATTTGATGCCGGTGCCGATAATGACCATGTCCGGCTCGCGCTTGCAAAAAATCGCCACGCCGGCATAACCCTTTTTCTCCGCCGGATGGTAGAAGGCGTGCATTTTTTTCCACGCGTGGATTTCAGCCGGGATGCTGCTTTCGAGCGCTTTGATCTCCTGCAAACAGACCACGTCTGGCTTTTGTCGCTTTAGCCAGGTGATCAGACCTTTGGTTGTTGCAGAACGGATACCGTTGACGTTAACGGAGATGACGCGCATCGGGCGAACCTCTAGCCTTCGTAATTCACAGGGACGCGCATGAGTGTCGAGTCTGGGCGGGTGATTTTTGATTCGACTGCGGCGCGAATATCGGGATATTCGCAACAAAGAGAATCGAAAAGCGCCGCCCAGGCGACGGCAATCATGTGCGTAGGGGTCGTTGCAAGTTTGACAGCAGTAAACAGATTCAAGATTGTTTTAAACGAGAAGCAGTTGGGACAAATCCCGCCACGACCTGTGAAATAGGCAGGCTAAAATGACGCAACCCCGAATTATGCGGGATTCCGCTGCACCCTTCACCACGACTGCCATGTCAAACACCAATTTCCGCGCTGAGTTCGTCGACTTCGCGATTCGCCAAAACGCCCTGCGCTTCGGCGAGTTCCAAACCAAGGCCGGCCGTCTTTCACCGTATTTCTTCAATTCGGGACTGTTTAACGATGGTGCGTCGATGGCCGCGTTGTCTGCGTTTTACGCCAAGGCCGCATTGGATTCGGGAATCGGCTTCGACATGGTTTTTGGCCCGGCCTACAAAGGCATCACGTTGGCCGCCGGCATGGCAATCAAACTGGCCGAAATGGGGCGCAACGTGCCGTTTTGTTTCAACCGCAAAGAGGCCAAAGACCACGGCGAAGGCGGTTTGACCGTTGGCGCGCCATTGGCCGGGCGGGTGCTGATTGTTGACGACGTGATTTCGGCGGGCACCTCGGTGCGCGAGTCGATCGAGTTGATCCGCGCGGCCGGGGCAACCCCGGCGGGGGTGGTGATCTCGTTGGATCGGCAGGAACGCGGCCTTGGCACACTTTCTGCAGCGCAGGAAGTCAGCCAGCAGCACCAGATCCCCGTTATTGCGGTGGCAACCCTGCAGGACATCATCAACTATTTATCGACGGCAAATGCGTCAAATCCGGTTGAAAACGATAAACTGGCAAAAATTGCGGAATACCGCAGGCAATACGGCGCCCAATACTCTTGACTCCTCCTGATTCGACCACATGACCCTCCGTTCACTGAAGTCTCTTTCGCTTTTGGCTGTATTCATCGTGCCTGCGTTGGCAGTGAATCCGTCGAGTGCGCAGTCAACCCTGTTTAAATGCACCGACGAAAAAGGCGTGACGCATTACGGCGAAACCATGCCGGCGGCATGCGCCAAAAAAGAAATCACCGAAATGAGCAAGCAGGGCACCACCCTGCGCAAACTCGATGCGCCGTTGACACCCGAACAAATCAAGGCGCGCAACGACGCAAACCTGAAAAAAGCCGCCGACGACCAACGGGTTGCCGATCAGCGCCAGAAGGATCTGGCATTGCTGGGAACCTACGGTACCGAGCGTGAAATCGACGTTTTGCGCGATAAAGATCTGGCGCAACTGGCGCAGCGGCGCAAATTCCTCGAAAACCGGGTTGTTGATGTCAATGCCCGGCTCGAAAAAGTTGGCAACCAGATGGAATTTTATGTCGCCGGTAAAAGCAAGACCGCCAAAACCAAGGACGGCAAAGACGTGGTGCGCGAAGTGCCGGTGCAGTTGCAGTCGGATTACGATCGCGCCAAGTCAGACCGCACCAATGTCGAGCTGGAGATTGCCCGCCTCGATGTCGACAAGACCAATGTCATCGCGCGGTTTGAGGCTGAAAAAGAGCGATTCAAACGCCTCAAGGCCGGCATGCGTCCGGGCACCGTGCTCGATGACAAGGGCAACGTGTTGATCGAGGCGCCCATCCCGCGCCGGGTTGCGCCGCAGGCGGTTCGATAACCGGGGTCGGCGATTGGCTGCGACGTATCGCCGAGCGCCGACCACCAAACAAGACGGGTTAAACGCTAAGGCGCCAGCTTTTTTCTGAGAATGTCGTTCACCTGGCCCGGATTTGCCTTGCCTTGTGAAGCCTTCATCACCTGCCCGACCAGCGCTTGCAGCGCTTTTTCTTTGCCGGCCTTGAATTCGGCGACGGATTTTTCGTTGGCGGCGAGTACGACGTCGACAATTTTTTCAATGGCGCCGGCGTCAGAGACTTGTTTGAGACCGCGGGCTTCGATGATGGTGTCGGCGTCGCCTTCGCCGGCCCACATGTAGCCAAAAACTTCTTTTGCGATTCGTCCCGACAGTGTCCCGTCCTCGATTCGCCTAAGCAAATTTGCCAGCGCCTTGGGCTTGATGGGTGACTCCCGTGCTGAAATTCCCGCCTCATTTAATGCGCTCGACAATGCGCCACGAACCCAAGACTCGGCTGCTGTCGACGATTCACCCAAGATTGTATTTACGGACTCAATGTATTCGATGAGCTCCGGCGGCATGGTTAGAACCCAAGCGTATTTTCTCTTTAGTTCGGCTTCAATGGTGACAGACAATTCGACATCCAAACTTGCGTCGTCGGCTTGATCCCGCAACGTTGCGGCCGCTATAAAGCGCTCACGCATCGTTTTTGGCAATTCCGGCATCGTCGCTTTAATCGAATCAGTCTGTTCCCGGGAAATCATCAACGGTAACAAATCCGGATCGGGAAAATAGCGATAGTCCATCGCATCTTCTTTGCTGCGCATCGCGCGTGTTTCGTCGCGATCAGCGTCATACAAACGTGTTTGCTGTATCACCGTGCCGCCGTCTTCAATCAGCTCGATTTGCCGGCGCACTTCATAGTTGATGGCGCGCTCCATAAACCGGAATGAATTCAGATTTTTGATCTCGCAGCGCGTTCCCAGCGGCGCGCCCGGGCGCCGCACCGACACGTTGGCGTCGCAACGAAACGAGCCTTCCTGCATATTGCCGTCGCAAATGCCGATCCAGGTGACAATGCCGTGCAACGCCTTTGCATACGCCACGGCCTCCGCGGCCGAACGCATGTCGGGTTCGGTGACCACTTCGAGTAACGGTGTACCGGCGCGATTCAGATCGATGCCGGACACACCGGGTGTGTCGAGTCCTTCGTGCAGCGACTTGCCGGCGTCTTCCTCAAGGTGCGCGCGGGTGAGCTGCACGACCTTTTCAACGCCATCAAGCGTGATCGTGACAGAACCACCGGTGACCACCGGCAACTCAAACTGGGAAATTTGGTAGCCCTTCGGCAGATCCGGATAAAAATAGTTTTTGCGGGCGAACACCGAGCGCGGCGCAATATTGTCGGCGCGGCCATCGTTGACCGCCAGACCAAACTTGATCGCGCACTCAACCGCCGCCCGGTTCATCACCGGCAGGGTGCCCGGCAACGCCATGTCGACCACACTCGCCTGTGAATTGGGCGCGGCACCAAACGCGGTGGACGCGCCGCTGAAGATTTTTGACACCGTCGCCAGCTGCACGTGGGTCTCGATGCCGATGACAATTTCCCAACTCATTCGGCACCCGCCGGTGTGCGCAAATGCCAGTCGGTCACTTGTTGGTATTGGTGTGCAACCGACAACATGCGCGGCTCGTCAAAATAATTGCCGATGATTTGCAACCCGATCGGCAGGTTTTGTTGATCAAAGCCGCATGGCACCGACATGCCCGGCAGCCCGGCCAGCGACACGCCAAGGGTGAAGATGTCCTCCAAATACATCGCCACCGGGTCGTTGGACTTTTCGCCGATATTCCACGCGGTGGTCGGCGCAACCGGGCCAATGACCAGATCACACTGCTTGAGGGCGTCCTGAAAATCCTGGGCGATGAGGCGCCTTACCCGCTGCGCCTGCAAATAGTAGGCATCGTAGTAGCCGTGTGACAGCACATATGCGCCGGTCAAAATACGGCGTTGCACTTCGGCGCCAAGGCCCTCTGCGCGGCTTTTGGCAATCATGCCGTTCAAATCCCGGTAGTCGTCGGTGCGATGGCCATAACGCATGCCGTCAAAGCGGCTCAAGTTGGATGACGCTTCGGCCGGTGCAATCACGTAATACGCCGGGATCGCCAGCGCGGTACGCGGCAACGAAACATCGACCACGGTTGCGCCGTGTGCGCGGATGGTGGCAATCGCCTCTTGCACCCGTGCGGCGACGTCAGGCGCCAACCCGCCGGCAAAAAACTCCTTCGGCAGGCCGATCCGTAAATTTTCAAACACCTTATTCTGCGGGCGTTTTGCGGCATTTTGTGCCTGAAACCCGCCCAGAATGGACACTTTAGCCTGCGGACTATCAAGCGACGTGGCGTCGCGTTCGTCAAAACCGCTCATCGCGTCGAGCAAATAGGCGCAATCCTCGGCGGTTCGGGCCATCGGCCCGCCCTGGTCGAGCGATGAGGCAAACGCGACCATGCCGTAACGCGAAACCCGCCCGTAGGTGGGTTTGATGGCGGTGATGCCGCACATCGCCGCCGGCTGACGCAACGAGCCGCCGGTGTCGGTGCCGGTGCTGGCAGGCACAATGCCTGCGGCGACCGCCGCGGCCGAGCCGCCCGACGAACCGCCCGGAATGCGCCGATGGTCCCACGGATTTTTGACCGGTCCAAACGCCGAGTTTTCGTTGGATGAACCCATCGCGAACTCGTCGCAATTGAGTTTGCCGATACAGACCATACCGGCCGCACGCAGCTTTTCGACAACAGTGGCATCGAACGGCGAGACATAGTTGGCGAGCATTTTCGAGCCGGCGGTGCTGCGCCAGCCGCGCGTGACAAAAATGTCCTTGTGGGCAATCGGAATCCCCAGCAGCGGCGCTCGATCTCCGGCTGCACGGCGTGTGTCGGCGGCGCGTGCCTGGGCCAGGGTCAACTCCGGTTTGCAGTCGATGAACGCGTTCAGCGTGCTGGCTGCAATTCGATCCAGATATCGCCGCGCGAGCTCCTCGGCGCTGAAGTCGCCGCGTGCCAGCCCGGCGCCGAGCGCCTGAACCGACTCGTCTGCATCGTTCGCCATCACGGTCATTCGATGACTCGCGGCACCAGGTACAAGCCCTGCTCCACCTGAGGCGCGACCGCCTGATAATCCTCACGGCGATCCGGTTCAGTGACCCGATCGTCGCGCAGGCGCAACGACAACTCAGTTGCATGTGTCATGGGAACAACACCGCTGGTATCGACCGCTTTGAGCTGTTCGATGATGTCGAACACCTGATTCAACTGCTTCAAGGTGTGTTCGGCCTCCTCGGGTCCCAGTTCGATTCGGGCCAGATTGGCGATTCGTTGCACGTCGGCGGCGCTCAGACTCATGGTTTTTGACGGTTTTCGGCGCGTTTGAAAACGTTCG
>JANMNT010000230.1:0-1779 GCA_031368465.1 Burkholderiales bacterium
CAAATTTGCCGGTTGTGCAAAGCCGGCCGCTTCGATGGCGTCATAGACGGGATCGAGCCGTGCGGTTTTTCGGCCATGCAAGATGACGGTCGCACCATGCTTTGCGAAGCTGAGTGCCGCAACACGGCCAATGCTGCCGGAGGCACCGGTCACCAAAATGACGCGATCCTTGAGGCAGTCGGCGGCGGGATGGAAGTCGGCGGGCATGCTGCGGCTGTCGTCCAGGTTGGCGGTGTTATTCATTGCGGTTTCGAAGGTAGGCAAGTGCCGCGTCAGCGGCGGCAACCCCGTTGCGAACGGTGCCTTCCAGTGTTGCAGGGTAATTGCGAATTGGATTGGCGACGTCGTCGCCGGCCAGAAACACGCGCGGTGAAGCCGTCAGGTGGGAAGGGCGGGGCGCATCGGGTGTGCAGGCAAAGGTGGCGAATTTTTCGCGGATGACCTTTTTCCAAGTCGGGTCGGGCAGCGACGGGACAAACTGCCTGAGTTCAGCGAGTACCACTGCCGCCAACGCGTCGCTTTCCATTTCGTCGTGGGGACCGGAGGCGGAAATAACGGCAGCGACAACGAGTTCATTTGCCTCTGGCTGTCGGGACAGCTGCCGCCGGTCAAAAAACCATTGGGCGACACCGTGCGCTTGACCGAACATGGATGCCGGCAGTTGCGTTTTGCAGTCAAAGCCGAAATAGATTGTGGTGATTGGCTCGAATCGCAAAGGCAGGGGGCTTGGCGCATTGGTGGTTGTGCCGCTGATCACTGATTGGAAATCTTCCCGCTGATGCGGCCCAACGGCAATGATAACGGCCGCATATTGCTCGGTTGACTCACCGACGCGAAGTGTGACGGCGGCATCGGTCGATGCAATCGACAGTACACGCCCGCCAAGCCGGACTTCGCCGCCATGTCGAATTACCCACGCAGCGGCAGGAGCCGGAAACAAGGCGGTCAGATCAACCCTTGGCAATAGCAGATCACTCGCCTCGCGCTCACCGGCGAGAGCGTCACGCAAGACGTTGACAAAAACCTGTGCCGAAGCGGTGGCCGGCGGTGTGTTGAGTGCCGAGATGGTCAGCGGTTGCCACAAATAATCAATCAGGTTGGGTGACTGGTGATGCTGCTTCAACAGCTCACCAACGGTCTGGCGAGCGTCGACCTGAAATTGGTTTTTCTCCAACGCACGCATCAAACGAATGGCGCTGAACCGGTCGCGCAATGACAACCCTTTTGCAGTCATTAGTGCGAACGCCATATGCAGTGGCGCGGGCAGCAGCGCTGCACGCATGGCAAAACGGGGCGGCGTCAACAGACGCAATGGCACCCGCTCGTATACGGTTGACGACAGACCGATGACATCCATCATTCGCAATAGCTCGCGGTAGGCGCCGGACAAAATATGCTGCCCGTTATCGAGAACCCGCCCTTGATAATCGACCCGCCGCGCGCGTCCGCCCAGAATGCGCGCGCTTTCAAGAACGACCGGCGTGCCGCCGCATTCGGCGATATGAACCGCCGCAGCCATGCCGGAGTAGCCGCCACCGACGATTGCAATTTTCCTCATCTGCACGCCTTGGCGAACGTCTGCAAAAACATGTTTAAGCGGTTACCCAGGTTTTCCACGCCAGCCACAATTTTCGAATCGGCGTCAGGGAAATTCGTTGCGTGAGTACCTTGAACCCGTCACGCTCGATTTCATCGAGCAGTGTGCGGTAGATTGCGGACATGATGAGGCCGGGCCTTTGTGGACGCCTGTCTTCAGGCAAAAGTGCCTCAAACGCCCTG
>JANMNT010000247.1:0-4163 GCA_031368465.1 Burkholderiales bacterium
TATAAAGATTTGCAGGAAGAGTTGTCAGCCGAATTGATGCAAATTCGTTTTGGTGCCAAGCAGGTCGAAGCGTTATGTAACGGCCTGCGTGGCCTGGTTGATTCGGTCCGCAAGAAGGAACGCGAGATCCAGCATTTGTGCGTGCAGAATTCGAGCATGCCGCGGCCGCATTTCATTAAGACGTTCCCCGGTAACGAAATAAATCTGAAATGGATCGGCGAGGAAATTGCCGCACCACACGCCAAGGCATATGCAGCGGCCCTGTTACGATTCAAACCGGCGGTCGTCGAACTTCAGGAAAATCTGATTGCGATCCAAAAGGACGTCGGAATTCCCATCAAGGATCTGAAAGAGATTGCGCGCCAGATGTCCACCGGCGAAGCAAAAGCCCGCCGCGCCAAACGCGAAATGATCGAAGCCAACCTGCGGTTGGTCATTTCGATTGCAAAGAAATACACCAATCGCGGCCTGCAGTTCCTCGATTTGATTCAGGAAGGCAACATCGGCCTGATGAAGGCGGTCGATAAATTTGAATACCGTCGCGGCTACAAGTTTTCGACATATGCCACCTGGTGGATCCGTCAGGCGATCACCCGCTCGATTGCTGATCAGGCGCGGACCATCCGTATCCCGGTTCACATGATCGAAACCATCAACAAGATGAACCGTATTTCGCGGCAAATCTTGCAGGAAACCGGTCTCGAGCCGGATCCGGCAACACTGGCATTGAAGATGGAAATGCCGGAAGACAAGATCCGCAAGATCATGAAAATTTCCAAAGAGCCGATCTCGATGGAAACGCCGATCGGCGACGACGATGATTCGCATTTGGGTGACTTTATCGAAGACACCAACACATTGGCGCCGACCGATGCGGCACAATACGCCTCACTTCGGAATGTCACCAAGGATGTGCTGGATTCGCTTACACCGCGCGAAGCAAAGGTCCTGCGGATGCGTTTTGGTATTGAAATGAATACCGATCACACACTGGAAGAAGTCGGCAAACAATTTGACGTGACGCGTGAACGCATCCGTCAGATTGAGGCAAAGGCCTTGCGTAAACTCCGCCATCCATCACGTTCAGAACGGTTGAAGAGTTTCCTCGAACAGGAGACCTGATCCAGTCTCGTTTCGCCCAACAAAAAAGGCAGCCCTTGCTGCCTTTTTTGTTGGACGCATAAATTGCACGCCAGTTACCTACCGCAGAGGCAAAAATACCCGCGCTGTTTCATGGGCATCCGTGTTTGGTTCGGTTTGAAATCCAAGTCGCTTGGCCAGTTTCAGCATGCCAGTGTTGCCGTGTAGAACTGTACCTTCGATCGTGTCGTATCCCGCTTCATTGGCGCATACAACCAGACTGGCCAGCAGCAGCTCCCCCATCCCTTTTTTCTGCCATGCATCGGCAATCGCCAGTGCAAATTCGACACTTTTGCCGTCCGCATTCGGGTGATATCGCGTGACGCCGATGATTTCCGAGCCGTCCTCGGTAAGCGCAATCAGCGCCATTTCACGGTCGTAGTCGAGCTGTGTAAAACGCGCAATCATCTCGTCAGAAAGCGCAGTAACCGTATGCAAGAAACGGTAGTAGCGTGATGTATCTGACATGGCCGCGACAAACGCCCGTTCTCGTGCCGCATCATCCGGCCGGATGGGGCGCAACTGAATCGGTGTTCCGTCGCGCAGATTGAGTTGGCGCTCGAGCTCAACCGGGTAAGGGAAAATTGCCATGTGATGGTATCGGGTATCGGTCATCGGCGAGACGGAATCGATGACAATCCGCGCATCGACAATTGCGGCGCCTGCCGGGTGTGCAAGCACCGGGTTTAAATCCAATTCGCGAATCCACGGCAGCGCACAGGCAATGGTCGAAATTCTGACAATCACATCGAGCAGCGCCGGTTCGTCGATCGCCGGAATATTGCGATAGGCCGCAAGCAGGCGTGAAACGCGGGTTTGCTCAATGAGTGCCTTGGCAAGCGGATCATTCAGCGGCGGAAGTGCGACCGCCGTATCACCGACCGCTTCAACGGCAACACCGCCCGTGCCGAATGAAATGGTTGCACCAAATGTGGCATCGCGCGAGATCCCGATCAATACTTCGCGTGCGTGCGCAAATTTCAACATGGGCTGGACATTCACACCGTTGACGCGGGCATCGGGTGCCGCTTCGCTGATATCGGCCATCATCGCCTCAAACGCCTGGCCAACCTGCCTGGTATTGATCAGGTTTAGCCGGACGCCACCAACATCGCTTTTGTGGCTGATGTCGGGCGAGTCAATTTTGATCACGACGGGAAAACCACAGCGCTTTGCTGCGGCCTCAGCCTCAGCCTTGGTCCTTGCGAGCGCGCCAACATGAACCGGCAGCTTAAACGCCGCAAGCAATTCCTTGGCTTCAGTCTCGCGCAAAAATGTGCGCTTTTCGGACAACGCAAGCTCACGAATGCGCTGCGCTGTCATGACCGCCTGCGCAAGATCGTCAAAGGTCATTGATATGGTTGCCGGCACAGACTGAAGCAACATTGTTTGATGTTGCCGGAAACGCGCGAGATGGGTAAATGCCTCAACCGCATTTTCCGGCGTCAAAAAATTTGCCACGGCGGCATCTGCAAAGTGTTTTCGTGCCGCCACAATCGACGCGCCGCCAAGCCACGACGCAAACACCGGCTTGCTTTTTTCGGTCAGGGCGCTGACCGCCAGCGGAATAATCGCATCAGCGGCGTCTTCTGCGCGTGTAATCGCCTGCGGACAATACATGGTCAAAACGGCGTCAACATTTGGATCATCCAGCGTGATTGCCAGCGCATCGCTAAATCGCCGCGGTGTGGCATCGCCAATTATGTCAATCGGATTCGCGCGCGACCAGTGCGACGGCAGGACCTTGTCCAATTTATCGATGGTTGTTTGGTCAAGCTTCGCCAGCGTCAAATGATTTTCATCAGCGCAGTCAGCGGCAACCACCCCCGGTCCGCCGCCATTGGTCAGAATCGCCAGACGGTTACCGCGCAATGAGCGCGCCATTCTCGGATCTGACAATACGCGGGCCGCGGCGAATAACTGTAATGAGGAATTCACCCGCACCACACCCGCGCGCGCCAGCGCGCAATCCCAAACCATGTCGCTGCCCGCCAAGGCACCCGTATGACTCAAAACCGCCGCCTTGCCCGAACGGTCATGCCCTGCCTTCAGCAACACAACCGGCTTCACCCGCGCCGCCGCACGCAACGACGACATGAACCGGCGCGCATCACGCACACCTTCAACATACATCAGGATACTTTTTGTCTCAGGATCATGCACCAGAAAATCCAGCACATCACCGAAGTCAACATCCAGCGCGCCACCAAGCGAAACGACACTCGAAAAACCGATTTCTGTGGTCGCCGCCCAGTCAAGAATCGCGGTACAGACAGCGCCGGACTGTGCCACCAACGCGATCGCGCCCGGTTTTGCCGCGGCATTGGCGAACGTCGCGTTCAAACCGATTCCCGGCCGCATAATACCCACGCAGTTTGGCCCGAGCATGCGGATGCCATACCGGGCGAGCTCGGCGGAAACAAAGCCGGTGCGAATTTTTCCTTCATCACCAATTTCGGCGAATCCGGCTGATAACACCACGGCCGCCCTGACGCCGATGACGCCGGCGTCGTGAAGAACATTTGCGACGGTATGCGCAGGAGAGGCGACAACAACAAGATCGGGTGGCTCGGGCAAGTCGCCCAATGTGGCATACGCGGCGATGCCGAGGACAGACTTATATTTGGGATTGACGGGATACAAAACGCCGCGAAAGCCCGCCCGGGTCATATTTTCAAACACAAACCGACCCAACGCGCCTTCGCGTGACGACGCGCCAACTACTGCCACTGAGCGTGGCATGAAAAGCGGCGCCAGATAGTGGGTGGACGGCGATGCGGTGAGGGGTGCGGGCTTGGCGGGCATTTGTCAAAATACCATATTGGGTAAACAGGTCAATCGTGCAAGAGGACGGCGCAGCTTGCTCCGCTATAATCTTCTGACATTGTGACAGTTGTGTCAGCCCATGGTTGCAATCATTCGCACGGTCAGTCAGTTAATTTCGGGTCGCTAGCGCAGTTGGGAAAGGCCCGCGGCTCAAAATGTACCTTCGGACGTTTGGACGGTGCCGAATCCTAATGCCC
>JANMNT010000249.1:0-2203 GCA_031368465.1 Burkholderiales bacterium
GGCGTCGAGTGTGTGCGCCAACGCTTTCAGCGCGGCGAGTGACTCGGGTGTCCAGGTGTTGGCCGGCGGATTGTTGAGTGTGATGACGCAGGTGTGGCCGACAATTTTGTGTTCAATCATGATTTAGGCTGTCTCCCCGGCGGAGGCCGGGGTCTAAGTTTGTTATTGTGCTCGAGCCTCCGCAAGAGCGAAATCTTTACTGCCGCCGCAGCTGTCGAATGCGCGGATCAGTCTTTTTTGTATAGTTTGATAATCGATGAAAAATCGAGTGCGCCGTTGCCGAGATTCGAATGCATTTGATACAGCTGCTGTGCCGCAGCGCCCATCATCACCGGCTGTTTGGCCGCCTTGGCCGCTTCGGTGACCAGCGTCAAATCCTTGAGCATCAAATCCGAACCAAAACCACCGCTGTAGCCACGCGACGCCGGTGCCGATTCAATCACGCCAGGGTAGGGGTTGTAGGTGTCCGACGACCAGCAGCGCCCGCTTGAGGTATTGGCAATCGCGGCAAACACCTTCGGGTCCATGCCGAGTTTGGCGGCGAGTGCCATGCCTTCGGCGGTGGCGATCATCTCGATGGCGAGCATCATGTTGTTGCAAATTTTCGCGACTTGCCCATTGCCCGCGCCGCCGCAATGCACAATGTTTTTGCCCATGCAGACGAGAATAGTTCTGGCTTTTTCGAAATCAGCGACCTCACCACCAACCATAAACGTCAATGTGCCGGCTTCCGCACCGCCGGTGCCACCGGAAACGGGCGCATCGACCATTGGTGTGTTGTTTGCGCGGGCATCCATGGCCACGTCGCGCGCGGTGTGCGGGTCGATAGTCGACGAGTCGATCAATAACGTGCCGGGTGCCACGCTGGCAAGCACGCCATGCGCGCCGGTGTAGACCGAACGCACGTGCGGCGATGAGGGCAGCATGGTGATGACAACATCGATGCCTTTGACACACGTGCCGGCCGATGTCGCCGCTTCACAACCGAGGTCGGTCATCTTTTTGACCAAATCCGGCACCACGTCAAATACCTTGAGCGTGTGGCCGTGTTTCAACAAATTGCGCGCCATGGGGTTGCCCATGTGGCCAAGGCCGATAAAGGCGATTTTCATTTCATTGTCTCCGACGGTCCCGCTGTTTGCTGGCGAATACTATTTCAACGAAATAGTCGTATTCACGCCACCGCTTTTGCCACCCTCTGCCGCATCATCAAACCACCGCGCCGTCACCGTCTTGGTCTGTGTATAAAACTGAATGACCTGTTTGCCGTAGGGGCCAAGGTCACCAAGTTTTGAGCCGCGTGAACCGGTGAAGCTGAAGTAGGGCACCGGCACGGGTACCGGCACGTTGATACCGACCTGACCGACATCGATTTCGTTTTGGAATTTGCGGGCAACGGCACCGCTCTGGGTGAAGATACCGGTGCCGTTGCCATATGGGTTGGCGTTGGTCAGCGCGATGGCGTCATCGAGCGTATCAACCGCAACGATCACCAATACCGGCCCAAAAATCTCCTCGCGGTAAACGGTATGGTGCGGCTTGACCCCGGAAAAAATTGTCGGGGCGATAAAGTTGCCGTTGGGGAAACCATCAACTGTTGGATTGCGACCATCCAACTCGAGTTTGCAGCCTTCATCCACCCCTTTTTGAATCAGACCTTCGATACGTTTTTTTGCCTGCTGCGAAATCACCGGCCCGACGTCCGCGCCGGGGGTGATACCGGCGCTGACTTTGAGTGTTTTTGCCTTGGCAACAATGTCGGGAATCCATTCATTGGCCTTGCCGACCATTACCGCGACCGAAGTTGCCATGCAACGCTGGCCGGCCGCGCCAAAACCGGCACCCACCAACGCGTTGAGTGATTGGTCCTTGTTGGCATCCGGCATGACTATCGCGTGGTTTTTGGCACCCATCATGCACTGTGCTCGTTTGCCGTGGGTTGAGGCGAGGTTGTAAACATGTTCACCGACGTGGCAGGAGCCGACAAACGACACGGCCTTCACAACGGGATGTGTACACAAACGATCCACCGCCTCTTTACCACCATGCACGACGTTCAACACGCCTGCCGGCACACCAGCCTCCATGGCGAGTTCGGCAAGTAACACGGTAGTCATCGGGTCTTGCTCGGAGGGTTTCAACACAAATGTATTGCCGCTTACAATGGCCATCGGGAACATCCACAGCGGGATCATCGCCGGAA
>JANMNT010000259.1:0-6960 GCA_031368465.1 Burkholderiales bacterium
GTCTGACGACGCCGTGCAGCAAAGTCTGCTCGAACAGTTTTCGGTGAACGGTATTGACGCATCACGTATTGTGTTCCAACCGTGGATGTCGCTGCCCGACTATCTGGCGATACACAATCAAATTGATCTGGCGCTCGATCCATTCCCCTACAACGGCTGCACCACCAGTTTGCATGCCCTGTGGATGGGCGTGCCATATGTCACGCTTGCCGGTGACCGCGCCGTTTCGCGGGTCGGCGCGGGCATGCTTGCTGTGGCCGGTCTGCAGGACTGGGTAACCCACAGCGAAACCGCCTACTTCAATCGTGTCATGCTCGCGTTGTCAGACCTGCCGGCGCTTGATCGACTGCGCCGCTCGCTGCGTCCGCGTTTGGCGGCTGACAGTGCCGCACGCCCGCGAAAACTCACGCACGATCTAGAGCGGGCCTATCGTTCCATGTGGCAACAATGGTGTGACCAAAACCATCCGGGCTGAGCACAACACCGCGGCCCGGCCCGGATGGCAATATTTGGGCGAAAAGCAGGGTGGCGCGCTGGGAACAAGTTGAAGGGCAGCGTAAAATAACGCGTCCGACCCAACGCCATTCAAGACCGTGCAGCGCGCCGAATTCGAAAATCACACGCCGATGATGCAGCAGTACCTTCGCATCAAAGCGGAGCACGCTGACACGCTCATGCTCTATCGCATGGGCGATTTTTATGAGCTGTTTTTTGACGACGCGGTCAAGGCGGCCAAACTGCTTGACATCACACTGACCACGCGCGGCTCTTCCGCCGGACAACCGATAAAAATGGCCGGCGTACCGTTTCATGCGGTTGAGCAATATCTTGCCAAGTTGGTCAAGCTCGGGGAATCGGTTGTTATCTGTGAACAGGTCGGCGAGGTCACCGGCAAGGGGCCGGTGGAGCGGGCGGTGGTGCGCATTGTCACGCCCGGCACACTGACCGATAGTGCACTCATGCCGTCTGAGCGCGACGTGCTTGTTGCCGCGATATTTGATGCCGAACATGTACTTGGACTGGCGTCACTGTCATTGGCAAGCGGGCGTTTTTGTGTGCGTGAAATCAGCCGCTCTAATCTCTCGTCAGAATTGGAACGATTGCAACCCGCTGAATTGATTGTGCCGGACGTGCTGGATGGGCTGGTTAATGACCGGCGCATTGCGGTGCGGCGTCTGGCCGACTGGCAATTTGATCTTGGCACGGCGGTCAAGCTGCTGACCAAACAGTTCGGCACGATTGATCTCGCCGGCTTTGGCGTTGCGTCAATGGATGCCGCCGTGACCGCCGCGGGGGCATTGCTGCATTACGTACAACAAACGCAGCGTGCGTTTGATCGCACCAGCCTGCCGCATGTGACCGGATTGACCGTCGAGCGCGACGAGGCTTACATCCGCATGGATGCAGGCACGCGCCGCAATCTTGAAATCACCGAGACGATTCGCGGCGAGCCTGCGCCGACATTATTTTCAATTCTGAACAGCACCGCAACCACCATGGGTGCCCGCTTGTTGCGTGACTGGCTGCATCAGCCGCTACGCGACCGGAGCGCAATTTCCGCCCGGCATGCCGCCGGTAATGCCATTGCACCGCATCATGCGCCACTTCACACGTTGATCAAGGATTGGGCTGACGTCGAACGCATCGTCACGCGCGTTGCGTTACGGTCGGCACGACCGCGTGATCTGGTGGCGTTGCGGGCGGCACTGGCGACCCTGCCGGCGCTTTGCCATGTGATCAGGCAAATTGAAAGTCCTTCATTGACGGGCTTTTTGACGGCATTTTCGCTGGAAACGTCCGTCCATGCTTATCTTTTGCAGGCGATTGCGGATGAGCCTGCCAATGCGGTACGTGACGGCGGTGTGATTCGCAGCGGATTTGATCCTGAATTGGACGAACTTCGTGGATTGCAATCGAATGCGTCCGCGTTTCTGCTCGACCTCGAGGCACGTGAGCGGGCGCGTACCGGCATTGCCAATTTACGTGTTGAATATAACCGCGTTCACGGCTTCTTTATCGAGATTTCGCAAGGCCAGTTGGACAAAGTGCCCGACGACTATCGACGCCGGCAGACGCTCAAAAACGCCGAGCGATTCATCACACCCGAATTAAAAGCATTTGAAGACAAGGCGCTGTCGGCGGGCGAACGATCGCTGCAGCGTGAAAAATTCCTGTTTGATCAGATCCTGACGACGCTGGCCCCGGCGATCGACGCCATGCATGCCGTTGCGCGCGCGGCGGCTGAAGTTGACGTGCTGTGCGCAAACGCCATCAATACGTTGCGCTTCAAACTGGTTGCGCCGACGTTTGTTGACGACGACCGTTTGCATATCAGCGATGGCCGGCATCTGGTGGTCGAAAGTCAGGTTGAAAATTTTATTCCCAACGATTGTGACCTGTCGCGATCGCGCCAGTTGCTGCTGATCACCGGACCCAACATGGGCGGCAAATCGACCTACATGCGACAGGTCGCACAAATTGTTTTGCTTGCCCATACCGGCCTGTATGTGCCGGCCGCGCGTGCCGAAATCGGCAGGATTGACGCCATCATGACCCGCATCGGCGCCTCCGATGATCTGGCCGGCGGTCGCTCGACATTTATGGTCGAAATGACCGAGGCCGCTGCGATCCTCAATACCGCTGGTAAAGACAGTCTGGTTTTGGTTGACGAGATCGGCCGTGGCACATCGACATTCGACGGCTTGTCATTGGCCTATGCAATTGCCAAGCATCTGGCCGAAACGTCCCGCGCTTATACGTTGTTTGCCACCCACTATTTTGAATTGACGCGGCTCAACGCCGAATTACCCAATCTGGCGAATGTGCATCTTGATGCCGTCGAATCAAAAGACAAGATCGTTTTTTTGCACAAGCTGGAGGCGGGGCCGGCCAATCAAAGCTACGGTTTGCAGGTGGCGCAGCTCGCCGGCGTGCCGCGCAGTGTCCTGAAGACGGCGCGAAAACAACTTGGTGAGCTCGAGCAATCGTCTCTACACCGCAATAATCAGGCAGATCTGTTTGCGCCGTCGATTGCCGCAACGGAGGCATCGGTTGAGACACACCCGGTACTCGATCACCTGCGCGACGCAAAACCGGACGAGCTGAGCCCGCGCGAAGCGCTGGATTTGTTGTATCGATTAAGACGTGAATTGGAAAATGAATAAAAAAACCTGGTTGTTTTTTTCCGCTGCAATTGTTTTCCCGTTGTTGCTGGCGGGCTGCGCAACCCGTCCATCCGGTCCGGGCACCCACTCTTTTGCAATGATTGGTGATTTGCAATACGATAAACGCGAGGAACAACTTTTTCCGCTATTGCTTGACACGATCAGCAGGGAGCAACTCGCCTTTGTGGTGCATGTCGGCGACTTCAAGGCGGGTTCAAACGCGCCATGCACCGATGCGTTGTTCAAGCATCGACGTGAGGAGTTCAACCGTTCATTGCACGCGCTGATTTATACCCCCGGCGACAACGAGTGGGTCGATTGCCGCCGGCCAACCAACGGCGCAATGCAGCCACTCGAGCGCCTTGAAAAGTTGCGGGAAATTTTCTTCAACGACACGTTTTCGCTCGGACAGAACCGGATCCGGGTCACGCGCCAGTCCGAACCATTTGCGGGTGACGCAGTGTTGTCGCGATATCGTGAGAACGCCATGTGGATACACGGCGGCATTGTTTATGCGACATTCAACATACAAGGCAGCAACGACAATGTCGGCTTTGACGCCACCAATGATTCGGAACAGCGCGATCGCACCCGTGCCAATATCGAATGGCTAAAAATCGCCATGAACCGCGCGCGTAAAAGCGATATCGCCGGCCTTGCGGTGTTTCAACAGGCCAATCCCGGTTTCGAGGAAAAGCCCGGGCAGGTTGCCGGATCCGGATTCGCCGTCTTTTTGCGCGCCTTTGAGAAGGAAGCGTCAATGTTTGGCAAACCAATTCTGTTTGCCCATGGTGACAGCCACCAGCATCGGGTCGACCGACCGTATATCAGTCCGATCGATAAACGCGCCGTACCAAACGTCACGCGCGTGGAAGGCTACGGCACCCCCAATGTCAATTGGGTGCGCATCACAGTCGACGCAAACAACCGCCTTGCCCCGTTTTTTATCGAATCCGGCAACTTCGTCGCGCCGGTCGGCGGCAACTAAACAACGATGCAGGTCTAGTGGTGGACGCCGTGCGCGCCATGCGGGTGGCCGTGCGAAATTTCTTCGGAAGTGGCGCTGCGAATTTCAGCGATCGTGCATTTGAATAAAAGACGTTCACCTGCCAGCGGATGGTTGCCGTCAACCACCACCTGGCCGTCGGCAATATCTGTGACGGTATAAATGACCCACCGATCATCATCTTCACCGGGTGGGACGCCTTCAAACTGCATTCCCACTTCGAGGTTGGCGGGAAACACCGATGCCGGCTCCATGCGGATCAGTTTTTCATCGTAGTCGCCAAAGGCGTCTTCTGGATCGAGTGAAATTGACAACTCACCGCCGACCACTTTGCCGGCCAGTCCGGCTTCAACCTTTGGGAAAATGCCGTCATAACCGCCATGCAGATATGCGAGGGTGCCGTTTGATTCAATCGCCTCGCCGTCGCTGTCGGTAAGGTCATAGGTGAGGGTTACGACGGTGTCTTTGGCAATTAATAACATGGGAAGGAGTGGTTAAAGAAAAATGGGGGCCGGTTGGCAAGCGATTGTTGACGACGGGACACGGTATCGCAGGCGGTCAAGATGCAAAAAATTGGCGAAACAAGCTGATGAGCCGCGGGGGGCTGCAATAAATTGACTGACAAACCTCAGTGGCCGTGTAGTTGTCTCGCCAGTTTCAGCACGTCACGAACGTGCTCACGCGGGTTGTGATCAAGCAGGATATGTCTCACCACGCCTTTTTTGTCGATCACAAAGGTGCAACGCCTGACGGCCTGACGGACATCGCCGCCGTTGCTGTTGGCCTGCTCCATCAGCACCTCGTACAGGCGCGACACTTCGCACTCGGCGTCAGACAACAACGAAAGCGAAATGCCGTGTTTATCGCGAAACTCCTCGTGCACCATACAATCGTCACGCGAAACACCAAAGACGACCGTGTTACATTCGGCAAAGCTGTCCTCGTGATCCGAAAAGTCGATTGCCTCCTTGGTGCACACCGGCGTACCATCACGCGGATAAAAATACAGCACAACATTCTTCTTGCCGCGAAACGAAGATAGCCGGATCATCTCCATGCTGGCATCTGGCAATTCGAAGGGAGGCGCGGTGGTACCGATTTGCAACATGAGTTTTTTGATGCCCTGATAATTTGTTTACTTGAACCGATTCTAAACCAAAATTAATTTCCAATCGCAACACCTTTCGACGAATTTTTGTCGCGGCAAAAAATGACCTCTGGCACAATTGGCAAAGCAAGCACCAACACACCGTTGCCGCTACTCGGCAATATCAGCGCACAGCATTTTCTCGACCATTACTGGCAAAAGAAGCCGCTGTTGATTCGCGGCGCGTTTCCAAAAGGTTTCGCACCGCTGACCAAGGCGGAGATCTTGCGACTCGCCGGCTATGATGAAGCCGAGAGTCGGCTGGTTTCGTTTGAAGACAATCAATGGCGGCTCGACTACGGACCGTTTGCACGGGCGGCGTTTGCGGCGCTCAACGGAAACAGCCGGAAAAAATGGACCGTACTGATTCAGGATACCCAGCATTTTTCGTACGAAGCACACCAATTACTTGCGAAATTCAATTTCCTGCCACAAACGCGAATTGATGACCTGATGGTGAGTTACGCGGTTGAAGGGGGTGGGGTCGGACCACATTTTGATTCTTACGATGTGTTTTTGCTGCAGGGAACCGGCAAACGCCGCTGGCAGATTTCAGCAAAGCGCGATCTGGCGCTGAAGCCCGGCATGCCGCTGAAAATTCTGCAACACTTCAGCGCGGATCAGGAGTGGCAGCTGGAAGAAGGTGACATGCTTTACCTGCCGCCGTCGTTTGCGCACGACGGCGTAGCCGAAACGAATGATTGTGTCACCTGGTCGATCGGATTTCGCTCACCTTCCAACCAGGAATTGCTCGACGCCTATCTGGACGACCTGCGTGACCGCCTGAAGATTGACGGCAGGTATGCGGACAATAAGCGGCGCGCCACCGGACAGCACAACCATGCCGGTATTGATTCATTGTTGCAAAAGGCGTTCGGCGGAACCATTTCGGCCGCCATAACGGCGGCGATCAAACCGACGGAACTGAATGCCTTCGTCGGACGTTTTTTGTCCCAGCCAAAGTCACATGTCACGTTCGAGCCACCGCCGGCCAGGACATTTGCAAACTTCAAGCGCATGGCTGTGTCGACCGGTATAGAGCTTGATTTGCGATCCAGAATGCTGTTTGACCGCAGCAATCTTTATATTAATGGTGAAGTGCTGCCTGTTGATAAAGCCGATCGCGCCTTATTCGCGGCCCTTGCCAACAGCCGTCGCCTTCCGCCGACGCTGCTGAGCACCGCCACGCCCGGCGCGCTCGAAGTCCTTTATCAGCAATGGCGGCGCGGCCACTTTCAAATTTGTGTTGGTTGACGGAAACTGCAAAAATCCTTCCTCAATCCCTGCTTGATTGAAAGGAGAATGCTTGGACACGATCCAGCCGTCGGCAATTGAGCCGCCCGCTAAAATTTATCGGTTAATGGAGTCTCAAGTCGAGGCAAAACGCGCGATTGTCGACGTGCTTGGTCACGCCAAATGGGATTTGATGATTTTTGACCAGTCGCCCAAAGCTATGATGGAACGCGAGTACGGTCGACCGCAAAATATTGCCCTGCTGCGCAACCTGCTGATGGGGAGTCACAATAGTCGCGCCCGCCGAATTCGTATTGCCCTGCATGAAACCCGGGATATCGCGAGTGAACTGCCGCGACTGGTCTCGCTGCTGGGCCAATTTACCGACCTGGTGTCGGTCCGCAGGACTG
>JANMNT010000274.1:0-3122 GCA_031368465.1 Burkholderiales bacterium
CCCAGTGAAACTGTTTGCCAACGTTGTTTATACCGCCTCCGCCCATGATTTGGAGCAGCTTCCGCCGGATGTCGGCGCAGAAATTGCCTTTGTCGGGCGATCCAACTCGGGAAAATCGTCAGCAATAAATACACTGGCCCATCACAACCGATTGGCATTTGTGTCAAAGACGCCGGGGCGGACCCAGCTGATTAATTTTTTTTCGTTGGGTGCCGGCAAGTCGTTGGTGGATTTGCCGGGCTATGGTTATGCAAAGGTGCCCCCCGAGGTGAAGGCGCACTGGGAAGAAACGCTCGCAAGTTATGTCTCCGGCCGCAACGCGCTGCGGGGGCTGGTTCTCATTATGGATGCGCGCCATCCTCTGAAGCCGGCGGATGAACGCCTTTTGGATTGGTATGCACCCACAAAGAAGCCCGTGCATTGTTTGCTCACCAAAGCCGACAAGCTTACCAAGAGTGAACAAGCGCAAACACTTAAACTGGTTCGCGATCAATTGCGACTCGCCAATCGCAATGCGACGGCACAGTTATTTTCCGCATTAAAAAGGACTGGCGTAGAAGATGCAGAAAAGCAGATTGCCAAAATGCTCGAATAAGCAGAAGCGCGACCTTGGAAAAGAAAATGGGGCATAGGAAAAAGGGTTAACCTATGCCCCGAAAGCCTTTGTTGAAAGGCCCCGCTCAGGGAGGTGAAGCGGGGAAGCGCAAGCGCTTCATCAACATAGATTCCGACGCATGATGAAAGTTCAACAGCATCCAGGATTCTCGATTTGACAGGCAACAGGCGTCAAGAAAATGTGCACCGTACTTTTTTCAACACCACAATTAGCCTTAATTTGAATATGGACATTGGAAGATTTCCCCACCGTCGTATGCGACGCTTGCGACGTACGACCTTTTTGCGCGATATGGTGCGTGAGTCGTCACTTTCGCCGGCCGATTTTATTTATCCGGTGTTTATTCTGGAGGGCACAAAACGTCGCGAGCAGATTGCGTCGATGCCCGGAATCGATCGACTTTCGGTTGATGAGTTGTTTCCCGTTTGTGAAGAGGCAATGAAGCTCGGCATTCCTGCGCTCGCACTTTTTCCGCTGATCGACAAGGTAAAAAAAACGCCGGGCGGTGAAGAGGCGTTTAATCCAGAGGGTCTGGTTCCGCAGGCTGTGCGCGCGCTAAAACATCGTTTCCCGAATCTGGGCATCATTACCGATGTTGCGCTTGATCCATATACCTCACACGGGCAGGATGGCGTGGTCGACGCGCATGGCTACATTCTGAACGACGAAACCAATGCCATATTGCAACTGCAAGCGGTGATGCAGGCGAAGGCGGGCGTCGATATCGTCGCGCCGTCAGACATGATGGACGGGCGCATTGGGCAGATTCGTGCTGCGCTTGATGCAGACGGTCAGATCCACACGGCCATCATGGCCTACGCGGCAAAATATGCGAGTGCTTATTACGGTCCATTTCGGGACGCGGTCGGCTCGGCCGGCAGTCTCGGTAAGTCCGACAAGAAAAACTACCAAATGGATCCTGGAAATTCGGATGAGGCGCTACGCGAAATCGCCCTCGATTTGCAGGAAGGCGCCGACATGGTGATGGTCAAGCCCGGCATGCCGTATTTGGATATTGTGCGACGCGTGAAAGACACGTTTGCCGCGCCGACGTTTGTGTACCAGGTCTCGGGTGAATACGCCATGATCAAGGCGGCGGCGCAAAACGGCTGGCTTGACCATGACGCGGTCATGATGGAATCGCTTGTTGCCTTCAAACGTGCCGGCGCGGATGGCATTCTTAGCTACTTTGCGCTTGAGGCGGCGCGCATTCTGCAACAAAAATAGTCATGCGCCAACATCTGTCGTCAGTTGCGCTGGTAGTGCTCGACTATGACGAAGCGATAGATTTTTACACGCGCGTTTTGGATTTTGACTTGCTCGAGAATACCGACATGTCTGCCACGCAGCCGGGCAAACGCTGGGTGCGGGTACGGCCAAAGGGGGCAACCGAAACCTGCTTTCTGCTGGCAAAAGCTGCTGACGCCGAACAAGTTGCGAGTATCGGCAAACAATCCGGTGGCAGGGTCTTTTTGTTCCTCAATACGGATGATTTTTGGCGGGACTACCGGCGCATGACTGAGCGTGGCGTGAAATGGGTCCGACCACCAACAAAGGAGACGTACGGCACGGTTGCGGTGTTTGAAGACCTTTACGGTAACAAATGGGATTTGATCGGTTCATCCGCGCCTTCAACAGACGGGTAATGGCTGGCCGGGCGGAGCGCATTACCTGACGCGTTTGCGTGTGATCAAACCTGTTGCGTGCGCTTCAGTGTTTCTCGGTACGGGTGCAACCCATATGCCAAAAAGCCAATGGCGGCCAGATTCGCGACAGTGCCGACAATCAGCATCGACCACTTTAGCGCGAGGTCGTCCGCAAAAACATAATCCGTGACGAGCGCGACCGCTGTTGGCCCGATACCCAGCCCAATCAAATTGACGATGAACAAATAGACCGCCGCCGTCTGCCCGCGCATTTGGTTAGGCACAATCGCCAGAATGGCGGCTGGTGCGGCACCGAACGGCATACCCAACGCGAACACAGCAGGAACCATGAGTACAGCTGCGAGCACACCGCTATTGGCCATCAAAAAACCGCCGCCAAGTGTGGCCACTATCGCCGCACAAATGCCCATGCGCAAAGCGGCGTCAGGCTTACCTTGTTTTAGCCATCGATCGGTGATCCACCCGCCAAACAGAATGCCGAGGCAGCCAAATATCATCACGATCAAGCCATACACAATACCCACCTGCGAAGCCTCCAATTTAAACGTGCGGACAAAGAAACTGGGAATCCATGCGGAGGTGCCATAAGAGCTAAACGCCAGCATGGCAAAACCAAGGTTGTGACACAACACTGTGCACCGGTTTTGCCACAGGTAACTCACCACGTCACGAAACGGCACTGCGCCACCAGCTCCGCTGACGCCGCCGCGTTGGGGTTCACGCACCAAGAAAAACATAAAACTAAAGACGATGCCACTGATACCCAAGACCAAAAACACCAGTTGCCAGGGGCGGATCTCACCGACCAGCGGCAAGGTCACCGCACCGGCCGCCATCGC
>JANMNT010000124.1:0-1507 GCA_031368465.1 Burkholderiales bacterium
TGCTGGCTCTCCGACAAGGACCGCTTTTCATACGAGGCGCTGAATTCGGCTGATCGACTGACTAGTCCGATGGTCAAGAAAAATGGATCGTGGGCCGAAGTTGATTGGCAGGAGGCGTTGCAAGTTGTCGCCGACGGACTAAAGACCGCCAGCCAAACGCATGGCGCATCATCCATCGGTATGCTTGCCTCACCAACGGCGACGCTTGAAGAGCTCTATTTGCTCAACAAACTGGCGCGCGGTTTGGGTACCAACAACATTGATACGCGTCTGCGTCAGGCTGATACCCGTGCCGACGGCAGAATTAATGGCGCGCGTTGGCTCGGCATGAAAATCGCCGACATCGGTGGTTTACAAAGTGTGCTGCTGGTCGGCTCAACGATTCGCAAAGAACAGCCGTTGTTATCCACCCGATTCCGCGCAGCCGTTAAACGTGGCATGCAGCTCAACGTCTTACATGCCGTTGATGATGATTTGTTGATGCGTGTGGCCAACAAGGCGATTGTCAAACCGAGCGCATTGCCTGACGCGTTGGCGGCGATCGTCAAGGCGCTCGCCGAGATCAAAGGTGGCGCATTGCCGGGTGAGGTGGCAAACGCCATCGCCGATGTAAAGGTGACTGACGAAGCGCGTGCAATCGCCAAGAGCCTTGCTGCAAAACAAAAGACCGCGGTTTTCCTCGGCCATTTTGCGCAGCAGCATCCGCATGCATCCGCTCTGCATGTGCTGGCGCAGGAGATCGCCCGCCTAGCTGGAGGTGTCGTTGGATTTTTTGCCGAGGCCGGCAACACGGTTGGTGCGGCGGCGGTCGGGGCGTCGCCAGGTGTAGATGGCCTCTGCGCCCAGGGGATGGTTGACAGCCCGCGCCACGCCTATGTCCTGTTGAATGTCGAACCGGAAGCCGATTGCAGCTACCCCAAAACCACTGCGGCGTTGACGTCGGCCGGGTTTGTTGTGTCAATGGCGATGTTCCGTAATGACGCCGCACTCAAGTATGCCAACGTGATCCTGCCGATCGCGCCATTCACTGAAACTGCGGGAACCTTCGTCAACATGGAAGGATTGGCACAGTCATTTAACGGTGTGGTCAAGCCGCAGGGGAATACGCGCCCGGCATGGAAGGTCGTTCGTGTGCTCGGCAATCTGCTTGGTCTTGCTGGTTTTGAGCAGGACAATATTGAGGCCATCCGCACAGAAATTGCGCCTGATTTGAACGGTTTTGTCGCATCCAGACTTGGCAATGTTGTCAGTGGCATCAAAGTCGATTTTGGATCAGTTGTGTCCGGCGATGATCCTGTGCATCAAGTCGGTATTTACGCGGTCGACGCCATCACGCGTCATGCGCCGAGCCTGCAAATGACGGCGGATGCTAGATCATCACGTGCCGCGCCAGCGTTTGCCGAGGCGGCGGAATAAGTATGGATGCCATCATTCAAACATTGAATGCACAATTTATCGCCACGCTCGGGCCGTTGCACGGGCCGACGGCATGGTTCGTTGTGAAGTC
>JANMNT010000319.1:0-3753 GCA_031368465.1 Burkholderiales bacterium
CCGTCAACCTCGATGCCGCCCATTGTGTAGTGCACCGCGGGCCGTACCGGAATCGGCGTTTTGGCCGGGTCGATGCCGAGAAATTCCTCGGCAAGCTCGTAGATTTGCGGCAGCCGTTCGCGCAACTTTTGTTCACCCAGATGTCGCAGATCCAGGTGCACACACGCGCCGTGAACGCCTTCGATGGTGCGGCCCTTTTTTTGTTCATACCAGAATGCCTGGCTGAGCCGATCACGTGGTCCGAGCTCCATCGCCTTGTTGCGGGGCTGGGGCTCGGCGGGGCCAAGTCCGTAGTCCTGCAGGTAGCGGTAGCCGTCTTTGTTGATCAGAAATCCACCCTCGCCGCGACACGCCTCGGTAAACAACAGGCCGGTGCCGGGCATACAGGTCGGGTGATATTGTACAAATTCCATGTCGCGCAACGGCACGCCGTGTCGATAGGCCAGTGCCATGCCGTCGCCGGTGACAATGCCGCCATTGGTGTTTTCGCGAAACACCCGTCCGGCACCGCCGGTGGCGATGATGGCCGCAGCGGCCTCGATGAGGGTGAATTCACCGGACGCAATATTGATGATCACCGCGCCCTGCGCACGTCCGCCCTCGACCAGCAACTCGACGCAGAAATGCTCGTCAAAACGTTTGATCGACGGGTATTTCATCGATGTTTGAAACAACGTATGCAACATATGAAAGCCGGTCTTATCGGCGGCAAACCAGGTGCGCTCGATTTTCATGCCGCCAAACGCCCGCACGTTAATGTGGCCATCGGGCTTGCGGCTCCACGGGCATCCCCAATGCTCGAGTTGCACCATTTCCTCGGTGCAATGCGCCACAAAATAATCGACCACGTCCTGTTCACACAGCCAGTCGCCACCGGCGACGGTATCGTGAAAATGCGCATCCAGACTGTCGTGTGTCTGCACCACACCCGCCGAGCCACCCTCGGCCGCAACCGTGTGGCTGCGCATCGGGTAGACCTTTGATACCAACGCAATGGTCAACGCCCGATCAGCCTCCGCCGCTGCAATCGCCGCACGCAGACCGGCGCCACCTGCGCCGATGATCACCACGTCCGCTTTGAAGACTTCCATCCAGTCAGGCCCCGTCTATAAACGTTGCAGACCAATCAAAGCAGGTATGTCGATACAAATCGCAGCCAAACCCGCCAGTGCCGGTGCGCCGGGCATATTCTTGTTTTGTCAGAACCGGTAAATGTAGGAGACCCCGACAAACGTCACGCTCTGATCGACCTGCTGTTTGACCGACGTGTTGTCCGAATAGACGAACAATGCAGTCGGTGTTCCCCAAACCCAATCGTCGTATTTGGCTTTTTGATGCGCCAGGTCGAGCCGAATGTCGGACTTTCGGTTGAGTGAATATTGGCCAAAAACGCTGACCAGCGTCTTGCGGAACGTGACATCCGGCAGTCCGACGGCAGCCTGCGCGAGATTGTTCGCATTGGGTTGCGTGATGGTCACGCCGACCAACCGGTCACCGGCGATACCCGTTGCGGCGGCCGCACCATATTTATTGACGTCGTTGATATAGGTAAAACTTGCGCCGACCTGCAATTGACTACTGGCCTTACCAGTTAGGGTCAATCCAAACGCTTCGCTGCGGTTTTTCAGATCCCCCACATAGCCGGTGCTGTGGTTGATGTGCATGGTTTGCTCGCCGGCCGAGGCAAATCCGGTCAACTTCCATGCGTCCGATATGGTGTAGGACATATCGAGGCTGTAAAACGACACGCCGGTATCACGCCAACCCTTGCCACCCGAAGCCGGATCAACCGGCATGACATTTTTGTCTTTACCGTCTTCGGCCATCAACTGCAAACCGAACTGCTCAACCGGCGTCCAGTCGATTGACACTTTCCATTTGTCGCGCTGCACGTCAGCCATGTGCGACGGAAACGGCGTGTTGCCGTTGAGTTGGAGTATGGCCGCCGCCGACAGCAGTTGTCCGTAACATTCACGGCCACCGCAATAGGTGTTGATCAGGAACGTATTGGCAGGCGTGTTGGCAGTCGGCTGTCCCGGGTTGAGTGTGCTCAGATTGGTCCAGTCCGAACCGGTGCGTTTGCTGCTTGAAAAGCCGATCGTGCCATTGACCGTCTCAGACATACCTCGACGCACATCAAATCGATAGCCGGTTTCAGTGGTTTTTTCGCGCAACGGACCGAGTCCGGCAAGCGCTTCTTCAACACGCGACTCAGGCACCAGATGTTCGATCAGACGGTAATCGACACCGAGTGTCGCCCGATAACCGTCCGGCAGTCGATAACTCGCCTCGAGCTTGCCGAGCAAATTGGTATTTGACGTATGGTTGTTATTCCAAACGGCGCCGGGAATACCGATTTGGTTCAGATTGGTGTAACTGGGGGGTACGGTTGCCGGAAAAATCGCTTTTGCCTCGACGTTGTATAACGCCAACGGGGTCTTGTCTTCCTTGCGCGCATAACTGACATTGGCAAGCAACGACAGATCACGCGTGGGCCGGGAGGTGAGTCCCATCTGTGCGGCAACCGAGTCAACACGTCCGCCGAGATTGTCCGCACCGGGCGCGCTGCCACTCAAGCCCATTGCCGCGTAATCACGGTTTTGTGTGTAGCGGCCGAACGAATATTTGAAGGTTGCCCGGGTTGACGGCGTGAATGCGTAGGCTCCCGACACCGACAACTGATGCGCCTGATTGTCCGGCTGCAACGCCATCGGCGACTGCAGGACATTTTGCAAGCTGGTTCCACCACCGGCAATGATGTTGGTGCCGACGGCCGGATAAAGCGCCGCCACCAGCGTGCCATTGCCGCCATACAAGCTGTTTGGCACCACCGGGCTGATATTGCCATTGCTGTTGGTATAAAACGAGGCGTAGTAAGCCGCAGTCAGGTTTAACTTCTCGTCGTGGAAGTTTAGTTTGGCGTCGAATTGTTTGATGGTCGAACTGATCGGCTCGGGTACCATCAGGATGGCATTCTTGAGGAAATTGGCCTGGTTCATGGCGGTGGTGGTTGAAGTGCCGCAAACATACGCGGCGCAGTCGTAACCACGACCCCACATACGTGTGCCGTCTTTATCTTCACTCTTGAAACTGGCTTCAATCCGTAGGTTCGGTCCCAGCCATTTTTCAAAACCGGCCGACGCCGCCTTGCGTTCGAGCTTAAAGTCGTAGTCCGTGCCTGACCCAGGTACTGCAATCGGCACCACCACCGGACGGGTCGACCCAACATCACGCATGCCGGTATTGACGGTGAACGGACTGTGCCTGCTGATTTCGCTATATTCGCCGAACACCTTCCAATCACCCTGCTTTTGCGTGCCGACACGGAACTCGCGATTATCGAGTCCGAGGTTGCGGCCCTGCATGGTGACCCAAGTGCCGGTGGCATTGTCACGGGTAATGTAGTCGAGATCGAGCAGCAGGTAGCCGCGATCCTTGCGCATGCCGGTAAACATGCCGAACTGTGCGCGATCCTTGCTATCACCGCTGACGCCGGAAACACCGATTGTCACGCTGCTTTCAGGCTCGGTCAGCAACTTGATGTCATCGGTTGCCTGCGCCCGCGCCTGGCCGATTGCCGCCAACACCGCAATGGTCAGCAGCGCTGGGGAAGCGTTACGATTCCGTCTGGAGGTTGTCATTTTGGATACCTCTTTCTCAGCGCAACATGAATTGCGGGGTTGGATTGGTCGCGCTCGGATTGTTGCTGCCGTGCACCTCGGTATGGCAGTTCAGACACGAACGACCTTGTGT
>JANMNT010000379.1:0-1551 GCA_031368465.1 Burkholderiales bacterium
GTGTCCCAGCCAGGGCGTTAACCACGCCAGGTATTTGTTCTCGAGGATCGATTCTGGTTTGGGGAGCTTGTCGCGAAGGAAGCGTTTCATGGAGCCTGACAAAAACCGGTGGCGGCGGTGACGGGTGAATGTGGATGCCCACACTATCGCACAGGCGGCGGTTACAGATGTCAGCGCAAGCCGAACCGTTGGCGTTAGTTGGGGCACATCATCAAGACTGTGCATGGTGTTTGTCCGTTGTTCCGACCAATTGTTCCGCCAACCGCCGATCATCCGTGCGCTTTTTTGTCCTCGGCCTGATTCTGGGCACACTCTTTCTGCAAACCCGCGCAAGCCTGCCGCTGATGCCGGCGTGGTGGCTGGTCTGCGCGGCGTTGGCTGCCGCGGTGATTTCAATCGGGTTGATGGTTTGGCACGAAAAATCCCGTGCCGGTCACTGGTTTACAGTGCTGGTGGCCGTTTGTTGGCTGGTCAGCGGCAGCACGCTCGGCGTGGGTTATGCGCAGCACCGTGCGGAGATCCGGCTGTCGGCGGAATTGACTCGTGAATGGGAGGGGCGCGACATCGAGGTTATTGGCGCAGTGTCGAGTCTGCCCACCATCACCGAACGTGGCACACGTTTTCTGCTGGGCGTGGAACGTGTTGTCACGGCGGATGCGAGCGTGCCGGAAAATATTTCGCTCACCTGGTATCCGGAGACCGACCGCAAGTCGGGAGAGGTCACCCCACCGCCGATACTCACGCCGGGTGAGCGTTGGCACATGACGGTGCGATTACGCCGGCCCCACGGCACCGCCAATCCACACGGTTTTGACTTCGAGGCGTGGGCGTTGGAGCGCAACATCCGCGCCACCGGCTACATCCGCACCAAGGGGGTGAATCAAAACCTCGCCGTACCGTCCACCGGTTTTATGTTTGCCGTCGACAAGCTGCGCATGCTGATTCGCGAACGCATGCTGGCGGCGCTCGGTGGCCAGCCTTACGCCGGGGTGCTGGTTGCACTCGCCATCGGTGAACAAAACGCCATCCCGGCCGCGCAATGGAAAACCTTCTGGCGCACCGGCACCGGTCATTTGATGTCGATTTCAGGCTTGCACATCACGATGGTCGCCTCGTTGATGTATTGGCTCGGCTTTCGTTTGTGGGCGCGACTGCCGGGACTTGCGGTGCGTATCCCCGCCCAACGGGTGGCGGCGATGGTTGGTGCGGCAACCGCACTGGCATATTCGTTGATTGCCGGTTTTTCAGTGCCGACCCAGCGCACGTTTTTTATGTTGCTGGTGGTGGCGGTTGCGTTGTTTATCGGACGCGGACTATCCGGTTCGCGGATTCTGGCGTTTGCGCTGTTCGCGGTAATTTTGCTCGACCCGTGGTGCGTGTTGGCCCCCGGCTTTTGGTTATCGTTTGGCGCGGTGGCGATGATTTTTTATGTGACCACCAACCGGCCGGGCAAAATGAGTATTGGCGGTGCCGCGATCCGCACACAAATGGCGGTCACACTCGGCTTGTTGCCAATGACACTCGCCTTGTTTCAGGAGGTCTCTGTCATTT
>JANMNT010000400.1:0-19381 GCA_031368465.1 Burkholderiales bacterium
CAAGGACTGATGGCGCTGCTCTTCCTTGGTGAGCCATTTCACGTATTCGTCGCCGGTCAGCGTTGTTGCATCAAACGCGCCCTTCTCCAAAAACTCTTTCCACTCGGGTGTCTCGCGGACCTTTCTCAGCAAATCAACATAGAAGGCGACCTGCTCTTTGGTCACGCCGGGTGGCATAAAAATGCCGCGCAGCATCTGGTAATCGACTTTCAACCCCTGACTGATGCACGTCGGAATATCACCCCACGCCAGCGTTGCAGTGACTTTTGTTTTGTACGGCATCACCTTGTCGTCAAACACACAGAGTGCGCGCAATTTACCAGCACGCCATTGCTCCACCGCCTCAATCGGGTTGTTGACGGTTGAATCAACGTGTTTGCCGACCAACTGCACCGCAACCTCGCCGCCGCCTTTGTAAGGGATATAGATAAATTTCGTCCCGGTTTGTTTTTCAACGGCCACCGTAATAATTTGATCTTCCTGTTTGGAGCCGGTACCGCCCATTTTCATTTTGCTCGGGCCAGCCGCTTTCACCGCATCGACATATTCTTTGGCGGTCTTATACGATGTTTCTGCATTCACCCACAAGACAAACTGGTCGAGCGCCATCATTTGCACCGGCGTCAACTCTTTCCAGTTGAATGGAACGCCTGTTGCCAGGGGGGTGGTGAAGAGGTTTGACAGGGTAATGATAATTTTATGCGGGTCCTTGTTGGCACCCTTCACATCAAGGAAGCCCTCGGCACCCGCGCCGCCGCTTTTGTTCACGACCACCATTGGCTGTTTCATCAGGTTATTTTTGCTGATCACACCCTGGATGAAGCGCGCCATTTGGTCCGCGCCACCACCGGTGCCGGCCGGCACCACAAATTCGACGGTTTTGGTGGGTTCCCACGCAAACGCCCCGGCGGAAATGCCGATAGTCGCCGTTGCACCAACGGCGAGCGCGACCGATCTGAAAACAGCATTAAGACCAAAACCGCTTTGCTTCTTCATGTTCATATCTCCGAGAAAATTCCCTGATGGTGGTTATTTTTATAATGGATTTGACAACGAATTCGACTGCACACCGTTACAGATAGTGGTACACGACTCAGGCGTCGGCTTTGCCGATCTGAGTCTGGCGATTTGCCAGCATCTTACCGACCACCACAACCAACACCGCGCCGAAGGCTGGTATGACGTACGACATCCAAGCTGCATTCGCCTTGACCCACACCGCATCAACCGGATCGGTAATGGCCATTTCACCGGCGACAAAACCAAGCAGTGCGGCACCGACGGTAATGATGACGGGAAATCGTTCCATCAGTTTCATCAACAGCGTGCTGGCAAAAATAATCAGCGGGATTGATATCGCCAGCCCCAGCACCAGCAGGGTCATTTTGTATTCCGCAGGCGCCGCATCCGCCGCGGCCGCAACAGCAATGACGTTGTCTATGCTCATGACCAGATCGGCAACCAGAATCGTCTTGATTGCCGCCAGCAGATTGGAATGTCCGGCGATGTTTTCGTCACCCTCCTCCGGCACCAGCAACTTGATGCCGATCCACAGCAGCAATAACGCACCCAGAATCTTCAGCCAGGGAAAGGCGAGCAGCTGCACGGCAAATACCGTCAGGATGATCCGCATAATGATCGCGGCACCGGATCCCCAAAAAATAGCCAGCTTTTGCTGCCGACCCTGCAGGCTGCGTGCGGCCAATGCAATCACCACGGCGTTGTCGCCGGAGAGCACAATGTTGACACCGATAATGGTCAACAGCGCGCCAAGAAAACCAGGATCCAGAAAATTCATGTCAACGTGTTCCGTCTGAAAAGATACAATAATACTGAATGACAACCATGAAACGGCCCAGCCGCGAATTTTTCCTGCTGTTAAACAACCGCAACCGCCATCGGTTGTGCGGATTTTTTTTACCCGCACCGGCAGGTGCGAAACGGTATTGCAGCAACGCTGGATCGATCCCGCAACATGGTTTTTACGCGTTTGTGACGCTGGGTTCATTGATGTTTGGCAAGTTTATTTCCCGTGCCGCGCTGGCGTTGTTGGCCGCCGCGTTGTTGGCCAATGCGTTGTTGGCACCGACGCTTGGTCATGCTGCAAGTGCACAATCCAGACCGGAAAGCGCTGTCGAACGCGAATTCCTGGCGGCACGCGACGCATTCGAACGTCGGGATAATGTGGCGCTTGCGCTGGCCCGTACAAAATTTGCCGCCGCCCGCAAAGACTTTCCACTTGCACCGTACATCGACTGGTGGTGGTTTTCAGCCCAATTGGCGCAGTCCGCGCAAAACGTGGTTGCACTCGGATCGGACATCGAAAAGTTTCTGGCGGCGTTTCCCGACACGCCGTTTGCCGATCAGCTGCGACGCGATTACCTGCGGGCGTTAGGCACGCTCAACCTCTGGACAGCGTTTGCCGCCAATCAGGCCGGTTATCGTGGTGATGATTCGGAAGTGGCGTGTCAGCGGCTGCGTTATCGCTTGCTCGGCGATGACCGTGCCGTGGTGCCGGCGGCGCTGGCCGACGCCAAGATGCTGTGGGCGGCGGCCAAACCTGCGGCCGAACCCTGCTACGACTTTTTTGCGCGGGTCGCCGACCAGTTGCGGTCGTCCGGCGCATTGACCAATAAAGATGTCTGGCGCCGCACCCGCACACTGTTCGAAAACGGCCAGATTAATGATGCCCGGCGCAGCGCTGCATTTGCCACCGATGTCCCGGCCGGTTTTGATGCAAGCAGCGCACAGGCAAATCTTGATGCAAAGCGGTTTTTGGACAAACACAACATAAAGGGGAATGAACGCGCCTCGGTTGAATTGGCGCTTTTTGCCATCACGCGGCTGGCACGCACCAATGCCGACAGCGCCGCACAATGGCTAAACAAGAATGAATCGCGGTTTGGCCGGGCTGACGCACAATCGGCATGGGCGCAGATTGGCTATCTCGGCGCGATGCAACTAGACGTCAACGCAATTGCGTGGTTTCAGCGCGCCGGCGACGTCGAACTGAATGACACGCAGGCCGCATGGTTCGCACGCGCGGCACTGCGCGAGACGGCGCTGGACAATACCCAGTGGAAAAATGTCCGACGCGCGATCAACGCCATGTCTGACGCTGAAAAACGTGAATCCACGTGGCGCTACTGGCTGGCGCGGGCGCTGAGTGTATCCGGTGATGCAGCCGACGCCGCCGCCGCCCGCGTGTTGCGCGAATCACTCGCACGCGAGAATAATTTTTACGGCGTGCTGGCCGCCGAAGAACTCGGCAAGAATCAGGCACCCAATTTCACCGGCGCAATACCGGCCGAGGACGATGTCGCCAAAATTGCCGGACTTGCCGGTGCCAAACGCGCAGTGCTGCTTTACAAACTTTCGGCCTACAAGACCGACCTGCGCAACGACGCGTTGCGCGAATGGCAGGTTCTGATTCGCGGCATGGACGATCAATCGCTGCTCGCCGCCGCCGAAGTGGCGTCGCGCAATGACCTGCCGGACCGCGCCGTCAACACCGCCGAGCGTACACAATCGGTGCACGATTTTAGCCGCCGCTATCCGCTGCCGCATCGTGATCCCTTGTCGGCAAGCGCAAAACAAAATGGACTTGACGAAGCGTGGGTGTTTGGACTCATCCGTCAGGAAAGCCGCTTCATTACCGATGCCCGTTCGCGTGTCGGTGCACAGGGTCTGATGCAACTGATGCCGGCAACCGCCAAGTGGGTGGCCAAGCAGATCGGCCTCAAGGATTTGCCGATGGCAAAAGTGGTTGATGTGCAAACCAATCTGGCGCTCGGTTCGTATTATTTGCGTCACGTGCTCGACGACCTCGGCCACCCTGTGCTGGCAACGGCGGCGTACAACGCCGGACCCGGCCGGGCAAAACGTTGGCGCGCCGACACCCCGCTGGAGGGCGCAATCTATGCAGAGTCAATCCCGTTCAACGAGACACGCGACTACGTGAAAAAAGTCATGGTGAACAAATGGTTCTACGGTCATCGCATCAACGGCCAATCGCTGACACTGGGCGAGATCATGGGTTCAATTCCGCCAAAAATGGCCGCTTCACCTACCAAAGTTGCCGACACAATACCGGCAACCGGGTCCGCCAATGTCGCTGCTGCGCCCATTTCCAGCACACCCATTGCAAATCAACCGTAGTCTGATCCCAACATGATTCCAGCCAATATATTGCTCGTCGGCGGCAGCGGTTTTATCGGCAGTGCGGTTGCCGAGGCGCTCACCAAACGCGGACACGTCGTCACCGTGCCCACCCGCCAACGCGAACGCGCCAGACATCTATTGCTTCTGCCGACCTGTGATGTTGTTGAAGCGGACGTATTTGACCGCGCCACCCTCGACGCGTTGACCAGCCGGCACGATATCGTGATCAACCTGCTTGGTATTTTGCACGGCGACTTCGAGCGTGTGCACGCGCAATTTCCGAAATTAATCGCCGAAAGTTGTGCGCAAAACGGTGTGCATCGATTGCTCCAGATGAGCGCAATAAACGCCGACGTGAACGGACCGAGTGAATATTTGCGTTCGCGCGGTCGCGGCGAAGCGGCGGTCTGGGCGGTGGCAAAGACGTCGGCGCTGGCAGTGACGGTGTTTCAGCCATCAGTCGTGTTTGGTGCGGGCGACCACTTTCTAAACATGTTTGCCGGGCTGGTCAAGTTATTCCCCGTGGTTCCGCTGGGTTCGCCTGACGCAGAGTTTCAGGTGGTCTGGGTCGAGGATGTGGCGCGGGCGATTGCCCTGTCAATCGAAATGCCGGAATGTGTCGGTCAGACCTATCCTTTGGTCGGCCCCAAGACCTATACGCTGCGGGCGCTCATCGAGTTTGTGATTGGCTTGTCTGCCAGCCGATGCAAAGTGATCGGCCTTGGCACCGGACTATCAACATTGCAGGCGGCCGTATTTGAGCGCCTCCCCGGCAAACTGATTACCCGCGATAACCTCGCTTCCATGCGGTTGCCGAGCACCAGCGCCATGCCGTTCCCGTCGATTTTTGGCACGCCCAGCGCAATGGAGGCTGTTGTACCCGGATATATGCGTGGCGGCGCCGGCCGTGGACAATACCAGCGGCTACGCCGTGGTCGCGTTGGTTAATCACCGCCGCGGCCTGGAAGAAAGAAACTGATGCTGACACTCGTCATCGCCAACAAGAATTATTCGTCGTGGTCGATGCGCCCCTGGGTTTTGCTCAAGGCGCTCGACATTCCGTTTGACGAAATCATGCTGAAGTTTCATTCCGACGAATGGACGAAGTCGTTACCGCGCGTTTCGCCGTCTGGCCTGGTACCGGTGCTGTGGGACGGCGCGGTTGGCCATAAAAACAGCGTCTGCGTTTGGGAATCCAACGCAATTTACGAATACATCGCCGAGGTTTTTCCGCAAAAACGCATCTGGCCCGAGCACGCTGCAGCACGCGCCCATGCACGTTCGATTGTCGCCGAAATGCACGCGGGCTTTCGTCCGTTGCGATCGTCAATGCCGATGAACATCCGCGCCAATCATGCCGGGCTGGGAATGAATGCCGATGTTGCAAAAAACATCGCGCGTATCGAGACCATCTGGCGCGAGGCGCGGGCAAAATTTGCCGGATCCGGGCACAACGGTCGCGATCAACCATTTTTGTATGGCGCGTTTTCTGCCGCCGACGCGATGTTTGCACCGGTCGTGATGCGTTTTGCGACCTATGCACCGTCGCTTGCCGCCGATACACAAGACTATTGCGCCGCCGTCCGCGCGCACCCCGCCGTCGCCGCTTGGATCGCCGGTGCAATGTCAGAGACGGAGTTCGTCGCCGAGGATGAGCCGTACACAAACGTCACACCAAAATAGCAAAGTCCATTACTGGCGGCGTTTTTCAGGTCAAACCGGCTGTAAGTGTCCGTCGATAGGGCAGTTTCAAAATCTACTGTTGCCCCGCCGTGACGCAGTTTGCGCCCACTATTCGCAGCCAGCCCGCTTCATCGGGAATTCAACCGCGCGCGATTTCCCGTCACGTTCCCCCTCGATTCGCGCCAACAAACCGCCATTGGTGTTGCGCTGGTAAATAATGCGCTGCGGAAAGTCGTGTTGCATGTTTTCAAACACAAATCTGCCGTCGATGTCGCTGGCGAGCTTGAAACGCACTTCCGCTTGGCCGGATGGTTTTGGCACATAGGTTGGCACCGTATCGGCGTCAAGTTCAATGCGGATGGCCTCATAACTCACGACCTTGTCGCCGCGCATGGTGCGTGACATCGCCATCATCATGCCGCCGGCATCAGGCATCCAGTGTTCCCGAAACGTCATCGTTCCGCTTTGGCCCTGCCAGCAGCCGGCGAGCCAGGCAAATTTTGCCAATGGTTTGGTCGTATCAACTCTTGCAGGACGCGGCACAAAGCCGTCGTAAAACGGTCTGAATTCGGCGATATCCGCGATGAACCTTTTCTCAACGACCATCGGGTCTTTTGCAAATTCTGCGTCAACTTCCCCGCGATTGGCGAGTCTCAGGACAATCATGCCCTTGTCCGCGTGGCTATCCTTGTATCTCGCACCGATGACAATTTTGCCTTCACTGCGAAGACGGGCCAGGTTTGCCGAATGCTCACGCATGCCAGGCTGCTCGTTGGGCGGTTTGGTTGCATCCCATGCCGGCCCGGTGGTGAGATGGACAACATACAATGCCAACGGCGCGGCGGCAGGCGCCGCCACAGTCGACACGCCGGTTGCCTGACCAACAACGTTCAGCGATACGGCGCCTACCGTCGCCGTCACGACGGCGTGAATCAACCTTTGGATTCGCATATATGCTCCCCGGTAAGATTGGCTGTGCCAATCTTACGCCACACATCCCGCCGGCGTCGAAACGGCGTGTCACAGCGGGTCACAATCAACAACAATCCAACATCGCGGCTATCAGACGCGGATTCGCGACATAATTGACCCATGAAAATTTATACCGTCGGCGGCGCGGTCCGCGACGAACTTCTCAATCTGCCGGTCATCGATCGTGACTATGTGGTGGTCGGATCAACACCACACGAAATGATCGAGGCAGGCTACCGGCCGGTCGGTGCCGATTTCCCGGTATTCTTGCACCCACAATCCCACGAAGAATATGCGCTTGCGCGTACCGATCGTAAATCAGCGCCCGGCTACAAGGGCTTTGTGTTTCACGCCTCGCCAACGGTGACCATTGAAGAAGATCTGGCGCGACGCGACCTGACCATAAATGCCATTGCCAAAGACGTCAACGGTCATCTGATCGATCCCTGCGGCGGGCAGGCGGATATCAATCACAAACTGCTGCGGCACGTGGGTGCGGCTTTTCGCGAAGATCCGGTGAGAATTTTGCGCACCGCCCGCTTTGCCGCGCGGTTTGCCGCACTTGGCTTTTTGGTCGCCGATGAAACAATCACATTGATGCGGGAAATGGTTGATTCAGGCGAAGTCGACGCACTGGTTGCCGAACGTGTCTGGCAGGAAATGGCGCGCGGATTGATGGAAATCAAACCCTCACGCATGTTCGACACGTTGCGCGCGTGCGGCGCACTGGGACACATATTGCCGGAAGTTGACCGGCTTTGGGGGGTGCCACAGTCAAAGGCATCACACCCTGAAATTGACACAGGTGTGCACGTGATGATGGTGCTCGACTATGCGGCAAGCGTCCAAGCTAGCCTGCCGGTGCGATTCGCCGCCCTCACCCACGACCTCGGCAAGGCAATGACGCCGAGCCAGTTTTTGCCACGGCATCCGGGACACGAGGAGCATAGCGTCGCGCTGATCGAAGGCATGTGTTTGCGACTTAGAATTCCGGCTGACTGCCGCGATCTTGCCCTGACGGTTGCACGCTGGCATGGCGATATTCACAATGCCTTGTCCCTCAATGCCGAACGGCTTTGCGGCTTGCTTGATGGATGTGACGCGTTACGCCGCCCCGCCAGATTTGCCGACGTATTGCAGGCTGCAGCTTGTGATCATCATGGCCGGCTTGGTTTTGCCGGCACGCCATATCCGCCACAATCCTACTTGCAGCGCGCGCTCGAGCGACTGCAGGCGCTCGACTTCGGCGGCGTCGCCAAGGCGCATCCACAGAACGTTGCGGACGCCATCACACTTTCGAAACGCAATGCACTCCAACAATTTATTGAAGAGGAAATACAGTCATGAGTCACGTCATCAAGGCCCGCGCCATTCGTATCCATGCACACGGCGGCCCGGAAGTCATGAAGTGGGAGGAAGTCGAGGTCGCCGCGCCGGGCGCAAAAGAAGTCAGATTGACCACCACCGCCGCCGGCCTCAACTACATTGACACCTATCATCGTACCGGCATGTACAAGGTACCGTTGCCAAGTGTGATCGGCCGCGAGGCCGCAGGTGTGGTGGAGTCGGTTGGCGCCGAGGTTGGCGAGTTTAAGGTCGGTGACCGGGTTGCCTATGCCTCATCGCCGATTGGCTCGTATGCCGAGGTGCGCCTGATGCCCGCCGAACGCCTGGTGAAAATACCCGAAGGCATTACTGATCAACAAGCCGCGTCAATGATGCTGAAGGGCATGACCGCGCAATATTTATTGCGCCGCACCTACCGGGTCAAGCCGGGTGACTTGATTCTGTTTCAGGCTGCGGCGGGTGGTGTCGGTTTGATCCTGGGTCAATGGGCAAAACATCTGGGCGCCACTGTCATTGGCACGGTTGGCTCGGACGAAAAGGCCGCCGTCGCCAAAGCCAATGGCTACGACCATGTCATCAACTATCGCACCGAAGATTTTGTCGCACGTGTCGCCGAGATTACCAATGGCAAAAAGTGTCAGGTGGTGTATGACGGCGTCGGTAAAGACACTTTCATGAAGTCACTCGACTGCATCGCCCCATTGGGATTGATGGCCTCGTTCGGCGCCGCATCGGGGCCGGTGGCACCGGTGTATGTTGGCGACCTGACCTCACGCGGGTCGTTGTACCTCACCCGTCCGACGCTCGACACCTATGTTGCATCGCGTCAGGACTTGGTTGATACCGCCAACGATTTGTTTGATGTGGTCGCACGCGGTATCGTCAAGATCGAAATCAACCAGACCTACGCGCTCAAAGACGCCGCCCACGCGCACCGCGACTTGGAAGATCGCAAGACTACCGGCTCAACGGTATTGGTCCCCTAAACCTGGTTTTGAGCCCTCACATCGCCACAGAAACGACTAGCAGGTAACATAGGGAACGAATTCGCCTGCTTTGCATCGAAGTGCCGCATCACCCCCAAAAAACAGAGGAGACAATATGAAGCGCAATATCACCAAACTGAAACTATCGTCGTTGCTGGCCACTATTCTGATGGCGGGTGCGACCACCCTGCTGCCCGCAATCGGCCATGCTCAAGGCTATCCAAACAAACCCATCAAGTTGATTGTTCCATTCGCGGCCGGTGGCACCACCGATATCGTCGCACGTATTGTCGCCAACCAATTTGGCGTTGAGTTGGGCCAACCAATTATTGTTGAAAATCGTGGTGGCGGCGGCGGCTCGATAGGCGCCAATGAACTCGCCAAATCTGCACCGGATGGTTACACACTGGGTATGGCGACAGTTTCAACGATGGCTGTCAACCCGGCGGCAAACGCAAAGATTCCCTATAACAATATGACGGACTTCATTCCGGTCACCAACTTCGCCGCGGTACCCAACGTATTGACGGTGCATCCATCGGTACCGGCACAGAATCTCAAAGAGTTCATTGATCTGTTGAAGAAGAACCCGGGCAAATACAGCTTTGCCTCATCCGGAACCGCTGGCATCGGCCACATGATGGGCGAGCTTTTCCAGGCCTCGACCGCAACAGACTTGGTTCACATTCCATACAAAGGCGCCGGCCCGGCCGTATTGGACGTGATTGGCGGGCAGGTGCCGGTGCTGTTTGACAATCTGCCATCGTCAAAAGCGCATATTGACGCCGGCAAGATGCGTTTGCTTGCCGTTGCCGCGCCAAAGCGTCTTTCGTTTTATCCGAATATTCCAACCTTCGCTGAAGCCGGCCTGCCGGATGTGAACGATCGCGTCTGGTACGGTTTGGTGGTGCCCGCCAAGACGCCCAAAGATATCGTCGACAAATTGCACGCCGCCGCCGTCAAAGCGGTCAACAACCCGGTGGTCAGAGAAAAGCTTGCGGCACAAGGCGCCGACCCTGTCGCCAATACACCCGCAGAATTTTCGGCACAAATCAAGGTTGAATACGAGAAGATGAAAGTGATTGTCAACAAGAAGGGCATCAAACTCGATTAACGGTTTGCGTCGTCAAAAAAACCCGATGCGTGCATCGGGTTTTTTTACGTTGTCTTCTTGCAACCGGCTGGTTTATGGGTACGCGTCGTTGACGCTGGCGAAGTGGCTAATTTGGCATCCGGGCGCCTGGGCCGCGGCGCAAAATCGCCACCGCAGTTTGGGCATTTTCCGTGCAGAATCGACTCGACGCATGTTGCACAAAAGGTGCATTCAAAAGAACAGATTCGCGCCTCGGTAGAGGACGGCGGAAGGTCTTTGTCACAACATTCACAGGACGGGCGCATTTCCAGCATGTCGATCCTCCTGTTGTCCGCGCACCAAACGCGTATTGTGATATCAATTCTAACCAATGCCCGGTCAATCTCGGCTTGTTTCAGCGCGGCATTTAATTGCGCCTAAAATCCGATAGGCAACATCCCAGGCCTGGCGTACGCCGGCCACCATTTCGCAAACTTAAAATACCCAACACAATGCCGCGAAATTCGAACGCCGTTATCGAGCAAGACATGCGCCGCTGGTTGGCGCGCGCCGTAATCGGACTGAACCTGTGCCCATTCGCCAAGGCGGTCATGGCCAAGGAGCAGATCCACTATGCCGTCAGCCATGCCGAGACGCCATTTGCGTTGCTTGAGGATCTTGCCGAAGAATTAAAATCATTGATGGCAATTGACGCGTCTGTCCGTAGCACCACCGTATTAATGGCACCAGATTGTCTGTCGGATTTTTTGGACTTCAATGACTTTCTGGCCGTTGCCGACGCCTTGCTTGAAGATCTTGATCTAGACGGAACCATTCAACTCGCCAGTTTTCATCCACAATTTCAGTTTGCCGGAACGTCAACTGACGACATTTCCAACTTCACCAATCGCGCACCCTATCCGACACTACATTTGTTGCGTGAAGACAGTATTGATCAGGCTGTCGAGGCATTTCCAGATGCGGCGCGCATCTTTGAACAGAATGTCAAGACGCTGGAAAAACTTGGGCATGCCGGCTGGACTGCGCTGGCAGTCGGACGAACGAACCCGGCGGATGAAGCACCACCATTGCCGCCCAGGGATGTCCAGACATGAAAACCGCACACCAGAAAGTTGATGCCATTGCCGCGGAAATCCGCCCCGGCCAATCGATCGAGCTGCTCAAGGAACTGCATATTCTCACCCGCGATGGCCGCCTCAACCAGGATTCGCGACGCAAACTCAAGCAGGTCTATCACGTGTATCAGTTCATCGAAAAATTGTTGCATGAGTTGGCCGAAGGCGGTGGCAACGTTACGCTTGCAGACCATGGTGCCGGCAAATCGTATCTGGGGTTCATCATTTACGATCTGTTTTTCAAGCCGGGACAAGCGGGCCATATCTACGGCATTGAAGCACGCCCGGAGCTGGTCGAGAAGTCGCGCGCTCTGGCAACGCGGCTGGGTTTTGCGCACATGTCATTTCTTGCAACAAGCGTGGCTGCGTCAACACAATCTGCCGCGTTGCCGGCGCAAATTGACGTGGTCACGGCATTGCACGCTTGTGATACCGCGACCGATGACGCAATTGCCTTTGGTCTCGATAAACACGCAAAATTCATGGTGCTGGTGCCATGCTGCCAGGCTGAAGTTTCCCGCGCACTAAATGCCGACAAGGCGCAATCGCTGTCGCGCACGCCGCTGGCGGAACTCTGGCGGCACCCACTACACACACGCGAAATCGGCAGCCAGATCACTAATGTTTTGCGCTGCCTCCAGCTTGAAGCGTGGGGTTACCAAGTGACTGTGACTGAGTTGGTCGGCTGGGAACACAGCCTGAAAAACGAGCTCATCATTGCCCGCCATACCGGCAAACCAAAAAAAGCGTCCGCCGAACGCTTGATTGCGGTACTTGAACAATTCGGGCTTGGTGTCCTGTTGGGTTCACGATTCGTATTGCCGACCAACAATCAATGAGCGTGGCGCCATGAACGGCAATCCGCGCCGAACGTTTCCCGCTGACGCCGCCGAATTGGCGGCATGGGCCAACACATTCGCAGTGATGCACTCAACGCCATCGGCGTAATTGGATCGCGACGCAGTCGGGCGTTACCCATCGTCTAGACGTTGTACGAGCAGGGCGCAACCGATGTTCTATCCACCACGCTGGACTGGGTGCGATTGGTCGGGCCGGCGGGTTTATCGTCGGCAATCATCGATCGTTGGGTCAATATCGTGCGTGAATCTTTGGCGACCCCCGGGGTGCAACGGTTTGCCGGCGACGGCTTTGAGCCCGCGCTCTTGCCACCATACGGCTCTATCCAAATGTGGCAAAGCGGCGCAACACTCGACTAGAGTCGCCATATATTGCCGTCAGGCGATAACAGGCTGCTTGCGCAGGGCGGCCCATGTCCATGCGGCGCCCGCCAGATCAGCGGCGCCCAACAAGATCAGCGGGACCGGCGCGAGCCCGAGCAACACAAACACGCAAAAGAAAACAAACACGGATGCGCGCAACCGCGCGGACCAGAGCATCAACACGCGCAACTCCGCCCGCGCGGCGATGAAATAATAAATGCTCAGAAAAAACACCAGCATGCCGACAATACGTATCCACACTTCTGTCGTTGCCGGAATCTGGAATAGTCCAAGCAACAAGTTTGGAACGAATAACAATATCAGCCCCAACGGGAGCAAATAACAGCCAAAGGCAAACAGTGATTTTGCTGCTGGGCTCATATTTTCTCGATCGACGTTTGCGGGGCAATCCGCAAACGACTATTTCTTCAATTGACGCAATGCGTCTTTAACAAAACCACGCATATCAGCCGCCATTTTGATCAATGACGGGGCGTGGGCGTACATCATGTGGCCGGCTTCGTAGTAGCTGGTCGAAATGTTTTTGTCCAGTGGCGCGTCCAACATCAGGTGATTCATGGTGTAGTCGCTGGCAAAATGCGGTGTGGCGAGATCAAAATAGCCGTTGGCGACAAACACTTTTAGATGCGGGTTCATGGTCATCGCGCGTCGCAATGTCTCACCAACGTTGACATAACGGTTGGCAAAGTCCTTCCAACCCCAGTTCAAATAAAAGCCGGCGGATACGCGGTAGTCGAGGTCGGTTTTGAATCCCAACGAACTGCGTACATAGTTGTTAAATGTCGACGAGAACGCGCCACTGATGGCAACCATGGCCGGATCAAATTCAAAATGTTCGCCGGCGCTATCACGATCTTTCGACGTAAATCGGCTGTCTAGTCGGCCGACGGTTTTACCTTCGCTGCGCAGCAGTTCCTTGCAAAAACGATGGATATGTACACGCAACTTGGTCGATTTCACGTATGCCGTTGACAGCCCGGTATAGCGGGAAATTTTATCGGCGATCAAATTGAATTCTTTCGCCGGCAATTTATCTCCCTTGAACAACGCAGCCGCGTAGTCGGTTTCGGTGAAGGTCTCGACTTCTTTCAACAGACTAGCCAGGGATTTCTTTTGCAAATCGGCGGATAATTTTTTGTGCTGCCATGCGGTTGCCGCATAGGTTGGCAGGTACATCGTCGGCGCCATGTCGTTGCCCTGGTCAAATCGCAATGTCTGAAAATCAAGCGCGACCGATATCAGCAACAGGCCGTTCAAATACATGCCATGTTTGTCCTGCAACAATCCGGCCAATCCGCACGCGCGGGTGGTGCCATAACTTTCACCGGCGATAAATTTCGGGCTGGCCCAGCGTTCATTGCGCGAAACATACAATCGTATGAACGCGCCAACGCTCTCGAGGTCACGCTGGTATTCGTGAAATTCCTTAGTTTTCTCACCCTCGACCATGCGCGAGTATCCGGTGCCAATCGGGTCGATAAATACCAGATCCGTGTCAGCCAGCATCGAATAGTCGTTGTCAATCAAGCGATATGGCGGCGGGCCGGCATTACCTTCTCGATCCAGTTCGACGCGCTTGGGGCCAAACAGGCCCATGTGCACCCATACCGAACTTGAGCCGGGCCCGCCGTTAAAACAAAACATCACCGGCCGCTTGGCAAGATCCTTGGTGCCGTCCAAGGTATATGCGGTGAAAAACATCGCCGATTTGGGTTTTTGCCCCAAATGCTCGCCGTCCTTATCGTGTTCCTCGCTCATCACCCAGGTACCGCAGGTCGCGGTATAGGCCAATAACTTGCCGTCAATTTTGGCTTTATGGCGGGTTTTGACGATCAAGTCCTTTGGTTCAGGGGCTTTTTGGTCTGTTTTTGCACTGTTTTCAGCGGTGCCGGCCGGGTTTTTTTCTTTTTCCATGCCGTTACTTTAACAGAGCTAACACGTTGCTTAATTAGGCATTTTTGTGCATAATTTCGGGTTCCCGAGGCCAATTCAGTGGGTCACGGGTCAAAATCGTCCTCCATCACGCACTAGCGCTTGTTCGCATAGAGGTTCACAACGGTGAACCCTTTACGAAAAGAAAGGTAATTCCAAATGAAAGCTGACATCCATCCTGCGACCCAAGAAGTCATTTTTTTTGACTCGTCGTGCGATTTCAAATTCCTGACCAAGACCACTGCCGAAACCAAGGGCAAAGAAAAGATGAAGTGGACGGACGGCAAAGAGTATCCGGTCATTCGTATCGAGGTCTCGTCCGAGTCGCATCCGTTTTACACCGGCAAGCATAAAATTATGGATACAGCCGGCCGCATCGACAAGTTCAAGCAGCGTTACTCGCGCACCAGCGCAGGCAAGACTGCCGACACAGCAGAGTAGGCCGCAACGCGAGATGTCCAAAAAGGCAACCGTCAGGTTGCCTTTTTTGTTTATGGCCCTTCACGACACGCCGGCGTACAATTTTGCGATGGCAAACCACAGATAAAAGGCAACCGGCATGCTTCCCCTTCCAATCAGAATTGCCGCGATCATTTTTGCGCTGACCCTTGCAGGTTGCGCGACCACGTCCAATCCTGTCACGGGACGTCAGGACCGCGGGGTGATGTCCGAGCAGGACGAGGTATCGTCTGGCAAACAACTGCACCAGCAGGTTCTGCAGGAATACCAGCCGTACAAGAATGCAGCGTTACAGAGTTATGTGAACAGTGTCGGTCAAAAACTTGCCGCACAAAGCCAGCGCCCCGCCCTGCCATGGACATTCACCGTGCTTGATAGCGCCGAGATCAACGCATTCGCAGTACAAGGTGGCTATATTTACATCACGCGTGGATTGATGGCCTACCTTGGCTCGGAAGCTGAACTGGCCGGTGTGTTGGGGCACGAGATTGGACACGTCGCCGCACGGCACGGTGCACGTGCGGACCGCGATCAAAAAATTGCCTCCGGTGCGCAGCTGTTGGGCGTGTTGGCCGGCGCTTACCTGGGTGGCGAGCAGGGCGCCAATATTGGCGGGCAGCTGGTCGGCGGCGGTGCGCAGGCGGGCTTCCTGTTGCCGCGCAGTCGCGACCATGAACTGCAGGCAGACCGGCTTGGTGCCGAGTATTTGCAGCGCGTTAATTTTGACCCTGATGTGATGATTGGTGTGATCGGGGTGCTGCGTGCGCAAGAAATATTTGCCCGGGATGAAGCGCGCGCGGCGGGCCGTAATATCGACAGCACACCGACATGGCTTCGAACCCACCCGGCCAACAATCAGCGTCTGGACGAAATGCGCAAAGAGGCCGACCGCCATAGCGGCAAATATGCCGATGCCGGCCGGGCCCGCTATTTGCAGACGATAAATGGCATGACCTTTGGCGACAGCCGCGAACAGGGGGTGACACGCGGACAGAACTTTTATCACGAACCGCTGGGTTTTACTCTGCGCGCACCAGATAAATGGTCGATCCAAAATTCCGCCAGTGACCTCACCATCCTCGCCGACAATTTGCAGGCGGCCGTTGCCGTTAAGTTGTCATTAAACTCACGCGGGGACCACGATGCCGTTATCCGCTCGGTATTGCAGCCAGATCAGGGGCGCGCGGAAAAAACGACAATTAACGGATTACGGGCGACTAACTTCACCGGCAACAAACAGGGTCGCCTTGTTGACGCGACCATATTGACACTGGGCGACAACGACTTTGTGTTGCAGAAAATGCAAAAAGCTGAGGCGAAGGGTAGTTATAGTCGGTTGCTTGGTGATGTTGTCAATTCATTTAGGGCGGTCACCAGCGCCGATTCGGCCTACGCCAAACCCTACACCATTCGCACACTAATGCTGCCCCGCTCGCCGCAACCGCTGGCCGAAATGGCGCGCGATCTGTCGCGTGTCGCGCCGCAGATGCGCAACGCCGAGGGCAATTTGCGTCTGCTGAACCAGATATATCCGCAAGGTAATCTAGCGCCCGGCCAGATGGTCAAAACCATCCAATGAATCCGTCATGAAACAACCAAGCACTAAAAGTGACGTGGCCGGTAATTCTGGTTTCGCCGAGACGGTCAAGCGCCCGATCGTCTTTGACGGAACCGCGTCACCGGTGAAAAACGCCTTGTTTGTCATCGTCTGTTTTGCCTGGCTGATACCGGGCCTGATTGGTCATGACCCGTGGAAGCCAGACGAGGCGCTCGCAATGGGCACCGTCCATTCGATGTTATCCGGTCTTGACGCGTGGCTGGTTCCGCAAATTGCCGGCGCCGCCAATCTTGACTATCCACCCCTCTTTTATTGGGTTTCGGCGCTGACTGCCAAGTTGACGGCACTGATCCTGCCGGCACACGACGGCGCGCGTCTCGCGAGCGGGCTGTTCATGCTGGTGACAATCGTTTGCCTCTACAAGTCAGCCAACAAGTTGTTCGACGAACGCGCCGGTCGGGTGACGGTGGCATTGCTGATCGGCTCTCTTGGATTGCTGTTGCGCGCCCATGAATTGAATCCGGAATTGGCAGGCTTGGCCGGTATGTCGATCGCGCTTTATGGATTGACCCGTATCCGGTTTGAAGCCCGCAAGGGTTTGACGGTCGGGGTTGGCGCACTAGTGATGGCGCTGTCGGTCGGCCTGTTACCGGCATTGGTGGTGCCGGCCATCGCGCTTGCAATGATGTTTTTGTTGCACGACTGGCAGAACCGCGCGTTCAAACGCGGCATCGGTTTTTGCATGTTGGTTTTGTTGGTTGGTGCTGCCGTCTACCCTGTCATCCTGTGGTCAACGGGTCAACTGACTACCGCATATTTGATCGACGGCATCCTCGGTGCGCCGATGTTGGATCAATATTCACGCGGTGCGATTCAACCGCTTTACATTTTGCAAATACTGCCCTGGTACGCGCTGCCGACGCTGCCGTTGGCGATATGGTTATGGCGCAAGGATCGCCGGATCATTCGGGAACGCATCGAGCTCGCCCTGCCGCTGTCGGCTTTTGTCGTCCTGCTGGTTTGGGTTTCTTTGTTTCGTGAAGCACGCGACACAGCGGCGCTGATTTTGTTGTTGCCACTTGCACTTGCGGCCGCACATTCGCTCGATCGTCTGCCCAAGGGCGTGGCGAGTTTTGTCGACTGGTTTGGCCTGGTGTTTTTTGGCACCGCTGCATTGGCCCTGTGGCTTTACTGGACGGCGGCGGTGATCGGGACACCAAGTGCGGCGGCGGGCGCCGTGGCCCGTGCAGCACCCGGGTTTACCTTCAGTTTCTCGTGGTTGACGATGATTCTCGCGGCGACGCTGACCGGCGTGTGGATATATGCCGTGGTGATGGCACACCGCAACAATCGCCGCGCGGTGGTCAATTGGGCGGCTGGCATCACGTTGTTATGGGTGCTGTTGAATCTGCTTGGGCTGCCGGCGGTGGATCATGTTCGCAGCTATCGCGCGCCGGTGTCTGAAATTGTTAAACGGGTGAATGCTGATCACGCGACGGCATCAGCGTGTGTCATCGGCTTGAATATCGGTGAGCCGCAACGCGCCATGTTTGACTATTTTGCCGCGCTGCGATTTACTTCTCCGAAGTCTCCCGCCGCGGCAAACTGCGGTTGGTTGCTGGCTCAGGGCACCAAGGCAAACGCGCCGGATATTGTTGGACCATGGTCGTTGCACTGGGAGGGTGCCCGACCGGGCGACAAAATCGAACAATTTCGGCTGTACCGCCGCTGATCCGTTCAAAAACAAAACCCATTTATTGACAAGTCTTTCCAGCCATTTTTGGCTGAAGCGCCGCACCCAGCAACGACTTTTAACTAAAGTCGTTGATCGAGCAATTCGATCCAATGATGAATCGGCGTTTTTGAGCTGGCGTTTAGCCCGGATTCAATATGCGCGAGACAGCCGATATTTGCCGTGGCAACCACGGCGGGTGCGCCGGACTCGAGTGCTGCGACCTTATTGTCGAGCAACTGCTGAGACAAGGCAGCCTGCAACAACGAATAGGTGCCTGCCGAGCCGCAACAAAGATGCCCGTCTGGTACGGCGGTCAATTCAAATCCGGCATCGCGCAACAGCGCTTCAACCACACCCTTGATTTTTAGGCCATGCTGCAAACTGCACGGCGATTGAAACGCGAGTTTGGTTTTACCGCGAACCGGTTTTGCCTGCAGAAGTTTTGTCAGCACGGCACTTTCGGCGGCAATAACCTGGCTGACATCGCGAAACAATTGTGATACTCGTGCCGCTTTTGCCGCATAGGCGCTGTCGTTGCGCAAAATATGCCCGTATTCAGCAACCATCGTGCCGCAGCCGGATGCCGTCACGACGATGGCTTCCGCGCCTTCTTCGATCATCGGCCACCATGCATCGATATTGCGTTTCATCATGACATGGCCCGCATGCGCGTCATTTAAATGGTGCGGAATTGCGCCGCAACATCCGGCACCCGGTGCGGTCACCAACGAAACGCCCAGCCGATCAAGCACCCTCGCAGTCGCTGCATTGATCGATGGTGCCATGGCAGGTTGTACGCACCCTGCCAACACCAGCATTTTCCGCGCATGACGGGTTGCCGGCCAGATGCCGGCACGGCGCTTTCCGGTAATTTTTTTTGCCAGCACCGCGGGCAACAACGGCTTTATCAACCGACCCAGCGAAAGCCCGACCGTGAACAGCGCGGTTTGTGGCAGCGCGTTTTTCAGAACACTGCGTTGCAGCCCGTCGACAACGGATCGGCCGACTTTTTGATCGACAATTTCCCGGCCAATATCAACCAGCCGTCCGTATTGCACGCCTGACGGACAGGTCGTTTCGCAAGCGCGGCAGGTGAGGC
>JANMNT010000134.1:0-2242 GCA_031368465.1 Burkholderiales bacterium
AAAGCATGAAGTTGGACAGCGGTGACCAAACCAGTTTTGCCCCTGTCGCCGCCATTTCCTTCAGTTGTGTTTCGTTTAGACCAACACCATGAATCGCAATTAATCCGGCACCGACCAAGCCGCTTCGCTTGAGTGCCTCGAACTCATTCGCCATGCGCGGCCCCACCCCTTCAGCCAAATGAATTGCCATTGGACCGCGGCTCTTTTCATCAGCCATGCGCCGCCACTCATCCGCATCACGACCAATATCTACGCGCGAGAACGCCGTACGGGGTGTGACCGGTGAGGTTTCAATGTTGCGCACCAGACACTCTTCCCTCGCATAGGCCAGACTGACGCGCCCACCCTGTATTGAGGTGGTCCCGCCGACCAATGCCTTGTATTCGCCATAACGTCCCACTTCAATGGCCAGGTCAAAATACTGCGGCTGTGTCATCAGGGTGTTTAGATGTGTGATCCGCCGCTGGTAATCATCATCGTAAAAGCGCCATTCATAGCGATCCTTGTATTTGCGGGTGACGGGCAGCAACGGGTAGATCGCGTATTCCGGGTGGTTATGCAGGTCAATCAATCCGGGATAAATATCGCCATTAACCTGCACGACCGGCATTTTCTGCAGGTCGATTTTTGCATCGGTCGCTGCCTGTTCGAGCGCTTTTCGCGAGTTGGCAACAGCGAAAATAACGCCCTTGTCTATCCCGACAAACCCGTTGTCGATAATGGAGAACGACGCATTCATCGTCACCACACGCCCCTCAAGAACATAGCTCGCGTGGTCGCCTGGGTTGGCCGCTGCGCCAGCGCGTAACGGCGCGGCGGGCTGCGCACCGACTGAAACAGCGATCCAAAATAAAAACACCAGCGGCAAAATGCCGCCGAACGGACAGCACATTTGTAAACCGTCGGAAAGGGGTCGAAGGGTCATCGCAATATGCATTTCAGCAGGTGGTTACAAAAACAGGAGTGGTATCTTAGCGTCAATTGACGATAAGGCCACGTCTTTTCAATACGTCCATGAACGACGAGCCAAACAAACATAACGGAGTCAGGCTGGGCAGCCGGGTGTGGCGAAATTCAAATGTCGACCCTTGGGTTTTCCGCATCCGCCGCAAGGTTAAAACAGCACCACGATGTGATCGCGGTCGGGACGACGCCTTCAATACGTATTTTTATTGCTTGCATTTTCGCCGGCACCAGACATGTTGTTGACCCCAAAACTTGCAATCGACCCAAGATAAAAATTTCACCCATGAAAATTGATTTCCAGACTGCGCCGACAGTTCACCGGCGCCCGTCAAATTACCCGCTTCATCCGGCGCAAATCATTTACGGTAGCCAACAATGACCAGCCTTTGGCAGAAAATTATGCGCCTCGGCAAAAAGCCAATCGTGCCGATCGACACGAACCTGTGGATGGATGCGACCGGACGTTACGCATTCATGCGCGGCCTGAACGCCGAGGAAAACAGACGGCTGTGTCTGATTGCGGCGGATTTTCTTGCGCGCAAGTCGATCGTCGGCGCGGCAGGTCTCGTCATAACCGACAAGATGCAGGTCGAAATCGCTGCGCAGGCGTGCATTTTGGTGCTGGAACTGGGCGTCGATTCCTACGACGGCTGGTCGGACATCATTGTTTATCCGAACCAATTCATGCCTGAACGCGAAGTTATCGACGAAATCGGCGTGGTGCATACATCACGCGATGTGCTGGCCGGTGAGGCTTGGCTGGGCGGTCCTGTCATCCTTTCCTATGAAGATGTCGCGGTAACCGCAACCGACGATGCAGTCGCCGGGTTCAACGTGGTCATCCATGAATTTGCACATAAGCTCGACATGCAAAATGGCAATGCCAACGGGTTCCCGCCGTTGCACAAAGGTATGTCAGAAGCCACCTGGCAACAGGTGTTTAAGGCAGCGTATCTATCATTTTGCGAGGCGGTTGACCGGGCCGATCGACAGGCCAGGCACGATCGGGGTGCGGCATTGGCGGAATTACCAATCGATGCCTATGCCAGTGAAACCCCGGCCGAATTTTTTGCCGTCATTTCTGAGGCGTTTTTTGAGTTGCCCAATACGGTTCGCATTGGGTTTCCGCAGGTTTACGAACAACTCGCGCAGTTTTACCGGCAAGACCCACTGGCACGTGCGGCATTTTCCGAAAAGCGTTAGTACGTCTATTGACGGTCGTTTTCAGACCATTTCACCTGAAACGCCGCGCCTGATAACAGCATTGCGCGCGATG
>JANMNT010000051.1:0-8969 GCA_031368465.1 Burkholderiales bacterium
GGAAAACTTCACCTACACGCACTTCCGCGAAATCTGCGAGATCATGCGCGCCTACGACGTCTCGTTCTCGCTCGGCGACGGTCTGCGGCCGGGCTCGATTGCCGACGCCAACGACGAGCCGCAGTTTGCCGAACTGAGGACGCAGGGCGAGTTGACCACAGTCGCCTGGGAGTACGACGTCCAGGTCATGAACGAGGGCCCCGGCCACGTGCCGATGCATCTCATCAAAGAGAACATGGACCTGCAGTTGAAGTACTGCCATGAAGCGCCGTTTTATACCTTGGGCCCACTCACCACCGACATCGCGCCGGGTTACGACCACATCACCAGCGCGATTGGTGCGGCGATGATCGGCTGGTACGGCACCGCGATGCTTTGTTACGTCACGCCAAAAGAACATCTTGGCTTGCCGAACAAAGCTGACGTGAAAGACGGCATCATGGCCTACAAGATTGCGGCACATGCAGCGGACTTGGCGAAGGGCCACCCCGGCGCGCAAATGCGCGACAACGCGTTGTCGAAAGCGCGCTTTGAATTCCGTTGGGATGATCAATTCAACTTGGGCCTCGACCCCGACAAAGCCAAAGAATTCCACGACGAAACACTGCCGCAGGAAGGTGCCAAGCTCGCGCACTTTTGCTCGATGTGCGGCCCGCATTTCTGTTCGATGAAAATTTCGCAGGACGTGCGTGATTTCGCCAAGGCGGAAGGACTCAGCAATGAAGACGCGCTGAAGAAGGGGATGGAAGTGAAGGCGATTGAATTTGTGAAGCAGGGGGGCGAGGTTTATCAGAAGGTTTAGCAATCGCTGCCGACACGCCGGCAACTGCGGCGATCAATATTTTTTGAGTCTAATCGCCGCGCCGACCTTGGATGGACTTGGCCGTCGAGCGAGGCGCGGTTGACCCGGATTGTCGCCCCGTGCAAGATGATCGTAACTCTTAGGCGTAGTCAATGAGACCGACGATGAGAGCGATTACGACGAGCGGGACGAGAAAGCGAGACAAATAGGCCGTCACTGCGCCAGATATCAAGCATCAAAGCGCAAGTGTTCGGACAGAACCCCGACACCGGCCCCCGCGAACCAGGCGTCAATCCGCACCGTTCGCAATATTCGCCTTAGTTCTTTGGCAATGTTCCCTTTGCCTTTGCTTCAGCAACCGCCTGCGCAAGTGCCTCGCCGCTTTTGTAGTGTGGCACACGATTGATCATGCGCTTGGTGCGTTGCCAAAGACTATTGCTGCCTTCGACTTCTTCTTTCCAATATTTGTTGGCGAGGGCGAGGTTATTTTTTTCATCAAGCATGAATGCATCGCGTGAGCCCGTGCCACCAAAAATATAGAGTTTGCCGCCGATCATTTTCCACGTGTCGCCGTCGCCGCCCCACGGAATGCCATACACAATACCGTTTGCGCAATAGCCGCCGAATTCGGGCAAATACTTTGCAGGTTCCTTGTCGAACATCGCCTTGCGCTCAATGTTGGCAAATTGAAAAGTGATGCCTTTGTAATTCGACCGGAATTCCGCACGACCCATCTGGTGTTTGTTCTCGACGAAATAGCTGACGACGTCGAAACCTTTGAGCATCAGTGCGTTGCCCTGTTCGTCGGATGTGGCGTTGACCGGCTTGTAGCCTTCACCCTTGTTTTGCGCGCTGACGGCAGAACACGCACTCAGCAGGCCGGAAATGATGAAGATGCCAAACGCAAGTGAGATGCGGCGGGAAGTTTTCATGTGTGGTCACCGGTCAATTCAGGAGTGATAGTTTAAGTGGACAAACGTACTACGGGCCGCAGGTGAAGTCAGTTTCAACCGCCCCCTGCTTGGCGTTGCATAGTCCGGTTGAATCAAAGGGAATCAAAGGGGCCGATGCCGATTTATTCGACAACCCTAGCATTCACGGCTATTTCCAGCCATTTATGCCTGAAAACGCCCACCAATCGGCGCGTTTTATTTTTCTGAATCGAGCATGATACGGGCGCTGCGCTGGTATGTCCAATACGATGTTGCCCAATTGATCAACACCGCGACACGGTTGCGAAAGCCAATCAGAAAAAATATGTGTGCGGCCAGCCAAAACCACCACGCCAGGAGGCCGGAGAAACGAAGGCCCCGCAAATCAACAACCGCTGCCATGCGCCCAATCGTCGCGAGGTTGCCGTAGTCGGCATAACGAAACGGTTTTGGCGCGGCTGCGTTGTGGTTTGCCGTTGTCAGACGCGAGCGAATTTGTTTGGCGACATAGGCACCCATCTGTTTGGCGGCCGGCGCAACACCGGGCACCGGTTTGCCCTCTTGCTGCACGGACGCGAGATCACCGATCACAAATACATCGCGATAGTCCTTGATTGAGAGGTCCGGCTCCACCAGCACCCGCCCGGCGCGATCACGGGCGGCAGGCAACAATGCGCCGAGTGACGATGCCGCCACCCCGGCGGCCCAGAGAATGGTGCGGCAATTTACCCGCACACCCGCCAATTCATAACCAGTGGCACCAATAGCCGTGACCGGCGCACCACAACAAAGCTCGACACCAAGGTCACGCAGATGTTGCTCCGCCACGATCGAAAGCGATTCCGGAAAACTTGCAAGCACGCGCGGGCCGGCTTCGATCAAGCGCACTGTCGCGCGCCTTGGGTCAATGTGGCGAAATTCGTCGCGCAAGGTATGGCGGGCGATCTCCGCCAATGTGCCGGCCAGCTCCACGCCCGTCGGCCCGCCGCCGACGATGGCGAAGTGCAGCCATTCATCGCGCGCTTCCGGTGTGGTGGCGAGTTCCGCGCGTTCAAATGCAAACAAAATGCGTTGCCGAATATGTAACGCATCAACCAGCGTTTTAAGGCCGGGCGCGTACGGTGCCCACGCGTCGTTGCCGAAATAGGCATGCGTCACACCGGCGGCAACAATAAGGGTGTCGTATAGGAGCAACGCACCGTCTTCAGTGGTGATTTTTTTGGCGGCGACATCGATCCCAGTGACCATGCCAAGGCGAACCTCGACATTTTGTTGATGCCGCAAGATGTGTCGCAACGGCGCGGAAATATCAGGCGCGGATAGCCCCGCCGTCGCGACTTGATACAGCAGTGGTTGAAACAGGTGGTGATTGGCGCGATCAACGAGGGTGATATTCACGCGGGTGTTGGCGAGTCCCCGCGTGGCCCAAAGCCCGCCGAAGCCGCCGCCAATTATCACGACACGATGTGCGTTTTCATGCATGGCGCTTTGCTCTCTCGAAGAATGACACGGGTCGCAACGGTTGTATTGGTGCAATATTCTGTCACGTCGCGCAATCAAAGGCGGTTGGGCGTCATGGCACCGCCTTAAACATTGTCTCGCGCTAACGCTCCCGCCTTTGATGGACGAGGGAGGGGCGCGCGAGAGAAGAGGGAAAGAAACATGGGAATCAATTGGTTTTACCGTCAACGACTTGTGCTCACGGTGGCGGTTGCAAGCGCCAGTAGCATTGCGCATCCCGCCCCGACGTCGCCGCCACCGCCAATGCCGACCACTACGCCACACTTTCAGCCGCGACCGTGATGGGAACACAACAGGATCTCGGTACGCTGGAGGTCAACAAGCTCGCCGACATCGTTGCAGTGCCCGGTGATCCTGCTGCGGATATTCGTCTGATGCGCAACGTGTCATTTGTGATGAAGGATGGTGTGGTGTTCAAACGGCCTTGATTGGACGTAAATGCATCGCCCGATTGCTACTTCTTTGTCACGATCTGCGAAATTTCGGTCAGGCGCGACGTTAACCGCGGCGTGGCGAAGTCCAAAAAAGCGCGCAGCTTCAGCGACAACATCCGCTGGCCGGGATAGACAAGGCTGACCGGGACGGCCATTGTTTCAAATTCACGCAATACCGGGACCAACTCACCCGATTGCAAGTGCGACGCAACTTGATAACTTGTTGCCTGCAATAGACCAACGCCATTCACCGCCGCCGCGACGGCGGAGTCGGGTGATGTGGTCGCCAGCCGCGACTTGACCGGTGCCAGTTCGACCACGTCGCCCGGCATCCGAAATTCCCAGGCGCGAAACGGCCCGAGGGTGGTCCAGGATATGCATTGATAATTGATCAATTCGCGTGGGTGCGTCGGTGAACCCGCCTGCGCGAGATATGCCGGCGAGGCAACAACCATCATTTGAATCGCACCCAACGGTTTGGCAATCAGCGAGCTATCCGGCAGTTGTGCAATACGCACGGCGCAATCCACATGGTCTTCGATCAGATCAACCACACGATCGACCATCATGAGGCTCACATCGATATCCGGGTAGGCGGCGAGAAACGCGTGGATGATCGGCTGTAGATGCTGCCGGCCAAATCCCACTGAAGCGGTAATGATCAGCTCGCCACGTGGTGAACGATATTCACCGCTTACCTCTTCGTCGGCGTCACGCAAGTCATCGAGAATGCGCCGGCACGCAGCGTAATAGGTCTTGCCGGGGTCGGTTAGCGAAACATTGCGTGTGGAGCGCACCAGCAAACGCACACCCAGACGGTTTTCCAGTTCCGCGACCTTCCTGCTGACAGTCGGCAATGGCATGCCCAGCGCCCGGCTCGCCGCGGAAAATCCGCCTTCGCGTGCAACCGTGGCAAACGTGCGAATCGATTCAAGTTGGTCCATTTTTGATCCTATTTGGCGCTTGCTGACGGAAATTATCTCATTTTGTGGAATTGTTAATCTCATTTTTACTGACTTATCAATCAATTTGAAATGATCAAGAATGTCTCCACGCCGAAATTCCCGGCTCAACCAATTTTAGGAGTTTCAAATGTCCCGTCTCAATACATTCCCAAGCGTCGCTGACGCACCTGTTGCATCCCAAGCCACGTTGACTGCTGTCGGCAAAGCGTTGGGTGTGGTTCCTAATCTATTTCGCATGGTGGCAAATAGCCCTGCGGCGTTGAAAGGCTATACCGGTCTTTCAGCGGCGTCCGGTGAGGGCACATTGTCGAAACAAACGCTTGAGCGCATCGCACTCGCCGTCGCGGAAGTCAATGGTTGTGGCTACTGCTTGTCGGCGCATACCTACCTCGCGCGCAACGTCGCCAAACTGGACGATGCCGAAATCACTGCCAATCGCGCTGGCCGATCCAATGATGCAAAGGCCGACGCGGCTGTGCATTTTGCTGCCGCGGTAACCCAAGCACGCGGCCACGTATCAGACAACCAAATTGCCGCTGTCAAAGCGGCCGGTTATAGCGATGCCGAAGTGGTTGAGATTGTATTGGCCGTTGCACTTAACACCTTCACCAACTACGTCAATGAAGTGGCGCAAACCGAAATTGATTTCCCGGTGGTCACCGCAATGCGCAAAGCGGCGTAACAACAGGCAGATATTCAGCAAAACCCGATCAATTAAAGGAAGATCATGAAAAACCCTAAACTCAAAATGCTGACTGCAGTTGCCGCAACACTTATCGCCGGTGGGTTGACCTTGCCCGCCACGGCGCAAACGGCAAAATCCGCTGCCGCCACCTACACGATCCCCGCCACACCGATCTACTATCGAACCGCCAAAATTGATGGCCTCGATATCTTCTATCGTGAGGCAGGACAGAAAGATGCGCCGGTGATTCTGCTGCTGCACGGATTCCCATCGTCCAGTCACCAGTTTCGCGATCTGATCCCGTTACTGGCTGACAAGTACCGCGTGATCGCGCCGGACTACCCTGGCTTTGGTTACTCGAGCCAGCCTGCCCGTGCGCAATTCAACTATACGTTTGATCGCCTCTACGAGGTTGTCGATAAATGGACGCGCGCGGTTGGGGTCGACAAATTTTCGGTGTACATCCAAGACTACGGCTCACCAATCGGGCTGCGCTTTGCGCTGAACCAACCCGACCGTGTCACCGCTTTGATTGTACAAAACGGGAACGCCTATGACGTTGGCTTGGCGCCGATCTGGGATCCGATTAAGGCCTACTGGGCAGAGAACACTCAACAACGGCGCGACGCGTTGCGGGATTTCGTGAAAGAGCCAACCACGATCTTCCAATACAGCGAAGGCGTTCCCGCGGAACGGCGCAATCCGGATGCGTGGCGCCATGATCAAGCCGGCATGGACAGACCCGGCAACGACGAGATTCAATTGGATCTCTTCAGCGACTATCGCAACAACGTGAAAATGTACCCGCAGTTCCACGAGTCGTTCCGCAAGAATCAGTTTCCAACGTTGGTTGTCTGGGGGAAAAACGATCCGATCTTTACACCGCAAGGTGCCGAAGCGTTTCGTAAGGACTTACCAAAAGCGGAGATTCACATGATTGACGCCGGCCACTTTGCGCTCGAGACGCACGCTGCCGAAACCGCGGGTTATATCCGCGAGTTCTTGCCACGTGCGTTAAAGGCAAAACGTCGGTAGGCGACTGGCAAGCCGGATCAATTGTGGGTCATCAGACACATCAACTGGGTGTCTGATGACCGACTTCTGCATCCGGTTCATTTTAATAATCCGCGAGGCACAGCATGGCAAATCCCTACTTCAACATTGCATTCACTGACGCCGTGAAGTCTGAGCAAGTACGGCAGGGGTCGCGCCACGCCTATGCGAACGCTGAGACGCGCGATCGCGGCAACGATAGACTTGGCCCCAATGAATCGGAATTCATCCGCGCGCGCGATGGCTTCTATCTTGCCACGGTAAATGACGACGGTTGGCCATACATTCAATTTCGTGGCGGCCCGGCAGGCTTTATGAAAGTGCTCGATGACAAACATCTGGCGTACGCGGATTTGCGCGGCAATCGCCAATATGTCAGCACCGGCAACGTCGCGGTGAATCCGCGTGTCGCACTATTTTTCATGGACTACGCAAACCAACAACGACTCAAGCTCTACGCGACCGCCACGTTGGTGCCGATCGCCGAGGCCGCCAATCTTGTTTCGCGTATGGGTGAGCTTGATTCATCTTCACCGACCGAGCGTGTGATGCTGCTTGAGGTACAAGCGTTTGATTGGAATTGCCCTCAACACATTACGCCGCGGTACACCGTTGAAGAAATCAATCAAATGATTGGCACTCAGCGTGGCTAAACAAGCATGGATGGTCTGGGGGCATTTCTAAAAACCCCGTCGTCCCAGCGAACAACCACAAGGGCTGCGCCGGGCTATGGGACCCAGACCTTCGTAACGCATTGATCTTGCGCTAGACCGATTCCAGCCCAGCACAAACCCACGCGGCGGTTTTGCCCGTATCATTGACCAACCATGAACACAATTGAGCTACAGGCCGTTCTCAACCTTTTGTTGGCACTTTGTCTCGGTGCGGCAATCGGCTTGGAGCGGCAGTCGCGCAGGCATCCGGCTGGGCTCCATACCAACGCGCTGGTTTGTCTGGGCTCCGCAGCCTATGTGTTGGTTTCTTTGTTGCTGGTGCAAGATTCCAGCCCGTCACGCGTGGCGGGACAAGTGGCAACCGGCGTTGGATTTTTGTGCGCCGGTGTGATCTGGCATGAAGGTGGCACGGTCAAGGGCCTAAATACCGCCGCCACAGTTTGGTGTACGGCGGCGATCGGCATTTTGGCGGGGCTGAATTTTCCGAAGATGGCGATTGTCGCGGCGGTCATCTTGTTATTCGCCAACGTCGCGCTGCACTGGGTGGAACATCGATTTTTTGACACCACACCCTAGCCGTCATCACACCAGCATCTAACCAACTAAAACAAAAGGGGCGCTCGGCCCCTTTTGTCATCACTTGCTAGTGGTGTTACTTCGCCGGTTTCACAAAACGCAGCGTGTAGCGATCGGATTCACCAATCTCCAAGTACTTGGCGCGATCCTTCTCACCCTCGGTCAACGTTGGCGGCAACGTCCAGACCCCTTTCGGATAGTCTTTGGTGTCTTTTGCGTTGTTGTTTACATCACTCTTGGCGTCGAGCTTAAAGCCGGCCGCCAACGCGCGCTTGATCGTGTACTCCTCAGTCACATAGCCTGAATCAATCATCACCTTTAGGGTTGATCCAGGTTTGGCACGATGTTCAACCACACCCAACACACCGCCCGGTTTCAACATGTCAAAGAACGCGCGCATGTAAACATCGACCAGATCCGGATTGATCAGGTTGTGAATGTTACGGAACGTCAGCACGACATCTGCGCTACCGGGGGTGACACCGTCAACGGTCGGCACGGCACCTGCGTTCGGGGAGGTGGTGATTTTTGCAACCTTTGCCTTGTCGTAAAGCGCCGGCTTGGCCGCCATCCGTTCTTCATGCGACTTGATGCCGCGCTCAGCCGTTGCCGGCAAAAGTGCAACATAGGAACCCGTTTCGCGAAGGTACGGGGCGAGCACTTCGGTGTACCAGCCGCCACCCGGGAGGGCTTCAACCACAACTGAGTTTGGCTTGACGCCAAAAAATTCGAGTGTGGCTTTTGGATTGCGGAATTTGTCACGCGCCCTATTGGCTTCTGACCGGTGTTCACCAGCCAGAACTTTGTCCATTTTGGCGGGGTCTGCGATAGCCTGGGAAACGGACAAAGGCGCGGCCACAATGGATGCTGCGACGAACATCGTGCGAAGCGAAAGAGAGAAGCGCATATTGGTCTTGAACAGGTTGGTTGACAGAACGTGTAGTTTATCGATTCTTAGGAAGCCTTGCCGCGCAAAAAAGCAGGTCGCCAAACACAATATAAGCAAGCGGTGAAAAATCAGCCCGCGATTAATCTTGCAAACGCCTTATTTTACGGACATCTTCGGCTATTTTCGTCTGAAACTACCCGTCAATAGGCGACTTTACAATTTGGTGCGTCCGAATTGCGACAAGTCAAATGCATAACTCGCCTTAAAAAATACTTCGTTGATGCGGCGCAAATAATTGGCGCCCGGCTCAATGGATCGCGACGAATTGACACCGAAATAAATCGTCGAGCCCAGCGCGCGTTTATGGCTATAAACAAACGACAGGGTTTCTGTTTTATCGAACGGGGTCACGCGTGACTCGTAAAGTGACGGTGCACG
>JANMNT010000080.1:0-1933 GCA_031368465.1 Burkholderiales bacterium
GGTGCAATTGCAACGGTAAATGGCGCGATTGCATCCGGCCAGATGATGCCGCGCGCGTCGTGGTTCTGTTCAATCGCCGCGCCGAGCAGGCGCGTGACGCCGATGCCGTAACAGCCCATTTCCAGTAGTTGGGGTTTGCCATTTTCATCAAGGAAAGTAGCCTTCATCGGCGCCGAATAAACTGTGCCAAGATAGAACACGTGGCCGACCTCGATGCCGCGCTGAATCGCAAGCACGCCCTTGCCATCCGGCGACGGATCGCCGACAACTACGTTGCGCAGGTCTGTGACCAGCTCGGGCTCGGGTAAATCGCGCCCCCAGTTCATGCCGGTGAAATGGGCGTCGAGCTCATTTGCACCGGAGACAAAATCACTCATGTTGGTCACTGTTTTATCGGCGATGATGCGCACGGATTTCTTGACACCGATCGGTCCAAGATAGCCGGGTTTGCACCCAAAGTGCTCAACAATTTCGGCTTCCGTGGCAAAACGAAAACCTTTGTTTAAGCCAGGTACCTTGTTGGCTTTGACTTCGTTCAGATCGTGATCGCCACGCAGCAACAGCAGCCATACCTCGGCTGGTTTTGGGTCGCCATTTTCGTCGGATTGCTCCACCGCAAGCACAACCGACTTGACGGTTTGTGAAAGCGGAATATTGAGGTGTGCGGCCACGTCTTCGCATTTCGCCTTGCCCGGCGTGGGGGTCTTTATCAGCGCTTGCGTGGGTGCTGCACGCAGACCAATCAGGCATACAGCTTCGGCAAGTTCGATGTTCGCCGCGTATTGCGAGGTCGGACAATACGCAATCGCGTCTTCGCCGGTGTCGGCAATGACCTGAAACTCATGCGAGCGTGACCCGCCAATTGCCCCGGTGTCTGCGTTCACTGCACGAAAAGTCAAACCCAGGCGATTAAAGATCCGCATATAGGCGTCGTACATCGTGTCATAACTCTTTTGCGCACTTGCCTGGTCGCGATCAAACGAATAGGCGTCCTTCATGGTGAATTCGCGGCCGCGCATCAAGCCGAAACGTGGGCGCCGTTCATCGCGAAATTTGGTTTGAATATGATAAAAATTGACCGGCAATTGGCGGTAACTGTTGATTTCCTGCCGGGCGATATCGGTGATCGCCTCTTCGGAAGTCGGCTGGACGATAAAATCACGGTCATGCCGGTCTTTGATCCGCAACAATTCAGGCCCGTATTTTTGCCAGCGACCGGTCTCCATCCAGAGCTCGGCCGGCTGGACAACTGGCATTAACAGCTCAACAGCGCCAGACCTGTTCATTTCCTCGCGAATGATGTTTTCGACCTTGCGGATCACCCGCAAGCCGATCGGCATGTAGTTGTAGATGCCGGCCGCAAGCTTTTTGATCATGCCGGCGCGTAGCATCAGTTTCTGACTGACGATATCGGCGTCGGCAGGGGCTTCTTTGAGGGTTGAAATGAAAAACCGGCTTGCGCGCATTTTCTTTACTTTTCAATAGGTTAGTAGAATTATGGAGGACATTTTACACCCCGGCACCCGATTCAATGGACACACGACTATTCAATTAAAGTAATTTATGAAACAATCGTCGTAACTTGAGAATTGGAAGGGCTTGAACCATGATCGATCGCGATGGTTACCGCCCAAATGTCGCCATCATCCTTTGCAATGCAAAGAATGAGGTATTTTGGGGCAAGCGCATCCGCGAACATTCCTGGCAATTCCCGCAGGGCGGCATCAAACACGGGGAAGCGCCGGAAGACGCCATGTATCGCGAGCTGGAAGAAGAAACCGGCTTGAAGCGCGAGCACGTCAAAATTTTGGGACGCACCAAAAATTGGCTGCACTATCACGTTCCCAGCCACTGGGTAAAACGGGAATGGCGGGGGACCTATAAAGGCCAAAAGCAGATTTGGTATTTGCTGCGTCTGACCGGGCGCGACCAC
>JANMNT010000113.1:0-9178 GCA_031368465.1 Burkholderiales bacterium
CGAGGTGGTCGAGAAGTACGCCAACGACATCATGGCGCATCCGGTCGGCACCGGCCCCTACAAACTCGAGCAGTGGAAGCGCTCTTCGCGCACCACGCTGGTTGCCAATCCGAACTATCGTGAAGATTACTGGGACGCCGAGCCGCCCGCTGGTGATGTGCGTGCGCAGGAAACCTACAAAAAACTTAAAGGCCGCCGTTTGCCGATGGTCGGCCGCATCGAGTTTTATGTTGTTGAGGAAACCCAGCCACGTTGGTTGTCGTTCCGCAACATGCAGCACGATTACATCGACCGTGTACCGAACGAATTTGCCAATATCGCCGTGCCAGGTGGGCTGCTCGCAAAGGATTTGGAAAAGATGGGTGTGCAAATGAGCCGCACACCGTCGATGGAGGTGACCTACGCCTATTTCGCAATGGAAAACCCGGTGGTTGGTGGCTACACGCCGGAAAAAATAGCCCTTCGCCGCGCCATGATGCTCGGCTACAACACCGCCGAAGAGATTCAGATTCTGCGCAAAAACCAGGCGGTCGCCGCCGAGTCGCCGGTCGGGCCTGGTGCGTTTGGTTATGAAGCCGAATTTCGCACTGAAGCAAACAAATACGATCCGGCCCGCGCGCGCGCGTTACTCGACATGTATGGCTACAAAGACGTCAATGGCGACGGTTTTCGGGAAAAGCCGGACGGCACGCCGCTGACCATTGAAATGTCGTCGACGCCGACCCTGCGCGATCGTCAGCTCGACGAGAGTTGGAAAAAAAGCATGACCGCGATTGGTCTCAGGTTCACGTTTCCGAAGGCGCAATGGCCGGATCTACTTAAAGAATCGCGCGCCGGCAAATTGATGAGTTGGCGGCTGGCGTGGGGTGCGTCTTACCCGGATGCGGACGCGTTTTTTGTCATGCTCTATGGTCCGAATGCGGGGCAGGCAAACCATGCACGCTTCAAGAATGCCGCGTTTGACCGGCTGTACGAACAGGCGCGCACCATGCCGCCGAATGACGATCGCCTTGCAATCTACCGGCAGATGAACCGCATCTTTCTGACGCTGGCACCATGGCGGCTGGGCGTCAGCCGCATCGATACCGATCTGACCCACAAATGGGTGATCGGCTATCAGCGACATCCAACGCTGCGCGGTGTCTGGAAAATGGTCGATATCGATACGGACGTCAAGCAACAGGCGCTGCGCTAAATGGCACGCAAGGTTCACGTGGTTCGTGCAGGTTTTGTCGCCGTGTTGTACACGCTGCTTGTTGCTACAACTGCTTTGACGGGACATGCCGCCACTGACAACTCGGCAAAAAAGACCGTGCGGACCGCATTTTTGATTGCCGAGACCACGTTTGACCCGCACGTTGCATCTGATCTGTATTCGAATACGATCATGGATGCGATATTCGACCCGCTGCTGAAGTACGATTATTTGGCGCGACCGGTCAAGCTGATTGGCAATACGGCCATTGGACTGCCAGAGGTGTCTGCCGACGGTCGGATTTATACATTCAAGGTCACGCCCGGCATTTTTTTTGCCGACGATGCGGCCTTTGGTGGTAAACCGCGCGAAGTGACGGCATATGATTATGCTTACAGCCTCAAGCGCCTGTTTGATCCAGCAATACGATCGCCGTGGCTTTGGTATGTCGAGGGGAAAATTGTCGGCGGTGATGAGGCGCTTCAAGCGGCCAAGAAATCGGGCAAATTTGAATACGACGGATTGATCGAAGGCATCAGCACCCCCGACAAAAACACGCTGCGCGTTCGTATCAAAGAGGCTGACAGCAACTTCATCTACATCTTTGCGACCGTGCAAACCGCCGCGGTGGCCAGAGAGGTGATCGAAAAATACCGGCCCGATCCCGGCGCACACCCTGTGGGCAGTGGCCCGTTCAAGCTGGTCGAATGGAAGCGTTCGCATAAAATTGTGCTGGAAAAAAATCCGCAGTTTCGCAGCGTCATTTTCCAGTCATCGCCGACGGTTGACGTCAACAAGGACCCAATTGCCGCCTATTTAAATGGCAAACGCTTGCCGCTGCTGGATCGTGTCGAGGTGACTATTGTCGAGGAGTCACAGCCGCGCTGGCTGGCATTTCTGGGCGGCGAAACGGATTACGCGAATGTGCCATCCGACTTTATCAGCAGCGCCTTTCCCGGCGGAAAACTGGCACCGAATCTGATCAAGCAGGGGATACGAGGTGATCGATTCATTGAAACCGATCTGGTGTTTATGTATTTCAATCTCGACGACCCGTTGATGGGTGGCAAGGCCCCGTTTGCGCCGGAGAAAGTTGCGTTACGAAGGGCAATTGCACTCGGCTACAACATCGATGAAGAGATCAATGTGATTCGTAACGGCGGTGCCGCGCGGGCGAGGTCAGGCATCCCGCCGGGCGTCGAAGGCTACGATCCAAGCTTCCAAACCGACGTCAATGAATACGACCCACCGCGGGCACGAGCGTTGCTGGATATGTTTGGCTACAAGGACGTCGACGGCGACGGCTTTCGCGAAACGCCGGATGGCAAACCCATGACCATTGAGATTGCGTCAGAGCCGGACCAACTCACCAAACAATTCAACCAGCTCTGGCAAAAAAACCTGAAGGCGATCGGCATTCGCGTCAAATTCAAGATTGCAAAATGGCCGGATCTGAACAAGGACGCCAAGGCCTCCAAAAACATGATGTGGCAACTCGCGTGGAGTGCGGACTACCCCGATGCCGAGAACTTTTTGCAGAACCTGTATGGCCCCAACGCCGGTCAGTCCAACTATTCGAATTTCCGGCATCCGCAGTTCGACAAACTTTACGACGAGGCGCGCCGCATGCCTGCCTCGCCTGAGCGGAACAAACGCTACGCTGAGATGAACCGGATCGCCGCGGTGTTAATGCCGTGGATTCCACAAACGCATCGCTATCGAAACGAGGTTTGGCAGCCTTGGTTGCTGGGTTACCGCAAGCATCCGATTTATAACCAGGCCTGGCTGTATCTGGATATTGACGAAAGCAAAAGACCAGCAAAATAGCGGGTCTTCAGGCATTTTTGCCTCGAACGGCACGGCTGGCGGGCTATAATTCAGCCTGTATTTTTAATCGTTGGTTGAAGGAAAAAGACGCGTGTCTCCAATCGGATTTTCACACCATCGCAAGTACGAGACACCAATGAGCGTAATCCGAAGCGTCGTCGGTTTATTGATCGCGTTGACCGTGGCAACAGGGTTTGTGATGCCGGCATTTTCTGCGCCCGCCGAGAAAAAGGTGGTTCGACTTGCGTTTCGTGCGATTGAAACAGGTTTTGATCCGCAGCGGGTCGAGGACCGTTATTCTGTTGGCATCTGTGAAAATTTATTCGAATCACTGCTCACCTATGACTGGCTGGCGCGTCCGGTGCGTCTCGCGCCGCAGGCGGTTGAGCAGGTGCCGGAAGGCGAAGAGGGCGGGACACGATTTACCTTTCGCATCAAGCCGGGTATCCACTTTGCGCCCGACCCGGTATTTAAAGGCAAGAAGCGGGAGTTGGTCGCCACGGACGTTGAATACGCCATCAAACGCTTTCGTGATCCCGAAGTGCGCAGTCCGTACTCATGGCTGTTTGAAGACAAGATTATTGGCCTTGATGAATATGTCGACAAGATCAAAAAAGCCAGCCGCAAGTTTGATTACGATACACGTATAGAGGGTATTACCGTCCGTGACCGCTACACCATCTCGTTCAAGTTACGCGAGCCGGATTACAACTTCATTTATTTTTTTGCGATGCCAAATGTCGTACCGGTGGCGCGCGAAATCATCGAGGCCTACGGTGCCGACACCATGGCGCATCCGGTGGGAACCGGCCCGTTCATTCTGAAAGAATGGGTGCGCGCATCAAAAATCGTGCTCGAACGCAACCCGAATTATCGCGGCCATAAACTCAATACCGAATTTGCCGATGCCAATGACCCCTGGGATCAAGACGCAATCAAGTCACTCGCGGGCAAGACGCTGCCATTGATTGATCGCGTTGAGATTTACCCTATTGAGCAGGAACAGCCGCGTTATCTGGCGTTTATGGATTTACAGCACGATTACATTGAGGAAACCCCGCTCGCCTTTGTGCAACAGCTGATGCCAAACGGCCCCAAAGGTAAATTGGCGCCGGTGCTCGAAAAGCGCAATGTGCGCATGTTTCGCGAAGACCAACCGGAGGTGGTCTGGGATGCATTTAATATGGATGACCCGTTTGTCGGGGGCTACAAGCCGGAAAATATCGCCTTCCGTCGCGCGCTGGTTCACGCCCACGACAGGCCATCCGAGGTCAACATTGTACGCAGCGGGCAGGCCATTGTTGCCAACAGCCCGATCGGCCCCGGTGTGGTCGGCTTTGACCCGACTTTCCGGACTTCCGAGCAAGAATACGACCCGGCGCGTGCGCGCGCATTGCTGGATATGTATGGTTATGTCGATCGCGACAAGGACGGCTGGCGCGATATGCCGGATGGCCGGCAGATCATTTTGCAATACAAGTATCAGGCAAATGAACAAGAGCAGCGCCAGCGTGCGGCGCTTTGGATCAAGTGTCTGGCTGCGGTGGGTATTCGCATGGAGGCGCAGGAGGTGCAGTTCTCCGATCTGATCAAGGATCGCAAGGTCGGCAAATTTCAGGTATCGGGTATCGCGTGGATTGCCGATTACCCGGATGCGCAAAATTTTTTGCAGCTGCTATACGGGCCAAACACTGATATTTCGAATGATGCACGCTTCAAACTGCCCGAATACGATCGTCTGTACCTGAAGGCACTACGTATTCCGGATAGTCCCGAGCGTAATAAAATCTATCGCGAAATGAACCGCTTGTTGGCGGCGTATGCACCGTGGCGCTACGGCGTGCACCGTTCCTTCAGTCACTTCGTCAATCCCTGGGTGCTTGGCTACAAAAAGCATCCAATCCTCTATACCAGCTTCAAATACCTTGATATCGATGTCGCCATGCAACGTGCGGCGACCAACCATTAGCAATAGACGTGAGATAGTGTTCAGCAGTCGCCGTAACCAGAAAAAATTGGAGAACCCATGGGTGCCTATGTATTGAGACGTATCGGCCAGATGATCCCCACGCTTGCGGGCGTGATGTTGCTCATCTTCGTGCTGTTTAATGCGGTCGGTGGCGATCCGGCGTTGCAGCTTGCCGGCAAGATCACCAATAAAGAACAAATTGAGAATATCCGCAAGCAGCTTGGCGTCGATCAGCCAATGTATGTGCAACTGGGATACTTTGCGTTTGAGGTGGCGACCGGCTTTAACTGCACCTGGCGCAGCTACACCGAAAAGCCCGTGCCGCCGAAGGTTGACCCCAAGGCCGATCCCAAAGTCGCGCCAAAGGCGGATGCCCCCAAGGGTGGCTGCGAGGCAGTACGCTCATGGGCCACCAACGAAGAAGTACCGAAAATTCTCGCCACCCGAATCGGCCCCACCCTGACGATCATGATTCCAGTGCTGGTGCTTGAAACCGTGATCGCGTTATTACTGGCCATTGGCGTGGCATACATGCGCGGCACACTGACCGACCGGATGATCATGATGTTGTGTACCGTTGCGATGTCGATTTCGTTCCTCGTCTATATCATCGTGGCGCAGTATTTCTTCGGCTTTAAATGGGGCATTTTCCCAGTGCAAGGCTGGAGTGACAACTTCTGGAAAAACGTCGCCACCTATGCGCCATTACCGATCATGCTGGCGATTTTTGTCGGGCTGGCACCGGCGCTGCGCCTATACCGCAGCTTTTTCCTCGACGAAATAAACAACGACTACGTACGCACCGCGCGTGCCAAGGGTGTGTCGGAAAACATGGTCATGCTTAAACACGTGATGCGTAATGCCATGATTCCGATTCTGACCAACGTCGGTATTGCGCTGCCGGGCATTTTTGTTGGTTCATTCCTGCTCGAGTCCTTTTTCTCGATCCCCGGCCTGGGCCGCGAAATTCTGGTTGCGGTGAACCGCTCCGACTTCCCGGTGATCAAGGCGGCAACGGTTTATCTCGCGATGTTAACCATGCTCATCAATTTGTTGGTTGACGTCCTGTACAAAGCGGTCGACCCACGTGTGACGTTTAAGTGAGCTTACCGATGAAAACAACCAATTGTGTTATCCAAGGCATTGCGTTTTTTCCGCTGGTTGGTGCTGTACCTGCCGAAACCAACGCGGGATCAGGAGAATTTGCATGAGCGCTGTTATAAACCAAACACCTGTTGTTGCGCCAATTCATCAAGCGTCACCCGGACTCTGGACGCTCGCTTGGCGCCGACTCAAACGTGACAAGATCGGCATGGTTTCGCTGGTTGTGGTGATCTTTTTCCTGTTCATGGTTGCCGGGTCGTACACCGGGCTGATCGCCAAGAACTGGTCGAAGGAGGTCGGCGTATCGTACGCAAACCCATCATTTATGGCCGGTGCCGAGAATCTCGAAGCCAAGCAGGCGGGCGCCAGGGACACATCCAAAGACGTGCCGTACGTTGATTTGTCGGATATCGACCCGCTCGCGCCGAAATACGCCGAGTGGGCGAAACGCACCGCGGAAATAAAAATCACTGAAACACCCCGCGCCGATACGTTGCTGTTTGGCGGCGACAAGTGGGGGCGCGATGTGATTCAAAAGGCGATCAAGGGTGCCGAGACATCGATTTTTGTCGGGCTGATTGCCGCGTTGCTGGCGACCCTGATTGGCACCGTGCTCGGCGCGATCTCCGGTTACATGGGCGGCAAGACGGGTGATTTTTTGGAGTGGTTCTATAACGTCTTTACCTCGATTCCATACATCCTGCTGATTCTCGCTTTTGCGGCGGTGTTTAAGCGCGGCATCGATACCATCATCTTCATCTTGGCAATGACCGGCTGGACCGGCATCTACCGGCTGGTACGAGCCGAGTACATCAAGCACGCGTCACGTGAATACGTCAAGGCGGCGCAAGCCATCGGCGCCACCCATACCCGCCGTATGTTTGTGCACATCCTGCCGAATATTTCACACGTGTGTCTGGTTCAATTGTCACAACACGTGGTGCAGTTCATCAAGGCCGAGGTGATTCTGTCGTTCCTCGGTTTGGGTGTGCCGGTCGATTCGGTCTCCTGGGGCACCATGCTCGCGGAGGCACAGTCGGAGTTGGTAATCGGCAAGTGGTGGCAATTGGTCGCCGCGTCGATATCCATGGCCGTGCTGGTGACGGCGTTCTCGATGCTGACGGATTCGTTGCGCGATGCGCTTGATCCAAAAATTAAATGACGCACTCCGTTCAAGAGAGCAAGCGTAGCGCAGCGCGATTGGAAACGGATGCGTCATCCCCGCGCAGGCGGGGATCCAAGTTTCCATCAAAAGAATATTCAATTCAAATTGCACCAATGAACGCTCAACGAGACTAGCAAATATGGACAACCTACTCGAAGTTAAAAACCTCAACGTCAAATTCCGTCTCGACGGCGGCAATATTTTTGACGCGGTCAAAGGCGTCTCCTTTGACGTTCCACGCAATTCAACGGTTGCGCTGGTCGGCGAATCGGGCTCCGGCAAATCGGTCTCGGCAATGTCGATCATTCGTTTGCTGCCGCCGGAACAGGCCATTGTCAGTCCGGATAGCAAGGTGTTCTTTAACGGCGTCGATCTGCTGACGCTGCCGATGCAGGAGATTCGAAAAATTCGCGGCAAGGATATTTCGGTGATTTTTCAAGAACCGATGACTTCGCTTAACCCGGTGTTTACCTGCGGTGACCAGATCGCCGAGACGCTGCGGCTGCACACCACCTTGTCGCGCAAGCAGGCATGGAACCGCGCCGAAGAGCTGATGAACGAAGTGGGTATTCCGAATCCACGTCTGCGCATGAATTCGTTTCCGCACGAAATGTCGGGCGGACAACAGCAGCGGGTGATGATCGCCATGGCGATTGCCTGTGAGCCGAAGTTGTTAATCGCCGACGAGCCGACCACGGCGCTTGATGTGACCATTCAAAAACAAATTCTTGATCTGATCGCAAAGTTGCAACAGACCCATCATATGTCGGTATTGTTTATTACCCATGATTTGGCGGTGGTCGGCGAGATTGCCGATCATGTCGTTGTGATGCAGCAGGGCGAGATTCAGGAGAAGGGTACTGCCAGGGAAATTTTTGAGGCGCCCCAACATCCTTATACCAAGGCGTTGCTGTCGTGCCGGCCGAATGTTGATTCGCGGCCGAAACGCCTGCCGGTGATTGACGACTTTATGCGCCCGGAAGGTTTACGTCCGGAGAATACCCAGCAACAAACACGCGGATATGCCGCCGACGATGAGATCGTGTTGGAAGTCAGGAATCTGTCGAAGGTATTCCAGCTCAAGGATGGTTTTTTCAAGAAACGCGATGTGCCGGCGGTCAAGGGTGCGTCGTTCAAACTCGCACGTGGCAAAACACTCGGCCTGGTGGGGGAATCCGGATCCGGTAAAACGACGGTTGGACTGACGTTGATGCGCTTGCACAGCGCCACCGGCGGCGAAGTGTTGTTCGACGGGGTTGATCTGTTGAAACTGTCCGAGTCCGAGATGATGAAATACAAACGCCGCATCCAGATTGTTTTTCAGAATCCGTATGCGTCGCTGAATCCACGCTTTACCGTCGGCCAGATTTTGCTCGAGCCGATGGTCATTCACAAGATTGGCGACAACGAACAGGCGCGGGTACAAATGGCGATGGCGCTGCTTAAACGTGTCGGCCTTCCCGAAGTGTCGTTTTACAAATACCCGCATGAATTCTCGGGCGGCCAGCGTCAGCGTATTGCGATTGCGCGCTGCCTGACCATGAAGCCCGACGTTTTGATTTGCGACGAGTCGGTTTCGGCGCTAGACGTGTCGGTTCAGGCGCAGGTGTTGAACCTGCTGCAGGATCTGCAGGACGAATACAAGATGAGCTACATCTTTATTTCCCACGATCTCGCGGTGGTGAAATACATTTCCGACCAGGTGATGGTGATGTCGGAAGGTGACGTGATCGAAGTCGCCAATTCGGACGACATTTATCTCAATCCGAAACAGGAATACACGAAGAAATTGCTGGGCTCAATTCCCAAAGGGTGGCAGGAAGAAAAAGCGGCGTAACAGCCGCGATGGCTGCGTGATCACGTAAAACGTTATTTGACGCGGCTTTTCAGTGCTTTTATGCTTGAAAGCCGCGCCAGT
>JANMNT010000143.1:0-5249 GCA_031368465.1 Burkholderiales bacterium
CATCGCGCCTTGCCATGCGAATGCGGCGCAATTCTTCCAGCCGCCGCACCCGGCCTTCATTGCGCGTGCGGCGCGCCTCAACACCCTTGCGGATCCAGACTTCTTCTTCCTTTAATAATTTATCGAAGCGCGCATTTGCCAGCGACTCCGAATTCATCATTTCGGCCTTGCGGCGCTGGTATTCGGCAAATGAACCCGGGTAGCTGAATAGCTGGCCACGGTCCAATTCAACGATGCGGGTGGCAAAACTTTCCAGAAATCGCCGATCGTGACTGATGGCAATCACCGCGCCGTCAAACGCTTTCAGTGTTTCCTCCAGCCATGCGATCCCATCAAAATCAAGATGGTTGGTCGGCTCGTCGAGTAGCAACAGAGCAGGTTCACTGACCAGTGCCCGGGCGAGGGCAACCCGTTTTTTCATGCCACCCGAGAGGCTATCGATGGTCGCTTCCGCATCGAGTCCGAGTCGTGAAATGACGTCGGTGACGCGCCCGGCGTGGCGCCAGGACTCATCATCGTGCGGATCTTCGGCGGCCAAACCACTCTCGACTGCGCTACCGACGGTGGCGGCGTCGACAAAGGTTGGTTCTTGTTGCACCGAGGCCACGCGCACACCTTTTTCACGCACCACTTCGCCGTCGTCAGGCGCGCTTTCGCCGATCAGGATGCGCAGCAGGCTGGATTTACCGGCGCCGTTGCGGCCGATCAGGGCGATTCGTTCGCGGCCGTCGACGGAAAAATCGACATGGTCAAGCAGGGCGACGTCGCCAAAGGCGAGGTGCAGGGTCTTGCAATTGATAAGCGGCATGAAGCGGAGCAGTCAGAAAGGGAGGGCAGGGCGCTATTTTCCACTACAAATGCTGTTACAACTAATTCAAATTTTCCGCACATTCGGGGCGTATTATTTTTCGTGTCGCGCGTTGATATGTCTGTCTGGTGCACCGAAAGGCTGAATTTGTGCTGTTTTTGATGGCTGGCCGACTATTTTTTAAACCGTTTTGAAAAGGAATCCCCATGAAGAAATTAACCTCAATTGTTGCCACGTTGGCAGTTGGACTGGTTGCCAGCGTCGCATTCGCCGAAGGCCCGCCGGCTGGCGGTGACAAGGCCAAAGGCCCGGGCGGTCCACATCGAATGATGGAAACGCGCGATTGTGCAAAAGCGCCTGCCGACATGAAGGATCGTTGCGAAGCGCATAACAAGATGGTTGAGACCTGCAAGGCCAAACCTGCCGGAGAAGAACGCAAGAAATGCGTAATGGAAAACCGTCCGAAAAAAGCGGATAAATAGTTCTATCGACTTGATGTTGGCAGCAATACGACACGCGTGTTGGCGTGAGTGGGTGAGTGTGAGTGTGGATATTGGCGCTTCCCATCGAAAGGTGGGAAGCGTTTTTTATGTAAATCGCCATTTGGCGCCCGTTTTCAGCCAAAAGTGTCTGAAAACCCCGGTCAATAAAGAAGTTTTGATTTCAGCAAAGTCGATGTTTGGGGTCCAAAACACCGATCCGCAGTTGGTAACGCTAGAATCCACGCTATGTTTTCAGTTAACAGGCGATGATCAATGCGTAAAGTGACGGTGGCCGCCAGCCAAATGGCGTGTGATTGGAATGTTGATGGCAATATCGCCCGGGCAGATCGACTCGTGCGCGATGCCGCAGCACAGGGCGCACAAATTATTTTGTTGCAAGAGTTGTTCGAGCGCTGCTACTTTTGTCAGAAGCAAATTGCCGCCTATCTCGAATTCGCCACGCCGCTTGCCGAAAATCCCGCGGTGAAACATTTCCAGCAAGTTGCCCGGGCGTTGCAGGTGGTGTTGCCGGTCAGTTTTTACGAGCGGGCGAACAATGTCTTGTTCAACAGTGTTGCGGTGATTGATGCCGACGGCAGGGTGCTGGGCGTCTATCGCAAAAGCCATATTCCCGACGGTCCCGGTTATTCAGAAAAGTATTATTTTTCGCCGGGCGACACCGGCTTCAAGGTGTGGCAAACGCGGTATGCCACCATCGGCGTCGGCATTTGTTGGGATCAGTGGTTTCCCGAATGTGCACGTGCCATGGCATTACAGGGCGCCGAGCTGTTGTTTTACCCGACCGCGATCGGCAGCGAGCCACACGACAGCAGCATCGACTCAAGCGCGCATTGGCAGCGAACCCAGCAGGGCCACGCGGTGGCGAATCTGCTGCCGTTGATCGCCTCCAATCGTATTGGCCGCGAAACGCAGGATGAATCGGCGATCACGTTTTACGGTGCCTCGTTTATCAGCAATCAATTTGGCGAAAAAGTCGCCGAAGCCGATGACAAGACCGAGGGTGTTTTGGTCCACACATTCGATTTGGACCAGGCGGCAGCCACTCGACGCCAATGGGGCGTCTATCGCGACCGGCGGCCGGAATTGTATGCATCGCTCGTCACCAAGGACGGATCGACCACGCCGATGGAGCACGCATAGTGGCTGCACTTGCATCGACGCCGTTTGCAGATGGCTTTTTTATGCCGGCCGAATGGGCGCCGCACAAACAAACGTGGATGGTGTGGCCGGAACGAACTGACAATTGGCGGCTCGGCGCGGTTCCCGCACAAGCCGCCTTTACCAGCGTGGCAGCGGCGATTGCCGGTTTCGAGCCGGTGACGGTATGCGCGTCGGCAAACCAATTCCAGCGTGCATCGGCGCAGATCGGTGCTGTGACCACGCCACATCCGATTCGTGTGGTTGAAGTTGCCAACGATGATGCATGGTGCCGTGATACCGGGCCGACGTTTGTTGTCAACGGTCACGGGCAGGTGCGGGGTATTGACTGGCAATTTAACGCCTGGGGTGGATTGCAGGGTGGGCTCTATTCGCCATGGGCCAACGACGATGCGCTTGCCGCCAGAGTGCTCGAAATTGAACAGCTGGGCCGTTATCGTACAGACGGCTTTTTGCTGGAGGGCGGTGCGATTCATGTTGACGGTGAGGGGACGTTGATCACCACCGAGGCGTGTTTGCTGAATCCAAACCGCAACCCGCACTTGCGTCGTGCCGACATTGAACATCAGTTGCACGACTATTTGGGCGTGACCAAGGTCATCTGGCTCGAAAATGGCATCGTCAACGATGAAACCGATGAACATATCGACAACATGTGTTGTTTTGTGCGGCCGGGTGAAGTATTGCTGGCGTGGACTGATGATAAAGACGACCCGCAATACGCCTATTCTGCTGCTGCGCTAAAGCTGCTGGAGCAGAGTGTTGATGCAAAAGGCCGGCCGCTAAAGGTCCATAAACTGCCGCTGCCAGCGGTGATGTTGGCGGTGGCTTCGGAATATGCGAGCGTTGACCGCACGCCCGGCGCCAAACCGCGGGAGGCGCAGTCACGACTGTCGGGCTCGTACATCAACTTCTATTTGTGCAACGGCGGATTGATTGTGCCGACCTTTGGCGATGCGAATGACGTGGTGGCCGCAAGGATTCTGGCCGCGTGCTACCCATCACATCGTGTTGTGACGGTGCCGGGTCGTGAGATTCTGCTCGGTGGCGGCAATATCCATTGCATCACCCAGCAACAACCGGCCGGCTAACATCCAACCGGGCATCCGACACGTAACGTTGCCATGAACAAAACAAAATTCATCACTTGAAAAACATCCTCGTCCTGTTTCACCAAGAGTGGGATCACGTGCAGTTCCGCAGCGCGGCGCTGGCGGGCGGTAACGACGTGCGGCTTTTCCACGAGGGCTTTGATCTGTTTTCGTTCCCATCGAATGCGAATCTGCTGGTGTTTGATATTTACCGGTTTGTCGAACGGCTGGTTGAAAAGTACAAACGCATCAAAATTGACGGTGTTGTTTCCAGTCACGAACAATTTGGCGCCATGGCCGGTGCGTTGCTCGCCGAAAAGATGGGGCTGCCGACGGGATCGATCAGCGGCATTCTCAATGCCCAACACAAGTTGATGGCGCGTCAAATTCTGGCGCGTGAATTACCGCAAGCCAATGTGCCGTTCGCCGCGTTTTCCTATACCGTGCGTCACGCCAGTGAAATCGATTTGCCATTTCCGTTTTACGCCAAGCCGGTCAAGGCGGCCTATTCAGTGTTGGCACGACAGGTTGATGATTTCGCCGACCTGAAACACCATCTGAATTTTCGGCCGTGGGAAATGTTCATCATCAAGCGGTTGGTGCGGCCGTTTAACGATGTGGTCGAGCGTCTGCAGGCGTCTGACGTGAATGGCCATTTCATGATCGGTGAGCAGATCATCGACGGTTTTCAGGTCAACGTTGATGGGTTTGTGGTCGATGGACGAACCGAGATTTTGGGCATTATTGACGCGGTGATGTATCCCGGTACCGACGCGTTTTTGCGCTGGGAATATCCCTCACGGCTGCCGCCAGAGTGGCAGGCCAATATCCGCCGTACCACGCAACAAACTGTGGCGGCGCTGGGGTTGGATCACGGCCTGTTCAACGTTGAAATTCGAATTTGCACCCATTCCGGCCAATGCAAGGTGATTGAAGTCAACCCACGCATGGCCGCACAGTTCTCCGACATGTATGAAATTGTCGACGGCATCAATTTGCACGACGTTGCCATCCGCCTGTCGCTCGGCGAATCGGTCACGGTGGAAAAAAAGACCATGCCCGACCGGTGTGCCACCAGCTTCGTTTATCGTCGTTTTGACGGCCTTGAGCAGGCAACTTTCCCCACTGGCGCGCAGATAAACGCGCTTAAGGCATTTGATTCACGGGCGCAATTGGTCACGTTCAAGAAATCAGGCAACGAATTGAAGCGGGAAATGCGCTGGCTGAAGAGTTACCGGTATGCCTGCCTGAATCTGGCGGCCGAATCCGAGTCGGCACTGACCGAAAAATACCATCGGGCATCGGCAATTTTGGGGTTTCCGACCCACGCGTAACAGGCAATTTGACCGGTAGGGTATGCACGATTGGCATATCGATGGCGTGAGACGGTAAAATGGCGGTTTTCCACGTCGTTTGATTGCCGCCCGCCATGTCCCCAGCACCGCACCCCGCACCGTCTGATTTTTCGACCGTTTCCGCCATTCGTCAGGCCTTTATTGGTTTTTTTGAATCCAAGGGCCACACACATGTCGCCTCGTCATCGTTGGTGCCACACGATGACCCGACGTTGTTGTTCACCAACGCCGGGATGAATCAATTCAAGGACATTTTCCTTGGCTATGAAAAACGCGACTACGTCCGTGCGGTGACCTCACAACGCTGCGTGCGCGCTGGTGGCAAACACAATGA
>JANMNT010000127.1:0-2881 GCA_031368465.1 Burkholderiales bacterium
GAGTTTCAGGCCCTTAATGCCGCTGTAGGCGCCTTGCAAATCGATTGTCTCGAAATTGCCCACGACCGCCGCACCAGTTGGCGCGGACGTTGACGCACCGTATTTATCGATGTGATTAAACGTGGCGCTCGCAAACCAGGCACCTTGTTCCCACGAGAATGTGTGATTCCCGCGCATACGCGGCAAGCCGTATGTACCGGCAAATTCAGTGAGCGGATCGGTCTTCAGGTTCTGCGTTTTGAAGCTGTGCAGATAGGTGTTGATGCTGTTGAAACTAAAGCTGCCGTAGTCGTTTTTCAGAAACCGCCAGCGGAGATCCAGATCAAAGCCTTTGGTGCGTAGTTCCGTAAGATTCACAAACTGATTCAGCACGCCGACGATATTGCCGGGTGCGCCACGCGCGATATCCGTCGCATCGGGCGCCGCCCTCAGGACGCGCGCGGCATAGATCGGATTGGTGGCTTCCAGGTCGAGAATAGACTGCGTGCCTTCGGTGTTGATGATGAACTTCTGCGAAATGTCAAATCCATCGACCGCGAGGCTCGCGTCTTTGCTCATGTCAAACACAAAACCCAACGAGCGGCTGTCGGACTTTTCCGGCTTCAAACCCTGCCCGGCAGAGAGAATCGCCGGCGCGCCAACGGTTGGGCAGTAGGCAACGTTGATTGCGCAACGGCGCGCGTCGACCACCGTATTGAACGCGAACGCGGCTGAATCGCCCGCCTCCACCAGATTTGGCGCGCGGAAACCCTTTGCGTAGGAGCCGCGAATCAACAGCTCTTTTGCCGGTATCCAACGGAAGGCCACTTTGGGTGTCGATGACGAACCAAAATCACTGTAGTGATCCGTGCGCCCGGCAATTTGCAGCTCCAGACTCTTGAAGATCGGCGCATTGAATTCCGCATAGGCGGAAGTCAGTGTGCGGCTACCCTTTGCGCGGCTGCTACCGCGACCCAACACATCGCCGGAAATCAAAATATCATCCGCGATATCGTTCAAGGACTCCTTGCGCGTCTCCAATCCGACCGCGACGCCAAGCGGCCCAGCGGGAAGCTGCATCAATTCGCTGCTGGCCTTCGCATCCCATTGCTTGATGGTGGAATCGCCTCGGCGCTGATATTCGGCCTTGAGGCGGTTGTAGGTGGCAATGGTGTTGGCGGAAGGGTTCAGAAAATTGTAGGAACCATCGGCAATTACCGCGAGCAAACCGGAGACTCGGATGCCGTTCTTGTCGTCCTGGGTCGAGTAGCTGTTCGCGTACAGCACGGCGGATTCCCAATCCCACTTGCCGGCCGTGCCCTTCAGCCCCGCAACAAAACGCTTGGCGTCGGTCTCGTTGAATACCTGGCGCGGCCCGACATCGTCGAAACGATAGCGAACATCCACAGGAACGTTGTACGGGTTGTTCGGATTGCCGACCGGCAGGCGCGCATTGATTTGCCGCGCGATGCCGGGGCCGATTTGATTTGCGGGTGTGGCAAAGGGCGTGAGTTGTGTGAAAGTCTCGATCTTGTTGAAACCTAACTCGACAAAGCCGGACAAATTGTTGCTGAAGTCGTAAGTGAGCTTCGAGAAAAATCCGAGGCGTTTCGTTTCAGGGATCAGTGAATTAAACACGTTGGTGTTTTCCACGCACTGCACCACGCCGTTGATCGTGATACGGCGATCATCGGGGCAAGTCGCAAACGGAATGCGGGTCGGCCCGAACGGCGGGGGAAATCCCGCGACGCGCGCATAGCTGCCGGGATTCGACAATGTGCTGCGGGCATCGGTGCCACCTTGAAAGCGGCGCTGATCGGACGTGCTACTGAAATCGCGATCACGCGCCCAGACGGTGTCGCGGTCAAAGTAGTCCAGCACACCCAAAACGTTGAGCTTGTCTTTGCCCGCCTCGCCCCAGCCGGCGGCAATGCTGGCGCGCGTCTCAGCGCCGTCTTTGTGTGAAGTCCTGCCATAGCCCGAACTGACCTCGAGACCGGAATAATCTTTGCGCAAAATAATATTCACCACACCGGCGATGGCGTCGGAACCGTAAATGGCGGACGCGCCGTCTTTGAGTACCTCGATACGGTCGATCGCCGCAAGCGGGATGCTGTTTAGATCGACAAACGCGTCCTGCAAATTTTGCGCGAAGGCATTGTTCGCCATCCGCCGGCCGTTGATAAGCGTCAGCGTCGATTTCTGGCCGAGACCGCGCAACGACACGCCGGACGAGCCGCGCGCGAAACTGCCGGTGAAATTGTCGTCGTAAGATGCCGAACTGTTGATCGGCAGATTGCGCAGTACCTCGCCGACCGTGGTCTGGCCACTGCGCTCAATATCCTGCCGTGTGATGATTTGCACGGGCGCCGGGCCTTCGGCGTCGACACGTTTGATGTTTGAGCCGGTGACTTCGATTTTGTCCACTTTTTGCGCCGGTGCCGGTGCAGCCGCTTGTTGCGCAATTGCCGTGCCGGCGATGGTCGCGGTGCCTGCCGCAAAAATTGCCGCGATCGCACCGACCAATTTTGTGTGGGCTGGTTTCATGTTCAATTTCCTTTAGTTAAATACAATCGACCGACCGGATAGAATCCGGTCAGTCGAATGAAGGTATTGCTCAACGAAGCTTTGACGACGGGCAATCGATCAGAACTTGTATAGCCCGGTAATGTAGAACTGGCGCCCGATCGGATCGGCATATCGGCCGTCATAGCCAAGCTGATTGCCACCACCACCGTTTTGCAAGGTCAATGGCGGATCGCGGTCAAACAGGTTCTTCACACCGAAAATCGCGGAGAGCGCCTTGTTCCAGACAAATTTGGATTGCCAATCGAACGTGGTGTACGACGGCACTCTCAAGCCGCCAAATGCGACCGATTGGCCGAGCGTGCCGTCGGCTTTG
>JANMNT010000150.1:0-6754 GCA_031368465.1 Burkholderiales bacterium
TGGTCGCGCCAATCACGGTGGCGCCCGGCCCCTTCTGCACCGGCATCGATTCGCCGGTGAGCATCGATTCGTCAACCAGTGATTCGCCAGTCTCCACCGTGCCATCGACCGGTATTTTGTTGCCCGGACGGATGACGACGATCTCGCCAGCCAACACTTCGGCTGTCGGCACTTCAATTTCGGCACCGTTGCGGATGACCGAGGCCTTCGCCGGCGTGAGGTTCATCAGTGCCTTAATGGCGGATGACGCACCCGCGCGGGCACGCATTTCCAGCCAATGGCCGAGCAGGATGAACACCAGCAAGACGGTGACGGCTTCGAAGAATTGCCCGCCTTCCTTGAAAAAGAACGTGGCACCCACGCTGAACAGGTAACCCGTGCCGACGCTCAACACGATCAGTGCCGCCATACCCAGCGTGCCCTTCAAGAGCGCACGCCAGGCGGAAACGAAGAACGGCCAGCTCGGATAAAGAACCGCGGCGCTTGCGAAGAAGAACAGCCACAGGTTGAGCTCCAACCCGAACGGCGGTGCGGGCGGCTCGAACATGCCACCCATCGGCGCGTAAACAAAAATGGGGATGGTAAATGTCAGGCATATCCAGAAACGGTTGCGCATGTCGCGGACCATGGCGTGCAGGTCCATACCGTCGTGCCCCATCTCATGCGCCATGTCCGAGGACATGGCGGATTGGGCGCCCGGCGCTTTATCTGCTTTGCGTGCTTCATGGCCTCCATGGCCTTCATGGCCTGTGTCGCCAGCGGCTGTGTGCGCCGCCTGTGCGCCTTTCGGCGCGGCGGTTGCGGTTGTGGACGGTGCCACGTTCGGCACCGTTTTGCCTTGTTGCTCCTCGACCGCTGGAGCAGCCGAGGCTTCCGGGGTCAGCCAGTCGACGATCTTTGTCACCAGTGTCCGGGGTTCGTCCCCGGCGACATTGGCTGAAGCGTCCGCAGGAGACTTCGGCGCATCGAGTGGCGGTGGTGGTGACGGTGCCGTATCCGGTGCCGCGTTCGGTGCCGTATTTTCTGGCAGTGCATCACCCTTGGAAGGGGCGGCGGCTGCAACATTCGGGGCGGATTTCGCTGCATCGGGCGGAAGCGCGGTGGCCGGTGCGGGCGCTGCAGGTGGCGCGTCCGATCCTCCGGATGCTGTGTGGTCTTTGTGATCCCCGCCAGCGGAAGGGGCAGCGGGCGCGGCAGACTCATGGGCGTTTTGGCGAACCGCTGACTTGATGTCGGCGACCTCGAGTCGGGTTTCGTCGTATCGCACGGTCGCGTTTCGCGCGGCGAAATTTACTGTCACGCTTTCCACACCAGGCACCTCGCCGATGCGCTTTTCCACACCGAGCACGCTTAACACCGACAACATGTCGCGCACATTAATGACGCTCGTTTTCATCTCATCCACTCAAGGTTGTGTAGATTCCATTGATGAAAGCCGAATCCGCAACGTCGGCTCATCGCAGTTTTTCACGCCAGAATTCCGTTGCAATCCCATGCAACGCGCCGAGCGCAAAGCCCGCGCCGATAAACATGGCGAATCCCGTCAGGAAACCCAATGGACCGCCTGAGATCGGCCACGGAATGGCCGAAGCCATGGCGGCAATCAGCCCGAAAGGCTGAAACAGTGCATCGAAAATGACGCAAAAAAGATAACTCACCGCAAATGTTGTCGCAAGAGAAAACGCCGGCACTTTCCAGGAATTAGCCATCGCGATTACATCTTGTGTTTGATGCTTCGCACGGAATCGTCGTCATCTTCCTCATCCATCTCACATACGGCTATTGGTGTTGCTTCGCCCGCACGCCAGCACCACCCCACGGGAAGGAAACGATCCTTCCGGTTTACGACATCTTCAGTTGCACGAAACGACACTTCCAACCCCGATTCGACCTGAATGACGCCATCGGCAAGCTCCTCAAATTCGCCCGTTTGTTGCCCATGCATGTGTGGCATAAAGATGCCTAGATTGTGTTTGGAGAGTTGGCGCAGCATCTGTTGAACTTCCGGGAGATGGATTGCGGCCTGAGCTGTTTTTAATGATTGTGGTAACCCACTGGTGGTTCCTTTTGAATCAGTCGCAACGATCATGTTGTTCTCCTGCGTGAACTTCGTTGACCCATTCAAAGTGGCTGGGTCAAAAGCCAAGTGCATCTTTTTCGATGTAGCACCGCGCCCGTTAAAGCCACTGCGCAAACATCTAAAGCCTTAACCCGGCGTTGGTATGACGGGTGCTTCGTCGCCGCCTGAAGCGGCAGGCGTGGCGGCAGCACTGGCCTCGGCATCGGGAGCAGTGGCCGGCGCAGCAGACGTTGGCGTGGACGTGGCATCAGATACTGCGGGTGTCGCAGCACCTGCCGCATCGGCAGGCTTCGGCTGCGGAGGTGCCGCCGGTGCTGGGGGAAGGGCATCATGCGTCATATGGCCAGCATGTCCGTTGCCTTGCGAGTCAGCGCCAGCCGCGTCTGCTTCATAGCCGCTCTGCCGCACGTCCGACCTGATATCGGCGACATCGAGCCGCGTTTCATCGTAGCGCACGGTGGCGCTTCCCGCAGCATGGTTTACCGTCACACTCTCAACACCCGGTACCTCGCCAATCCGCTTTTCCACTCCTTCAACGCTCAATACCGAAAGCATGTCGTGCACTTCCATCACACTCGTTTTCATGTTGACTCCTAAAATTGTGCGCCACTAAAAAGGTTTCGTTACGCCCCGGTCACTTCACGAGTTGGCCGTTTTGGATGTTTGACACGTCGTACGGGAAAACAATGTTCGGGTCGGCCTCTATCAGCCGTTTGTCTTTGTGCGTGTAATGAAGGCGACTGAGAAGATCCTTGATGATGTTTAGCCGGGCAAGGTGTTTGTTGTCCGCGCGCACCAGCGTCCACGGTGCCGTCGGATTGTGCGACCGCGCGAGCATCTCGTTGCGCGCCTGGCTGTATGCTTTCCAGTGCTTGATCGCCTGATCGTCGATGACACTGGTTTTCCATTGCTTGAGCGGATCTGCTTTTCGGCTTTTCAGACGACGCTTCTGTTCGGATTTGCTGATGTCCAGGTAGTACTTGACAAGCTTCACACCCGAGCGGACCAGCATGTCCTCAAAGTTTGACACCGAACTCATGAACTCTTCATGTTCAGCATTAGTACAAAAGCCCATTACTCGTTCGACCCCCGCGCGGTTATACCAACTACGGTTGAAGAGCACGAGCTCCTGAGCCATCGGCAGATACGGAACATAACGCTGGAAGTACCAGGACGTACGATCCCGATCGGACGGTTTACCAAGTGCAACAACCCGGGTTTCACGCGGACTCAAATGTTGGACAATCCGCTTGATTGTGCCGTCTTTGCCGGACGCATCCCTGCCTTCCAGAATGATCAAGATCTTGTCGTTGCATTTGATAAAGTGCCGCTGTAGCTTGACCAGTTCAATCTGGAGTTCGTGTAACGTGCTCTTGTAGACGTCCTTCGAGATCAACGGCGCTAGTCCGGCCGCGTTCTCCTCAGCATTAATTGTTTTGCGCATTGCCATTGCCTTGATATTTTGTGATTCATAAACTTGGCACGCCGCAGGGTCACGATACGAACGGCGTCACCTAGCGTTTGCCAACCTTTCGGATGGCGCGCTTTTTGCCGCGTCGGGAGACAGAAACGCGGAAAAAACGTTTCGTCCCCCAATGCGTTGTCAAGGACGCCAATCCGCGAGGACGCCACTCCGTCGGCGATCAGTTGCCGCTAATTGTGTTGAACTGCTTCAAGAACTGCTCGGTTTGCGTCTTGTCGAGCTTGCCTGTCTTTTTTGTATCCATCTTGTCGAACATCTTTTCCATGTGAGCCAACATTTCCGCCTTGGACATCATCCCGTCCTTGTCCATGTCGCACGACTTCATGAACTCGTCCATGTTTACCTTGCCCATTTTCATTTTGCCGGGCTGAGTTTCCGCGAATACTGCGGGTGCAGCGATCAGCGATACTGCGACCATGGAACTTGCAAGCATATTGATAAGTTTCATTTCATTTCCTCTTGAGATTAATGTGAAAGCCCTGTTCAAAGCGTATGCCCGGATGCAGGGTGCTGCGGGTAATACCTTGCGCAACCGATAAAGCCGCTTGCGCAAACATTGCAGCCCGCTGCCGCACAGATTGCGGACCTAAAGCATTTCGACCGACTGCCGGTGGCGACGAATCGAATTTGTGCAGCGACACGACCGAAGGCTGTGCCTGCGCGAATACGGTCCTGACTGACCGTTCGGTTTCATATTGGCGACGGTTGGTCACGTTATGCGAGTTCAAATGCCACTCTCTATCTGTTGCCTCCCCCACTTGCGGTGCAGAAAGTTGTAAATGGGTACGTAAACCATCCCCGCGTAGGCGCCATAGAGAAAACTTTCAATCAAGCCAACGAGAAAGCCCCACCCGGTGAGCCATACAAATCCCGGCAATACTTGCTCGAGCAGCGCAGTCATGTGCCTGCTCGAGGGCGTCACCAGACCGTAGACCACGCAAAATACGAACGTGAAAGCAGTCCAAAGCGCCAATGACCACGCCACCACTTTTATATTCAGCATATCGTTGCCTCAATCCAAAGAAAAGAATATCCACCGATCAATGATGATGACCGGACTCATGCTCCGAACTGCGCTGCGCACCGACTTTGCGTGGGGCTTCTGCGGTGTCGTCGCCACTGTCATGCCTGCTGTGGCCTCCGTGACCGCCATGCCCGCCGTGACCGAACATATGCATCGCAACCATCCCGATGGCGAACAGCAACCAGACCCAATTTTGCGAAAACCATTCCATGATTTGCTCCCTGGCCGAATACGTTGATTAACCGCAACAGCAGCCCTTACCCTGAGATTTCTGCGACTTGCTGTTGGCATCCACGCCATAGCCCGCGCCCGTCACAGCTGATTTCAATTGTTCAGGCGATGCCCGCCGCTCGTCGTATTGCACCGTGGCTTCGCCGGTCGAGAGCGAAACGTTTACATCGCTGACACCATCAACGCCTTTCAGCGCGTTCGTGACACTGGCGGTACATCCGCCACAAGTCATTCCAGTGACATTCAAAATTTCTGTTTGCATGGTGATACCTCTTTCTAAAAGGTTGAATCGAAACTGTTCTTAAAGCTGTTATTGCGTATTGAATTGCCGCTGGCACAACATGCGACGTTAATTGCGCAACGATGCAACGCATTCCTATTCACGCTGCCATTAATACCTGAAATCCGCTACTTCACGTTTTTGGTATCGCGCTCAAGCACGGTTTTGCGTTCCTCATATTCCGCAGTCGACACCTCACCCGCCGCAAAGCGTCGTTGCAATACTTGAAGTGGCGATTCCCGGCGGCGACCGGTCGAAACCGGTGTTATCGGCGAAAACAGCAGCATGATTGCCGCGAACCAGAACAGCCACCAGAAAAAATGCATGCCCCAGAAATGTCCGCCAACGTAATCCATGATTTATCTCCTTGTTGAATTGTAAAAGATGCTCGTTGGTTTATCCATCGAGTTGCGACACCACCGGTTTGTCCGGCGGTTCATTGCGCTCGTCCAACCAGTTTTCGTCTTTGTGGAAATCAGATTTCCATGCGGGGAGCATTCAGCGGGATTCGGGGCCTAGCAGCAGCGCTTGAACCGACGTAAAAAATAGACAATGGCACATATCAATCCAACGGTCTGTTCTCGAACGAACATACCCGCCACACGTCGCGGATTGAGGCGCTCAGTGCCGACGGCGCAGACGCAGGCCCAATAAACGCGTGAGAACACAACGCGTGACAACGTGCACGGCGACATCCGATAACAACCACGCAGCAAAGATAAGCAGTGTTCGCTAGCGCTCCGTCAACTGAGAACGTCGCGGGTATAAGAAAACTCTCGGCGTTATCCAGGCCGCTTTGCAGCACAATCAGGAAGTGGCGATGAAGACAGCCACCACGCCACCAATGGCGGTATCAGTTGCCGCAGTCGTTCCACCTGAAGCCGGCGCTGGTGTTGCCAAAACAATCGGCTTGATTGCCGCGTTGGTCGCGCTGCTCGTCATTGTGTTGATGCCGACACCCGGGAAGTTGTCGCAAGCCGGTCAGGTGATGTTGGGCATGCTGGCTTTTGCGCGCGCCGGATGCGGGCCTGAACAGACCACGCCCAAAGTAGGCTTGCGAACGCGCTTTCCTCTGTGGCCCGTGGTGACGACACCGGCCAGGTCGCAACACACACGAAGCGCGGCCGCGACGCTGGAATGGTCTATGTAGAAACAAACGCGTTATTACACGGCTGTTTCCAGCCGATTATGCTTGGAAAGCGCCGTCCTTATTAGGGTTTTGTTTTACACTTGCCTTGACGAACACAACTTACCCGGCGCACCGACCAAACGTTCCGTATGCGTGACGACGACTCATGCAGCGGATTTTTTCAGCGATTCGCGTAACCGGAACGTCGCGGCATTCAGCTCGGTCTCGAAGTCCTTCCAATGTTTCGCCGTGGCTTTTTTCATGGCTGCAAGCTTTACCTCCACCGCGTGCATGTCCTGCTGCAAGCTGGCGACCTCAAGATTGATTTTTATCTTTGCCTCGGCCGTTGCGGTTTCCGTAATTTTCTTCAGCTCCGCAATACGTGCCTTTGCGTTGGCAATATCCTGGTCGGCGCGGCTGGTAAATTGATCACGCAATGTGCTGCTGCTGGCGTAGACAAATTGCGGCATGGCCTTGATGATCTCTTTGGTCCCGCCGGACAGGACGATTTTGCCGCCAAGTTCGCG
>JANMNT010000184.1:0-9631 GCA_031368465.1 Burkholderiales bacterium
TTGCGGCCCTGCATGGTGACCCAAGTGCCGGTGGCATTGTCACGGGTAATGTAGTCGAGATCGAGCAGCAGGTAGCCGCGATCCTTGCGCATGCCGGTAAACATGCCGAACTGTGCGCGGTCCTTGCTGTCACCGCTGACACCGGAAACACCGATTGTCACGCTGCTTTCCGGCTCGGTCAGCAACTTGATGTCATCGGTTGCCTGCCCGCGCGCCTGACCGATGGCTGCCAATACCGCAAGGGTGAGCAATGCCGGCGAAACGTTACGATTCAGTCTGGAGGTTGTCATTTTGGATACCTCTTTCTCAGCGCAGCATGAATTGCGGGGTTGGATTGGTCGCGCTCGGATTGTTGCTGCCGTGCACCTCGGTATGGCAGTTCAGACACGAACGACCTTGTGTGACGTTCGTCGTACCCTTGCCGAGCCCATTTGGTGTGGCTGGCCTGAGGCCTGGTACCTGTGATCCGATCACCTGCGGAATAAAGCCGCCGTGCGGCGTATGGCATTGATGGCACAGGAATGGCGCGCGCACTTTCAACATGCTCTCAGCGACCGTGCCGTGCGGGTTGTGACAATTCGAACAATCTTCGCTGACCGGCTGGTGGTTATGTACAAACGGGCCACGTTTTTCGGCGTGGCACTGATAGCAGGTGTCTACCACGGTATCGCGCTTCATTAGTTTTGGACCGACCGAACCGTGCGCATTGTGGCAATCCGAACACGCCACCTTGCCCTCGAGCACCGGATGGTGCGACGGCCGGTTGATTTCCGCACGTTGTTTTTTGTGGCAAGACAGGCAAACTTCGGGTTGCGTTTTTTTATCGCGCACCTTGTCGTGTGATGCGTGCACCTGATGGCATGAACTACAGGCGACATCACGACTTTCATGCACACTGCCCGCCCAATGCGAGCGCTGGGCATCCTTGACGTGGCAGGTCATACACGTCGCCGTTTGTGTGGCCGCATCGGTATGACTGCCCGATTTGAACATGACATCGGGTTTCGGTCGCTCTTTGGCGCCAGCGGGTTTGTTGATATGTTTGTCGCTTTCCCCGTGACAACTGGTGCAGGTCGGTGTGCGCCCATCTGCCCGGGTACCGTGTTTGGTTTTGCCGATTGCCAAAACAGGTGACTCGTCGCCTTCACCGTGGCAGCGGGTGCATTTTGCGTCGCCATTCAATACGAGGTCTTTTTTCGCCGATGCCAGTGCAGGCGCGTCGGCGGCATGCGCCGTTGGCAGGCAAAGCACCATCGCGGCGATCCATAAAAAACCGGCAATCCAGTGTTGGGCGGTGTGATGCATTGGGTTCGATTTCATTCGATATCCTTTATGTAGACGCTTACCCATGACCGGATTGACTTGGTTTCAGAATGTACGCATCAACGATTGAGAATCCATGCCGCCAGATTTTTGATATCTGCCTCATTCTTGGACTTGACGTCGTCGTGGATTTCGTCTTTGCCGTCAATCTTGACCTTTGGACTGGTCGTCATGTGGGTGAGCAACTTTTGCGGGCCATCTGCCTTGCCTTTGTATTTGGCGGCAATCTCCTTGAATGAAGGGCCGTCCTTTTTCTTGTCAACGCTGTGGCACGTCATGCATTTGCTTTTTTTCGCCAGCGACTCAGCGGCTGCGGCATCAACGGCTTGCGCGGTGACATTTCCGGTGAACAAAAACAAGCATCCGGCGGAGGCGGCTGCAATGAGGTGTCGTTTCATGTTTGGTCCAATCCTTTGTCAATCAGTGATCGAGTCAACCAATATTCCCTTGTTATGTACGTCAGAGAACTGAGCGCCTGCGCACAATCGGCTCAAATGGCAATCAAGCCTGCGACCTTTTTGAGCTTGCCGCCACGCCATGCGATCGGAAGTTACTTAGCCGGGCAATGCAAATCTTTGATACATATCAAAAGTGAGTGAATCAAGTCCGTCGTTGTTGTTTTTTGGCGTGTTAGCGCCGCCGTTGTTTGATAAAGATCAAATCCACCGCGCATGAGACGCGCAGCATCTACTTATCCACTAACGCAGCAGAAAGAACAACATGGCCTCCCACATGCAGTTACACGTTGACACACTGGCCCGGTCAAGTGTGTTTAGCGATTTACCGATCGAGACACTCGGCCGGCTGGCAATTGGCACCTCCGAATCGGCGTTTGCGCGCGGCAGCGTGGTATTCGGGCGCGGATCAGCGTCAACCGGCATTCATGTGGTTGATAAAGGGCAGCTCAAATTGACCATCGAAACCATGCAGGGCGACGAACACGTGGTTGAAATCGTGCAGGATGGTGACTGCTTTGGCGAGGCTGCCATGCTGACCAATCGCCTGCACCTGCTGTCGGCGGTCGCATTGACGGATTGCAAGCTGTTGCACGTGGCAAGAAACACCCTGATCAATGAACTCGAGCACAACCATGCACTGTCGCAGCGCTTGATCGCCAACCTCAGCGACCGGCTGTATCGCCGCACCAGTGATATGGAAAACATCCTGTTGCGCAAGGCGCTGGGACGGGTGGCGCGGTTTATCCTCGATGAAATGGAGCGAGAGACGGATTCCGCCAACGGTCAAATTCATCTGTCAGCGCGCAAAGGGCTCATCGCGTCAAAACTCAATATGACGCAGGAGCATTTTTCCCGCACCCTGCGGACGTTGTGCGCGCGCGGCAAGATCGCCGTCAACGGCGCGACCATTGCGGTGGTCAACGAAGAGGGGCTGCGCCTGATCGCGGCCTAGCGCCGTCCAAACGGCACCAACATCGCATCGTGTCGGTGCCGCTTATGATTCTTAACCAGGCAGGCTGGCGGCTTACGAGTAGGCGGCAATCAGCGAGTCGATAAAGCTGCTCGGCGGCAGGAACGCCTTGCCCCATTTTTCGTCGAACTCCGCGCTCGGTTTGGCAGCCTTGATTTCGTCGGCCGTTTTGCCCTGCTTGAGCAGCGCCTTGACACGTCCGGTCACGGTGCTCAGCATATCGCGGTACACCTTGAGGTCAGCCTTGCTACACACCGGGCCGTGTCCCGGAATGATCTTGGTTGCATCATTCGATAGCGCCAACACACGGTCCGCCGCGGCAATCACGCCGTCGGGATTGCCGCCGCTGGAAACGTCGATGAACGGATACAGGCCATTAAAAAACGTGTCGCCCATGTGGATCACGTTGCTCTTGCGGAAGTGGACGATGGTGTCGCCGTCGGTATGCGCTTTGGGCACATGAAAGCCGTGAATCTCATCACCATTGAGATGAAACGTCACGTCGCTTGAAAATGTCACCACCGGCAGTGCATCTTTGGGTGATGGTGGCACCTTTGATTTGAACAGCGCGATGAACTGTTCGGTCGACAAACGCTTGCGGACATTGTCGTGCGCCACAATCAGCGCGCCGGCCTTGCCCATGCTTTCATTACCGCCGGTGTGGTCACCGTGCCAATGGGTATTGAGCACAAACTTGACCGGCTTGTCGCTGATCAACTTAAGTGCGGCCTGGATCTTGGGTGTGAGCGGTGCATATTGATCGTCAATGATAAACAACGCATCTTCGCCGACCGACACCCCGATGTTGCCACCGGCACCAAACAACACATAGGTCGTTGGCGAGAGTTTTTCGGTCTTGATTTCAACCTTGTCGAAATTTTGTTGCGCTTGCGCCGCACCTGACAGCATTGCGCAGGTGGCCAAGACGGCAGGGATAAGTTTTGACTTGAGAACTCGTTTCATATGGGGGTCCTTGGAATGGTCTGATCGGTGACAATGGGCAATTATGCGCGAATCGTTTCGGCGTGGCGCCGCATTTAAAAAAAGTTCGTGGCTGGAGATGGCGCCACGTCGAGTCAGATCTTTTTCGTAAAGAAAACTCGTTTATTGACGTGCTGTTTCAGCCATAATGTGCTGAAACACGCCGTCTTTATTGGTCTTTCATATTTTTTGTTGCGCGATTGGCTTGCGCAATTTTGGTATCAACGCCTTGGTTGGCACCCATCGTTGACCGCTGGCGGCGTGCAGGGTCTAATTGCCGGCGTTGCCAACAAATCATCACGCAGACGGATATTGCCATGGGTCAAACGTCGGTAGCGGTTGCGCCAAACGCACTCGCAATGCTCGAACAATGGGCACCGCTGGTCGCGCTTAAAGCAAACGCATTCGCCTATCCAATACTCGAGGTGGTGCATTTGGTCGCCATTGCGATTGTGTTTGGCACGTTATGGATCGTCGACCTACGGCTGCTGGGCCTGATGCGTCCGCTCGACCCTCAGGTGTTGGCAAGAAATGTCCTGCCGTGGACATTGCTTGGCTTCGTGCTTGCGCTATTCGCAGGGTTGACGATGTTTGTCATGCGCATCTCGGATCTGATCACCAATCCGATGTTTATTGCCAAAATTTGCCTGATCTTTGCCGCCGGCACCAATGCGGCCCTTCTGCATGCTCGTGGGCCACTCGATCCCGCCAGCTCCGCCACACGTTTTCAAGCATTCGTTTCAATATTGATCTGGATGGCCGTTATTTTTTGCGGACGCTGGATCGCCTATATCTAAAAGGAGCCGCCATGAATCGTCGTCAATTTGTGATCACCCTGCCGCTGTTCGGTGTCGCCCCCGCGTTGTTCGCCCACCACGGCTGGTCGAGTTTTGATGAAACCAAGCCGCTCTATTTCAGCGGCAAGGTCACATCAATGAAGTGGCAGAATCCGCACGTTGAACTGGGAATCAAAATGGATGCCAACGCTGCATTGCCCGCCGATCTCGCCAAACGTACCGCACCACCGCAGGCGCAACCGGTTGATGGCGGCAAAGTTTTTGGTGGGGCGACGTTGCCCAAGGCGCGCGGTGAATGGACCCTCGAACTCGCACCGTTGACACGGGTGGATGCATGGAAGGTGGCCAAGCCAAACGTTGGCGACGCGATCGCCGCCGTCGGTTACACCTTCAAAGACGAAAAGATGCACGACGGGAAGCATGTCGCACGTGTTGAGTACCTGATCATCGGTGACAAAACGTTCGGCCTGCGGTCAATGCCGGCCTAGCCCAGTTAGACTATCTACGTTTCCCGAATGTGCAACCGCCGCCAGCTGGCTGCCTCCGTCCGACAACCCTGAAAGACCAAAATGAACCAACGCATATTGCGCCTGATCGTGACCAGCCTTTGTTTGATTGCGTGCCAGATCAGTGCTGCCGCCGAAGCAGGATCAGCAGGCAAGGATGAACGCGTTGCGGCGCTTGCCCTGCAGGAAAAGGCGCCTTTACTGGCAACGCTCAAGGATTTGGTTGCCATCGAATCGGGCAGCGCAGACCGCGAGGGACTCGACCGGATTTCAACCCTGATCGCCGACCGTCTCAAGGCACTGGGTGGCGTGGTGGAATTCATCGAACCGACCGATGTTTACCGGATGCGCGACACCCCGCCCAACATCGGCCGTATGGTGCACGCCCGCTTTGTCGGCAAAGGGACCAAAAAAATCATGCTGATTGCGCACATGGATACGGTCTATCAGCGCGGCATGGGTGCCATGCAACCTTTTCGCGTCGATGAAAAAAATGCCTATGGACTGGGCATTGCCGACGACAAACAAGGTGTTGCCATGATTCTGCACACCGTCGCAATGTTGCGCAGCATGAAATTTGACGACTACGGTTTGTTGACGGTCTTGATCAATGGCGATGAAGAAATCTCCTCGCCCGGCTCGCGCAGCACGTTGATCAAAATGGGTGCGGCACACGATGTTGTCATGTCGTTTGAAGGCGGCGGTTTGGCCAAGCACCAGGTCCGGTTGACCACCGCCGGCATTGCCGGTGCCAGCTTGATTGTCAAAGGGCGTGCGTCACACGCCGGATCATCGCCGGAACGCGGCCGCAACGCTCTTTATGAACTTGCGCACCAGATTATGCAAACGCGCGACCTGTCAAATCCGGCAACCGGTGCCAAGCTGAACTGGACAGTGGCGCATGCAGGCAACAATCGCAACGTAATTCCAGCCGAGGCCGACGCGATGGCCGATGTCCGGGTTCTGCGGGTTGCCGACTATGACGGCATTGAAACGACACTGCGCGAACGCATCAAGAACACGTTGATACCGGACACCACGGTCGAGCTCATCTTTGAACGTCGCCGGCCGCCACTGGAGCTGACCCCGGCGTCGCGCGCGTTTGCCGCACACGCACAAAAGGTCTTTGCAGAGATCGGTAAACAGCTGGAGGTCATCGACGTCGCCGCCGGCGGTGGAACCGACGCCGCATTTGCCGCACAAAAAACCAAGGCGTCCGTCGTGGAGGGCTTCGGCCTGCTCGGTTTTGGCGCCCATTCGCTGGACGCGGAATACGTTGTGCTCGACTCCATCGAACCGCGGCTCTACCTTGCGGTCAGAATGGTGATGGCGGCTGCATTGGGTCAGGTCGCGCAATAACGCCAACGCAACGCGCTACTTTTTTTCTTCCTCGGCAACGGGCTCGGGCTTTTGTTCCATGGAGAACGAAGACGCGCCCGCACTGGCCGGCTCACCCCTTGGGCTTTTGAGTTTGATGTTGAGCCGCAGTTCGTTGGCCGAATCTGAATTGCGGATCGCCTCTTCGTAACTGATATGGCCCTCGCCATACAAATCAAACAGCGCCCAGTCGAAGGTGCGCATGCCCAGCTCGCGCGATTTGGTCATGATGGCTTTGATATCGTTGAACTCACCCTTAAAAATACGTTCGGCGATGGTCGGGGTATTCAACAGGATTTCGATCGCCGCCTTGCGACCCTTGCCGTCTTGCATACGCACCAGTCGCTGCGAAACAATCGCCCGCAAATTCGCCGATAAATCCATCAGCAACTGATTGCGCCGTTCTTCCGGGAAAAAATTAATGATGCGGTCAATGGTTTGATTGGCACTGTTGGCGTGAAGCGTGCCCAGACACAAGTGCCCGGTCTCGGCAAACGCGATCGCGTGTTCCATGGTCTCGGCATCACGGATTTCACCAATCAAGATCACGTCCGGCGCCTGTCGGAGCGTATTTTTTAGCGCGTGGTGCCATGAGTGTGTGTCGATGCCGACTTCGCGATGGGTGATGAGCGACATCTTGGATTGATGCACATACTCAACCGGATCCTCGACCGTGATGATGTGGCCGGCCGAGGTTCGATTACGTTGATCGATCATTGCCGCCAACGTGGTTGACTTGCCGGATCCGGTGCCGCCGACCACCAGCACCAGCCCGCGTTTGTTCATGATGACCTCTTTGAGGATCACCGGCAGACCGAGTTTTTCAAAATTGGGAATTTCAGCGGCAATGGTTCGAATCACCATGCCGACAAAGCGCTGCTGCACAAAAACGTTTACCCGAAAGCGCGACAGGCCGGGAATAAAAATTGCGAAATTGCACTCAAACTCTTTGGCGAACTCGGCGCGCTGCTCTTCATTCATGATCGCGTGGGCCAGCGCCTTGGTGACCTCACCGGTGAGTTTTTGCGACGCAAGCGGCTGCATGCTGCCGTGCGCTTTCATGCTCGGCGGGAAATCGTTGGCGATAAACAAATCAGAGCCGCCCTGCTGGCTCATCGCTGCTAGCAGTTTGTGCATGTAGGCCAGCGCTTGTTCTTCGGTCAAGACGGACATGATTTTTCCTGTTTTTTCTGTTTGCCGAGCGGGCACCAAATTGAATTTGGGACGGCGCGCCTAAAATGGTCATTCTGGCAGCAACACCATCCAAAAAAACGTCCTTTTACATCCCTCAAACGGTGTATTGACCCCGTGCAGGGAATGGCCTGCCGGCGGAATCGGGCCGTGGTTGCTCTAAAATTGCCAAATGAGAATCCCCAAGCGCCTGGAACCCCTGCTCGAAGACGGCCTGATTACCAGTGTCGTGCGGCAATTGATGAGCGGCAAAGAGGCGATGGTATTTGTGGTTCGTTGCGGCGAGGACGAGCCGGCGCGCTGCGCCAAGGTCTATAAAGAGGCCAACAAGCGTGCGTTTCGGCAGGCGGTTGATTACACCGAGAACCGCAAGACCAAAAATTCGCGACAAGCCCGCGCCATGGCCAAAGGAACCAAGTTCGGCCGTCAGTCACAAGAGGCCGCTTGGCAAAGTGCCGAGGTTGATGCCTTGTACCGGCTGGCTGACGCCGGCGTGCGGGTGCCCAAGCCGTACAATTTCCACGAAGGCGTGTTGTTGATGGAGTTGGTCACGGACGCCGACGGCAACGCGGCACCACGATTAAACGACGTTCAATTCGCGCCGGAGATTGCCGTAAAGTACCACGCTGCGCTGATTGGCGAAGTCGTGCGGATGTTGTGCGCCGGCATCATCCATGGTGACTTGAGCGAATTCAACATTCTGGTCGGGGCGGACGGGCCGGTGATTATCGATTTACCGCAGGCGGTTGACGCCGCCGGTAACAATCACGCCGAAGCCATGCTCGAACGCGACGTGGGCAATCTACGCAACTATTTCGGACAATTTGAACCGGCGCTGCTCAAGACCGCCTATGGTGCCGAAATTTGGGCGCATTACAAGGCCGGCAAATTGACCAATGAAACCGCGCTCACCGGACAATTCAAACGCAGCCACAAAAAAGTCGATATGGAAGGCATGTTGCGCGAAATTGAGGACGTGCAGTTGGAGGAGAAAGCGCGCCTGATGCGCATGCAAAGTGACGCCTGACCGGGTTGGTATCGACGTATCGCCAGCCCGATAATTCAGCGTTTATCGAGCAGGAAATCTTACGCTGGGCACCGGTCATCAAGCCCCAAGCGGTACAGTCGGAATGACGAGGCCGGCATCGCGGATACGACACGTCAAATACCGGCCGGACGGGCCTGCTAGAGCTGTTTTTTCTCTTCTTTTTTCAACTTCTTTGCTTCTTTTTTCTCTTTTGGTGATTTGGCCGGCTCTTTCTTGGTCATCTTTTTCTGGTCTTTGCTTTTGCTCATGGCGGGGTCTCCGGTAAGTTGAAATTCCAGTACGTTTGCAAAAATCACGCGGGCATCAGGCAAAACCACACCTGTTGATTCGCGGATAGCTGATTTAATCATGTCGCCCGCCACTTTGAAAATAGTTTCTTAAAATCACCAACTGTCGGCTGGTCCCTGTGGATACCGGCAACAAGGCAGTAAGGTATTTTTTAACCTCCCACCCATGAAAATTGATCCCGCCGACCTGGCAAAAATTGTTGACACCACACTTGCGCATTACGACGGACGCGCGGAAGACTTTTGGCAGGGCACCCGCGATCATGACGTCAGCCAGAATATTGATGCACTGCTGGCGCACATCGCGGCGACCGCCCCATTCACCATTCTTGATTTCGGCTGTGGCCCGGGGCGTGATTTGATGACCTTCACTGCGCGCGGTCATGTCGCGGTCGGTTTGGACGGATCTGCGCGGTTTGTCGCGATGGCGAAACAAAACAGTGGTTGCGAGGTTTGGCATCAAGACTTCATGCAACTCGATTTACCGCCGGCGCGATTCAACGGTATTTTTGCCAACGCCTCATTGCAGCATATTCCGCGGCAGGAATTGGCGCGGGTGCTCGCCGCGCTTCACGACACACTCAAGCCGGGCGGGGTCCTGTTTACGTCAATTCCGCGTGGTGACAACACCGAAGGCTGGAATGGCGAACGCTACAGCGCATATCACGATCTTGAACACTGGCAGGACTATTT
>JANMNT010000264.1:0-8493 GCA_031368465.1 Burkholderiales bacterium
GTTGTAAAACCGGTGTCGCGTTGAAAGCCAACCTGGTTGGAAACAGACGCGATGCCCCAAAGTGGTCCGGATGAAAGACAAAATTCAAATTGTTGTTGCGGTACTAATTCTGCTGGGTGGCGTTGTCGCGTTTTATTTGCTTGCTGACAAGCCGATGATCGCGCGCATCGGCGCCATGCTGGGCATTTTTGTCGTCGCAGGCGTGGTGGGCTGGTTCAGCGCACCGGGCCGTGAATTTGCGCTGTTTGGCAAGGAATCGATTGAAGAAGCCAAGAAGGTTGTTTGGCCGACGCGCAAAGAGGCCATGCAGTCGACCGGCATCATTTTTGTGTTTGTGTTCATCATGGCGATTTTCCTGTGGGTGGTTGACTGGAGTCTGACCTTTGGCATTTCGAAACTTATCGGGCATGGTGCGTAGATGACAATGCGCTGGTACATCGTTCACGCCTATTCCGGTCAGGAAAAAAGCATTCACGCCGCATTGGTGGAGCGCATTCGTCGTTCCGGCATGGCGGACAAATTCGGTGAGGTGTTGGTGCCAACCGAAGAAGTGGTCGAAATGAAAAAGGGTGCGAAGGCGACCTCTGAGCGGCGCTTTTTCCCCGGCTACATTCTTGTCCAGATGGAAATGACGGACGAGACCTGGCATTTGGTGAAATCCACACCCAAGATCACCGGCTTTGTCGGCGGTGTGGGTAATAAGCCGACGCCGGTGCCGCAAAAGGAAATTGACCAGATCATCAATCAGGTCAAGGAGCGCGTCGAGAAGCCGCGGCCAAAAGTATTGTTTGAGGTGGGTGAATTGGTGCGCGTGAAAGACGGCCCGTTTACCGACTTCAACGGCAATGTCGAAGATGTCAATTACGACAAGTCCAAGATTCGTGTTTCCGTGGTTATTTTTGGTCGCCCAACACCGGTTGAACTGGATTTCGGGCAGGTCGAAAAGCAGTAACAGGTTTTAGTGTCGGCATTGCGGGCGACTTGACGTTTGGGTCGGTCGGCAATGCTGAAAAACGAAGGTCGGGCGTTACCCGATCGTTAGCGGGGAGAGATCGTAAAGTCGATCTCGCATGTACCCAAGGAGAGAAGTATGGCAAAGAAGATTGTTGGCTACATCAAGCTACAAGTGCCGGCTGGCAAGGCGAATCCATCGCCGCCAATCGGCCCCGCGCTGGGTCAGCGTGGATTGAACATTATGGAATTCTGTAAAGCGTTTAATGCGCAAACGCAGAAAATGGAACCGGGTCTGCCGATTCCCGTGGTGATCACCGCATTTGCGGATAAATCGTTCACTTTCATCATGAAGACGCCTCCAGCGTCGATCCTGATCAAGAAGGCGGCAAAAATTGAAAAAGGCTCGAAGACACCGCACACCGACAAAGTCGGCAAGTTGACGCGTGCCCAGGCTGAAGAAATTGCAAAAACCAAAATGCCCGACCTGACGGCCGCTGACATGGACGCCGCTGTGCGCACCATCGCTGGTTCCGCACGTTCGATGGGTATTGATGTTGAGGGAGTACGGTAATGGCTAATTCAGAGAAAAAAGTGAAGTTGACCAAGCGCGTTCAAAAATTTGCCGGTCTGATCGATCGCGACAAAAACTATGCGGTCAATGACGCGCTTGAGTTGGTGAAAAAGACTGCGACCGCCAAGTTTGACGAGTCGGTCGACGTCGCCATCAATCTTGGTATTGATGCCAAGAAATCCGACCAGTCGGTTCGTGGCTCGGTGGTATTGCCGCGCGGCACGGGCAAATCGGTGCGTGTCGCCGTGTTTGCGCAAGGCGCAAATGCCGAAAAGGCAACCGCCGCCGGTGCGGATATTGTCGGCTTTGAAGATTTGGCCGAACGCATCAAGGGCGGTTTCATGGATTTTGACGTCGTGATTGCGACGCCGGACGCCATGAAGATCGTCGGCACGCTCGGCCAGGTATTGGGTCCGCGTGGTTTGATGCCTAACCCGAAGGTCGGCACCGTCACACCAAACGTCGAAAAAGCGGTCAAAGACGCCAAAGCCGGTCAGGTTCAATACCGCGCCGACAAGGCCGGCATTATTCAGTGCACCATCGGCCGCGCGTCGTTCGGCATTGATGCGTTGACTGAGAACTTGGTCGCGTTGGTTGCTGCGGTAAACAAGGCCAAGCCGGCATCGTCAAAAGGTATTTATTTGAAGAAGATTTCATTGTCTTCAACAATGGGTGTTGGCGTGCGTTTGGAAACGGGTTCGTTCTCCACGCAGGGTCAGCAGGCTCAGTAAAACAGAATTGGGTTCCCGCGTTTGGCAACAAAGCGGGGACAGCGACTCAAGCGAAGCGGCATAAAGGATTGGGTCCCTGCCTGCGCAGGGACGGCGACTTAAGCAAAGTGGCATAAAAGATTGGGTCCCGGCCTGCGCAGGGACGGCGACTCAAGCAAAGCTTGAGTCTTGATTTGGGTCTCGTGGCTTCAGGGTATCGAAGCGGCGGGGTTATCCAAGACCGTAGGGTTGTGGCGCGAGCCGCAATTAATTGACGAAAGTCTCCCTACGCAGATGGCGTGACCCGCAACGATTTCGGGTGATTGATTATTCAGTCACAAGATCTCCAAGCGAATGTCGCGGTGAGGTTGGATGCAGGCACTTACGCCGGTATTCATTTTTCAACGAAAGGAGATCAAACGTGAGTTTGAATCTGGAAGGCAAGAAAGAAGTCGTCTCGGAAGTGATCGCAAATATTGCGAAAGCGCAGACGATGGTGTTGGCGGAATATCGCGGCACGGGTGTTGTCAACATGACCAACCTGCGTGCGGAAGCGCGTGCACAAGGCGTTTACCTGCGTGTGATCAAAAACACGCTGGCGCGCCGCGCAGTCGAGGGTACTTCATTTGAAGTGCTCAAAGACCAGATGGTCGGTCCGTTGATTTATAGCTTCTCGGAAGATGCGGTTGCCGCGGCGAAAGTGGTAAATGATTTCGCCAAAGGCAATGAAAAGTTTGTCATCAAGGCAGGCGCGTACAACGGCAAGGCTCTTAATGAGTCCGCCGTCAAAGCGCTCGCCAATATCCCGGGCAAAGAAGTGCTCCTCGCGCAATTGGTGGGCTTGTTGCAGTCGCCTATCTCGCGTGTGGCGCGTGTGCTCGCGGCGGTGGCAGAACAAAAATCCGGGCCGGCAGCGGCTTAACGTCTCGCGACGTGTGTGACAAGCACTTGTTCACCAATCAATCTATTCAACAGTATTTGTAAATTTGTAAAGGAAACATATCATGGCATTCGATAAAGACGCATTTCTGGCATCCCTCGACACAATGTCGGTCATGGACTTGAACGATCTGGTAAAAGCGATCGAAGAAAAGTTCGGCGTATCTGCAGCAGCAATGTCGGCGCCAGCCGCCGGTGGTGCAGCCGCAGCAGTGGCTGAGGAAAAAACTGAATTCAACGTGATGTTGGTTGACTTCGGCGCAAACAAAATCGGCGTGATCAAGGCGGTACGCGAGATCACCGGTTTGGGTCTGGCTGAAGCCAAAGCATTGGTTGAAGGCGCACCAAAAGCCGTTAAAGAAGGCGCAAACAAGGCTGACTCTGAAGCGATGAAGAAGAAGCTGGAAGAAGCCGGCGCCAAAGTCGAACTCAAATAAATTTTGTTCGGTTGCTGGCTGCGCGGGGCGCTTTTCCTCTTGCAGTGCTCGCCGTATACAACATACGGCTGCGCGCTTCGGAGAAAAATCATCCCCGCTCGCTAGCGCAAGCGAATCAAAATTGGTATTTGAGTTTCGTTGAAATGTTGGGGCAAAGGCTGGAAATTCGTTTCCGGCCTTTGTTCCCTCCCGTTTTTTGGTTTTTGAAAGTGCAATATTGGCGGCGGTCTTCGGGCAAAAGTGCCTGAAAACGACCGTCAAATATAGAGTTTCATTTTTGGTTTAGATGCCAAAACAAAGTTGTTGTTGACGCAAAAACTTTGTTTTGTCTTCTGAAACGACTGCAGAAGACGTTTGGTCCGGGTGACGTCAGTCACTGTCCGCCAGCGAAGGGTAGCGGCCCTTCACCAAATGACGCCGACAAAATATCGTCTGCGCCAGTCGAAGAACATTGACGCTGCGAGCCTCGCAGCGCGACACAACGTTCGGAGATCCGTAATGTCCCAAGCCTCAACCTCCCCCGCAGCCTCCCGCTATACATACACTGAAAAGAAGCGCATTCGCAAATCGTTTGCCAAGCGCGCCAGTGTTTTGGATATCCCTTTTCTGTTGGCCACACAGCTCAATTCGTACGCCGAGTTTTTGCAGGCTGACGTCGCTGTTGCGACCCGCAACCTGCAGGGCTTGCAGGCGGCCTTTGATTCGGTGTTCCCGATTGTTTCGCACAACCAGTTTGCGCGTTTGGAATTCCAGAGCTATACGCTCAGCCAGCCGCCGTTTGACGTGCTGGAATGTCAACAACGTGGCCTGACCTATGCCTCGCCATTGCGCGCCAAGGTGCGCCTGGTGATCATGGATCGCGAAGCATCCAAGCCAACTGTCAAGGAAATGAAGGAGCAGGAAGTGTACATGGGCGAGATTCCGCTCATGACGCAAAACGGCTCGTTCGTCATCAATGGTACCGAGCGTGTAATCGTTTCGCAGTTGCACCGTTCGCCCGGCGTGTTTTTTGAACACGATCGCGGCAAGACCCATTCCTCGGGCAAGTTGTTGTTTTCCGCGCGGGTGATCCCGTACCGTGGTTCCTGGCTCGATTTTGAATTCGACCCGAAGGATTATTTGTATTTCCGTGTTGACCGTCGCCGCAAAATGCCGGTTACCATTCTTCTCAAGGCGCTCGGTTACACACCGGATCAGATCCTGCGCGAATTTTTTGAATTCGACCAGTTCCAGATCACCAAAAAAGGCGAGATCGAACTCGAGCTGGTGCCGGACCGATTGAAGGGCGAAACCGCAAAATTCGACATCATGTCGAAAGACGGCAAGGTCATTGTCCAAAAAGACAAACGTATCACCGCCAAGCACATCCGCGATATGGAAGCGGCAAAGATGAAGATGTTGCCGGTCAACGAGGAGTACATGATCGGCCGTGTCCTCGCGACCAACATCGTCAACACCGAGACCGGTGAAGTTGTGGCGAATGCCAATGAAGAACTCACCGAGGTAAGTTTGCGCAAATTGATCGACGCGGGTGTCGAGTCGATCTATACGCTTTACACAAACGATCTTGACCAGGGCGCGTACATTTCGTCGACCCTGCGGATTGATGAGACCGTCGACGTGCTGAACGCCAAAGTCGCCATCTATCGCATGATGCGTCCTGGTGAACCGCCGACCGAAGATTCCGTCAATACACTGTTTAATGCGCTGTTCTTCTCGCCCGACCGTTATGACCTGTCGGCTGTCGGCCGCATGAAGTTCAACCGTCGCGTTGGTCGCGATGAACTCACCGGCGCGATGACCCTGTCGACCGAAGATATCGTTGCGGTCATCAAGATTCTTGTTGAGCTGCGCAACGGTCGCGGCGAAGTTGACGATATTGATCACCTGGGTAACCGTCGCGTACGGTCGGTGGGCGAATTGGCGGAAAACCAGTTCCGCTCCGGTCTGGTGCGTGTCGAGCGCGCGGTGCGCGAGCGCCTCTCGCAGGCCGAATCCGAAAATCTGATGCCGCATGATCTGATCAACGCCAAGCCGGTTTCAGCCGCGATCAAGGAATTTTTTGGTTCGTCGCAGCTGTCGCAGTTTATGGATCAAACCAACCCGTTGTCGGAAATCACCCACAAGCGCCGCGTTTCGGCGCTCGGCCCGGGCGGTTTGACACGCGAGCGCGCTGGTTTTGAGGTCCGCGACGTGCATCCGACCCACTACGGTCGTGTTTGCCCGATCGAAACACCGGAAGGACCAAACATTGGTCTGATCAATTCGCTGGCGCTGTATGCGCAGGTAAACGATTACGGCTTTATTGAGACGGCGTATCGTAAAGTCGTCAACAACAAGGTGACCAACGAAATCGAGTACCTCTCGGCGATTGAAGAGAGCAAGTACACCATCGCCCAGGCGAATGCCGATACCGACAAGGCTGGTCATTTTCTGGATGAGTTGGTGAGCTGCCGCCAGCACAACGAATTTATGTTGGCGCGCCCGGAAACCATCGACTATATCGACGTCGCACCCGCACAGATTGTGTCGGTCGCCGCATCGTTGATCCCGTTCCTTGAGCACGATGACGCAAACCGCGCCTTGATGGGATCAAACATGCAGCGCCAGGCGGTACCTTGCCTGCGTGCGGAAAAGTCACTCGTTGGTACGGGTATCGAACGCACCGTTGCGATGGACTCGGGCACAGCGGTACTTGCCCGTCGCGGCGGCCGTGTTGATTTCGTCGACGCCGGCCGCGTTGTGGTTCGTGTGAACGACAATGAAACAAATGCGGGCGAAGCTGGTGTGGATATCTACAACCTCACCAAATACGTACGTTCAAACCAAAACACCAATATCAACCAGCGTCCGCTGGTCAAGGTTGGCGATTTTCTGGCCAAGAACGACGTGATCGCCGACGGCGCATCAACCGACATGGGCGAATTGGCGCTCGGGCAGAATTTGCTGGTCGCATTTATGCCTTGGAACGGTTATAACTTCGAAGATTCGATTTTGATCTCCGAGCGGATCGTTGCTGAAGACCGCTACACCTCGATTCACATCGAAGAGCTCACGGCAGTTGCCCGTGACACCAAGTTGGGGCCGGAAGAAATCACCCGCGATATCTCCAACCTGTCCGAACGCATGCTTGGCCGTTTGGATGAGTCGGGCATTGTATATATCGGCGCGGAAGTTGAAGCCGGCGACGTGTTGGTGGGCAAGGTCACACCAAAAGGTGAAACCCAGTTGACTCCCGAAGAGAAATTGCTGCGCGCAATCTTCGGTGAAAAGGCATCCGACGTAAAAGACACGTCATTGCGTGTTCAGTCGGGAATTTCGGGAATCGTCATCGACGTCCAGGTGTTTACGCGTGAAGGTATCCAGCGCGACAAACGTGCGCAACAAATCATCGACGACCAGCTCAAGGACTACAAGAAGGATCTGGCCGACCAGTTGCGTATTGTTGAAGACGACGCATTCCAGCGTATTGAAAAGATGCTGATTGGCAAAGTCGCCAAAGGTGGGCCTAAGAAACTCGCCAAGGGTGACAAACTTACCAAGGCGTATTTGACGGATCTGCCGCGCCACGATTGGTTTGACATCCGTTTGACCGACGACGACGACGCACGTCAACTCGAAACCCTGAAAGAAGCGCTCGATCTGACGCGCAAGGAATTCGACAAGGCGTTTGACGAAAAGAAACGCAAGTTGACGCAGGGTGACGAATTGCCGCCCGGCGTGCAAAAAATGGTCAAGGTCTATGTGGCTGTCAAACGCCGCCTGCAGCCGGGTGACAAGATGGCAGGCCGTCACGGTAACAAGGGTGTGATCTCCAAGATTGTGCCAGTCGAAGACATGCCGTTCATGGCAGACGGAACGCCGATGGATATCGTCCTCAACCCGTTGGGCGTGCCATCACGGATGAACGTCGGACAGATTCTGGAAACACATTTGGGCTGGGCGGCAAAAGGATTGGGCCACAAGATAGGTGCCATGCTGAAAGCCGGCGCCGAAGAGACCAAGGTTCGCGGCTTCCTCGATAAGGTTTACAACACCAGCGGCAAGAAAGAGAACCTTGCAGAGTTGTCATCTGTCGAAGTCATGGAAATGGCAAAAAATCTGACCAACGGCGTACCGTTTGCCACGCCGGTGTTTGACGGCGCGGCGGAGTCGGAAATTCGCGGCATGCTTGATCTGGCGTATGACGACGAGACCGCCAAGCGGCTTGGACTTACCGCAACCAAAACCCAGGCGACGTTGTACGACGGTCGCACGGGCGAAGCGTTTGAGCGTTCGGTCACCGTCGGCTACATGCACATCCTGAAGCTGCATCACTTGGTTGACGACAAAATGCACGCCCGTTCAACCGGACCGTACTCGCTTGTGACCCAGCAACCGCTGGGCGGCAAGGCGCAGTTCGGTGGCCAACGTTTTGGTGAGATGGAAGTCTGGGCGCTTGAGGCGTATGGTGCGGCCTACACGCTGCAGGAAATGCTCACCGTCAAGTCGGATGACACCAATGGCCGTACAAAAGTGTACGAATCCATTGTTAAGGGCGAGCACAAGATCGAGGCGGGTATGCCTGAATCGTTCAACGTGTTGGTCAAGGAAATCCGTTCGCTTGCGATTGATATTGATTTGGAGCGGCATTGATGGCGCGATAGCAGCGAGTTGGTGTGCATGCTGATTGTTTGCATGCGCACCACCTGCCGTCACACCGCAATCAAGCCACCGTCCAAACCAAATACTTGGAGTACTAAATGAAAGCTCTACTAGATCTGTTCAAGCAAGTTACGCAAGAAGAAGAATTCGACGCAATCAAGATCGGCCTTGCGTCGCCGGAAAAAATTCGCTCATGGTCGTATGGTGAAGTCAAAAAGCCCGAGACGATCAACTATCG